>CAYTYV010000039.1:0-23392 GCA_964441055.1 uncultured Polyangiaceae bacterium | reverse complement strand
CGTCGGCGAGCTTTCGTCGTTGTACATCCCGCCGCCGTAGTGCGCGGAATTGCCGCTGAAGGTGCAGTTTCCCACCGTCGGCGAGCTTTCGTCGTTGTACATCCCGCCACCGTCGACGCCCGCTGAATTGTCGCTGAACGTGCAGTTCGTCACCGTCGGCGAGCTGTCGTAGCTGCTCAGGCCGCCGTGAGGCGGTCGACCTTGATCTCGTCGGCGTGCTCCATGGCGCGGGCCAGATCATAAGCGGCCTGCATGCGGTACCAGGTCTCTGCGCCGCCGCCGAATGCCTTGTCGAGGCGGATCGCCATTTCGGGCGAGATGCCCGCGTGGCAGTTGACGATGTCGGACAGCTGCTTGCGGCTGACGCCAAGGCGTTTGGCAGCCTCGACGATCGTCAGCCCCAGCGGCTCGATGCAGTCATGCCGAACGGCAAGCCCCGGATGCGGTGGTTTCTTCATGGTCATGGTCCGTCCTCCTAGTGGTAGTCGATCAGGTCCACATCGCTGGCGTGGCCACCCGAAAAGCGGAAGATCACCCGCCAGTTGCCGGAAACCGTCACCGACCAAAAGCCCGCCAGATCGCCCTTCAGAGCGTGGAGCCGGTAGCCCGGCAGGTCCATGCCGCTCGGGTCCCCGGCCTGATCGAGGCGGGCGAGGATGCGCTCGATCTTGTCCGCCTGTTCCGCCGATACCCTCCGCCTGTCGCCCCTGTCGTAGAGCAGCTTCAGTCCTTTGTGGCGGAAGCTCCTTATCATATGTGCAGTGTAACCTCTCGCCTATCACGCCGCAAGGGCGACGACATCAGGCGACGGACCCGAACGCCACGGGCGCCTCGAGGCTCGTCCGGGTTCACTACGACGGCTACGGCTGATACTCGTACGCTCCCATGTCGGCCCAGGGCGGGCCCACGCCCGTGTTGGGGCTATCGGGATCGTCGACGCGTTCGTTGCCGTCCATGTCGACCGTGGGCGCCTCGGGCCCGTTGGCCGCGTCGATGCAGGGCGAGCCCGCGCCGAGGTGCAGGTCGCTCGGAGCGCCCACGAACAGCGGGTCAGCGTCGATGTTGCCCGTGCCCGCGTAGCCGCCCGCGATGTTGCTGTACGTTATGGTGGCCGTGGAGTTGCTGTTGTAGACTTCGGGCCCGTCCGGGGCCGTGTCGCCCCACAGGACGCCGTTGCTCACCGTCGGCGAGCTGTTCCAGTGGTTGAACATCCCGCCGCCGAATTGGGCCGCATCATTGCTGTTGAACGTGCAGCTTTGCACCGTCGGCGAGCTTTCGTCGTTGACCATCCCGCCGCCGTCGACGCTGGCGTCGTTGCCGCTGAACGTGCAGCTCTGCACCGTTGGTGAGGCGTCCACGTTGTACATCCCGCCGCCAATGCTCGCGGAATTGTCGCTGAACGTGCAGTTCGCCACGGTCGGCGAGCCGCCATCATTGAACATCCCGCCTCCGTAGTCGTGGGGCCAGCTCCCCGCATTGGCCTGCCCGCCGGTCACCGAGAAGCCGTCGAGCACCGCATCGTCGCTGCCCGTGACCACGTGGTAGACCCGATCCGAGCCGCCAGGGCTGTCGTAGCCACTCAGGGTAGTGACGTGGCTGTCCCAGTCCCGTTCGCCGACGTCCGTTTCGGTGCCGACGAACCCGCCATAGACCCAGACGTCGGGCTGGAGCTCCACCGTGTCGGTCTGGGCGCCTTCGTAGATGTAGTACGTACCCTCGGCCACCCAGACTTGGCAGCTATCGAGGTTGGGGTCGGCCTGCACGGCCGCGTAGGCCGCGTCGATGCCCTCGCGCACCCTCTGGAACGCCGTGCTCCAGCCCAGGCCGTCGCCCGAGGACGGGACGTCGACGTCAACGTAACGGACGCACCAAGCCTGCTGGCTCTCGTAGGCTCCCATGTCGGCCCAGGGTGGGCCCACGCCCGTATTGGGGCTGGTGGGGTCGTTGACCCGCTCGTTGCCGTCTTGGTCGACCGCGGGCGCCACGAGCCCGTTGGCCGCGTCGATGCAGGGCGAGCGCGAGCCGAGCCGCAGACTGCCCACGAACTGCGGGTCGGCGTCGATGTTGCCCGCGCCCGCATAGCCACCCGCGACGTTGCTGTACGTTACGGTGGGCGTGGAGCTATCGTTGACGACTTCGCCGCCCGTATCGCCCCAGAGGATGCAATTGGTCACCGTCGGCGAGCTGTCGACGTTGAACATCCCGCCGCCGTCGACGCTGGCGTCGTTGCCGCTGAACGTGCAATTGGTCACCGTCGGCGAGCTGTAGTAGTAATTGAACATTCCGCCGCCGTAGGCTGCGGAATTGCCGCTGAACGTGCAGCTCTGCACCGTCGGTGAGCTTTCGTGGTTGCACATCCCGCCGCCGTCGCCGTAGGTTGCGGAATTGCCGCTGAACGTGCAGCTCTGCACCGTTGGCGAGCTATTGCTCCCGTTGAACATCCCGCCGCCGAAGATGCTCGCGGAATTGCCGCTGAACGTGCAGTTTGCCACTGTCGGCGAGGCGTCCCAGTTGACCATCCCGCCGCCGGAATAGTGGGGCTCGCTCGCATCAGCTTGCCCTCCGGTCACCGTGAACCCGTCGAGCACCGCATCGTCGCTGCCCGTGACCACGTGGTAGACGCGGTTTTCGCCACCGTCCTCGTCGTAGCCGCTCAGCGTGGTGACGTGGCTTGTCCAATCGCGATCGGCGCGCTCGGTCTCGGTGCCATCGAACCCGCCGTAGACCGCGGCGCCAGGCTCGAGCACGACGGTGTCCAGCGGGTCATCCACGTAGATGTAGTAGGTGCCCTGCGCCACCCACACGTCGCAACTATCGAGCTCGGGGTCGGCTTGGACCGCCGCGTAGGCCGCGTCGATGCCTTCCTGCACCGTCCGGAAGGCTTCCGCCCAGCTCGTCCCATCGCCCGAGGACGGCACTTGGCCGTTGACGTAGCGGACGCAATCGCTGCAGTCCTCGCTGAGCGTGCAGTTGCCGCTGTAGCGGGGCTGTTCGCCGAGCTCGGTGGGCAGAAGCTCCTGGTCGCAGCGCTCGCAGGCCCCATCGCACGCCGAGTTGCAGCACACGCCGTCCACGCAGCTAAGCCCCACATCGCACAGCCCGAACACGCCCACGCACACATCCCCTGGCCCCAATCTGCGGATGACCGGGTTGGGACCGGGTTTGCTGAGCCCGCTCGGCCCGCTTGCCTTGGTCGAGCCGCCACGCTCGGCCGCGCCCGACTGCGACTCGGCGGCGGGCGAGCCCACGCCCCAGTGCTGCTCGGGCTCCTCCCAGCCGCTGCCGCAGCCGGCTAGAGCCAGGACCAGAGCCGCACACGCTACGCAAGAACCCAGGTGCCTCTTGCCCATGACCTTTCCTCTTTTGCCCCTCGCACGGAAGGTCTGCCCGCCGCCCCGCCGACGGCTCGGCTGCCGCGCGTAGACGCGGCTCTGGTTCCTCGTGCCACGGGGCGAGGCGTGCGGGAATGCGCGGTTTCTTTGCTCCAAGCGACATGCAGTGGCCACGGCCGAGAGGGGTAGGGTATACCTCCACCTACGCATCGCCCCCGCGTCTCTCCGCCGAGGAGAGCGCTCGAGCCCCTGAAGGTCGCCCCATGCCCAGCGCCTACGATGTCCACGCCTATCGGCGCTTTGCCGAGAACCTCGCGCACGCCTTGCGCGAGGGCAAGGTGCGCGAGCTAGGCTTGCGCCAGGCTCGCAAAAAAGCCATCCCCCACGCCACGCGCACCCGCTTCGGCTCGTATTGCTGGCGCAGCGCCGTGAGCTCGCGCATGGCCCAGAAGACGGTCTACCTGGGCTCGGAGGCGGTCCAGCAGCATCGGCTCAACCCCTACCAGAGCGGGCTCGTCCAGACCGCGCCCGAGATGCTGCACAAGGTGCTGCAGCTCGTGCAGACCCTGCCCATGGTGCGCATCACTCGGCGCATGGGGGAAAACCCCGACTTCAACCCCCGCTGCAGCCTCTATCTGTCGGTGGCCGATCCCAAGAGCTACCGCCTGGCCATGGGCTGGGGCACCACCATGTTCGAGCCGAGCCGCTCCCGCCCGGGGCCCGAGCTCACCATGGTGCACATCCCGGACGAGCATCCCATCCGCATGCAGATCCTGTCGCTGCCCGAGCAGCACATCAACATCTGCCTGGGCAGCGACTACACGGGCGAGGACAAGAAGGGCTTTTTGCGCCAGGCCATGTACGAGGCCGACGCCAAGGGCATGCTCGGGCTTCACGCGGGCACGAAGATCGTCGTGGCCAAGGACGCGCAGACGGGCGAGCTGCGGCGCTACGGCGTGTTCCTCTTCGGCCTGACGGCCACGGGGAAATCCACCTGGTCCTGCCACGGGCTCGGGCTCGATCACGATGGCGGCGAGGGGACCCTGGCCGTGCAGGACGACATCTGCTTTCTGCGCCCCGACGGCGGGGCCTACGGCTCGGAGAACAACTTCTACGTCAAGACCGACGTCGATCCGACGATGCAGGAGGCCATGTACAACGCCCTGAGCGACGAATCCGCCCTGCTCGAGAACGTGATGGTGCACGCTGACGGCACCGTCGATTTTCTGGACGAGCGGCTGGGCGAGAACGGCCGCGGGGTCATGCAGCGGAGCAAGCTCAGGGTGCGCCGCGGGCGGCGGATGCACGGCATCGCGGCCGAGAGCGTGAACCTGCCCCCGCTGGGCGAGGGCCTGGACGGCCTGATCTTCGCCTTCATCACCCGCCGCAACACCATCATGCCCTTTGCCCAGGAGCTCACGGCCGAGCAGGCCGTGCTGGCCTACCTCTGGGGCGAGTCCACCCACAGCTTTGCCACCCGACCCGAGCTGGCGGGCGAGTCGGTGCGCGTCGTGGGCACCGACCCGTTCATCATCGGCCCGCAGGGCAAGAAGGTGAACCAGTTCCGCGACATCGTGATGGGCCTCTGCGAGAGGGCTCCGGGCAAGGTGCGCTTCTTCCAGTACAACACGGGCGGAATGGGCGAGGTCATCCACCACGACGCCGACGGCAAGCGCCGCTTGGTGCGCAAGGCCGAGCGCGTGCCGCTGGATCTGATGGCGGCCATCCAGCGCGGCGACCTGCGGCGCAGCAATCGCTACGGGCCGGGAAGGCTCGGCACGAACGAGATCGCCGCGGTCGAGGGCTTCGACCTCGGGCGCTACAACCCGCGCGACCTGTACAGCGCGGCCGAGATCGAGGGCTACTTGCAGGATCTGGTGGGTGGCCGACGCAAGCACACCGCCCTCATCGCCGAAGAGGGCCTGGATCCGGCCATCGCCCGGCTCGCCGAGCGGTCCTACGAGCAGATGGCGCCCAGATCGAAGAGCCAGGTCGCGGTAGCGGCTGAGATCGGCGAGCCGCCCGAGCTGCCCCCCTTGCCCGAGCCCGACGAGGCGCGCACCAGTAGCCTGCAGCCGCCGAGCCAGGCCGGCTCGAGCTGGATCACTCCCTGGGAGCCGCGCCGCCCCCCGCGGCCGCTTGGCCGCTACAAGTAGGGTGGGGTAGCGCGGGCCGCGGCTCGCTGGATCGAGGGGTCATCAGGTCCAAGCGCCGTCCGGGGTGCGTGGTCGGCGAAGTCCTGTGCTACACTGGTCTGGAGCTTGATCTAGGGAGACGGCCAGATGAACGCGAAGCAGGTGCTGGGAGCGTGGTGTGCGGCAGCGGTGGTAGTCAGCCTGGGGCTCGCCGCGTGCTCGGGGGTCGATGCCGACGGCGTCGGCGGAGACGGCAACAACGGCGCGGGTGCCAGCTCGGGCGGCGAGGCGGGCACGGGCGGCACGACCTCGAACGGCGGCAGCGGCGTCGGCGGGATCCTGTTCGGCGGCTCGACCGCGTGCAGCCCGAGCTGCAGCGCCGACCTGCGCAAGGTGCTCGACTGCAACGGGGTGGTCGTCGAGACCTGCAGCGGCGACCAGGCTTGCCTCAACGGCGAGTGCACCGATGATCCCTGCGAGGCGGCCCGGGCGTCCAAGAGCTCGTACGGCTGCGACTACTGGGCCGTCAAGCCGGACGTCATCTCCGCCATCGGCGGGGCCTGCTTTGCCACCTTCGTGGCCAACACCTGGTCGGTGCCCGTCCACATCGACGTCTACTACCAAGGCGAGGCCATCGACAACGTCGAGTTCATCCAGATCCCCCAGGGCCAAGGACAGGACCTCACCTACACGGCCTACGATCCGGTCGACGGCCTGCCCGTGGGCGAGGTGGCCATCGTCTTTCTGGCGCACGATACCTTGGGGGTAGGCCTGGACTGCCCCTTTGCCGCGGCCATCGATGGGCCCGCGGGCGTGCAGGGCTCGGGCATGGGCGATGCCTTCTTCGTGCAGACCGACCGACCCGTGGTGGCCTACTCCATGCTGCCCTACGGAGGCGGCTCGGCCCAGGCCACCTCGGCCAGCCTACTGCTGCCCGTCAGCGCCTGGGACACCAACTACGTGGCCGTCAATCCCTACGCCCGTAGCCTGGTCTACGGCCCGGGCAAGCCCTCGATCGACATCGTGGCGCACTACGACGAGACCACGGTGATCTTCCTGCCGGGCGTCGACGTGGTGGGCGGCGGCGGCATCGCGCAGACCCCGGCCGGGCAGCCCGTCATCTACGAGCTCAATGCGGGCGAGTACCTGCAGGTCACCCAGTCCGCGGAGCTGAGCGGCGCGCCCATCCAGTCGGACAAGCCCATCGGCGTCTGGGGTGCGGCGAGCTGTCTGAGCGTGCCGACCGACGCGCAGTACTGCGACTCGGCGCATCAGCAGATCCCGCCCGTGCGCGCGCTGGGAAGCTCCTACGCGGGCGTGCGCTACCGCAATCGCGCGGCCGCTGGGGGCGACGAGGAGGCGCCGCCGTGGCGGCTGGTGGGCGCGGTGAACGGCACCGAGCTCGAATGGGAGCCGCTGCCGCCGCCTGGCGCGCCGACCATGATCAACCAGGGCGAGGTGGCCGAGTTCAACGACCCAGGACCGTTCGTGGTCCAGAGCCAGGACGCCGACCATCCCTTCTACCTGGCGCAGTACATGACCGGCTCCGAGGTCTACGGCGAAAACGAGGGCGATCCCGATTGGGTCAACGTGGTGCCGGTCGAGCAGTACATCGACCACTACGTGTTCTTCACCGACCCGACCTACTCCGAGACGAGCCTGGTGGTCGTGCGCGCGCCCTCGCGGGTGAGCGGCGACTTCGAGCCCGTGGAGCTCGACTGCGCGGGAACGCTCATCGGCTGGCAGCCGCTCGGCGATCTCGAGTACACCCGGGTGGATCTGGTGACTGGCAACTTCGAGGACGTGGGCAACTGCTCAAACGGACGCCGAGAGATGACGAGCGAGGCGCCCTTTGGCGTGACCGTGTGGGGCTGGGGCACGCTCGGCATCGAGCCGAGCACGCACGATGTGTCCTATGCCTACCCGGCTGGCGCCAGCGTGCAGGTGATCAACGAGGTGGTGGTGCCGCCCGTGCCCGAGTGAGCGCAGGGCAGGCGATTCCGCGTCGCGCTGGCGCAGCAGGCCGACGGGGCCGCGTAGGGCGGGTCTCGTGCGCTCGAGGATATCGGCCTCGACCCGATGCGGTTGGGGCGAGCGGGCCTGACCATAGAGGCAAAGGAGGAAGCGCATGAACCGAGGGCGCAGCTGGATCGGGGGTTGGAAGGGCGTGGCCATAGTCGCGGTGACGGCGGTCGCGATGGTCGGGCCCACCGCGGGCTGCGACGAGTCGGCTCTGCCTGCCGGGCCAGGGGCCTCGAGCGCGGCGCCTGGTGCGAGCCCGAGCGCGGCGGCGGGCGGCGCAGCGGAGCCCGACGGGAACGCCGATCGCAGCCAGATCCCGCCTCGTTACCGCTGGAAGCTCGGTCCGCTCTACCCGAGCGACGAGGCCTTCGAGCAGAGCCTGGTCGAGGCGGCCGAGGCCCGACGGCGGCTCGGCGAGTTTCGGGGCAAGCTCGGCGACGAGGCGGTGCTGGCGGACTGCTTGGCGCTCTACTTCGAGACGCGCCTTTTGACCAACCGGCTGACCCTGTACGCCAACCTGCGCCACGACACGAACGTGAAGTCCAGCGGGCTCGCGGGCATGAACGACCGCGCCCTCGGCGCCATGCGCGCCTTCATGCAGGCAGCCTCGTTCATCCGCCAGGAGCTCCTGGCCTTGGACGACGCCGCCATGGCGGCCGCCTACGCGCGCGAGCCCCGACTCGGCGAGTACCGCCCCTACATCGACGAGCTCCGCCGCCGCCGCACGCGCGTGCTCGGCGACGAGGCCGAGCGCATCCTGGCCATGGCGGGCGACAACCTCTGGGCCGAGGTGGATCTGAACGAGCTGCCGTCCGACATCGAGAAGATCTACCGCGCGCTGCGCGCCGACCTCGAGCTGCCCATCATCGAGGACGAGCAGGGCAACGAGGTGCCGCTGAGCTTTGCCAACTTCGGTAAATACCGCGGCGCCAAGTCGCGGCGGGTGCGTCGCGACGCCGTCGAGGGCGTGTTCGCCGCCCTGCGAAGCTACGAGAACGCCTTTGCCGCTGCCCTGTCCGGCCAGATCCGCTTCAACGTCTTTTCCGCGCGGGCGCGAGGCTACGACACGGCCCTGGAGGCCTACCTCGACAAGGACAACATCGACCCGGCCGTGTACCGCCAGCTCATCGAGGCCATCCACGCCAACCTCGAGCCCCTGCACCGCTACGTCGGGCTGCGGAAGAAGGCCATGGGCCTGGGCGAGCTCCACATCTACGACCTGTACGCGCCGCTGGTCGAAGAGGCGACGATGCAGATCCCCTACGACGAGGCCGTGGCGCTGCTACCGCGGGCGCTCGCGCCGCTGGGCGACGACTATCGGACGGTGCTGCGCCGCGGGCTCGACCTCGAGCAGGGATGGGTGGACGTCTACCCCCACAAGAACAAGGAAAGCGGCGCCTTTTCGGCGAGCCTCTACGGCGTGCATCCCTTCGTCAAGATGAACTACCTCGGCGGCGTCGACGATCTGTCCACCCTCGCGCACGAGCTCGGTCATGCCCTGCACAGCCATCTGTCCATGACGCAGCAGCCGTACGTGACCGCGCAGTACGTCCCCTTCATCGCCGAGATCGCCTCAACCCTGAACGAGAAGCTGCTGTCGGACTACTTGCTCGAGCAGAGCCAGAGCGACGAGCAGAAGCTCTATCTACTGAGCGTGCTCGCCGAGACCGTGCGCACCACCATCTATCGCCAGACCCTGTTCGCCGAGTTCGAGCTCGCCGCCCACACGGCCGTCGAGCAGGGCCAGCCGCTCACGGCCGAGCTGCTCAACCAGAGCTACCAAACGCTGCTCGCTCAGTACTACGGCCCCGAGCTTGCGCTTGGCGACAACGACGCGGTGGAGTGGGCGTACGTGCCGCACTTTTTCTACAAGTACTACATGTTCACCTACGCCACGGGGCTCGCCTCGGGCTTGGCCTTGGCCGAGCGAGTGCAGGAAAGCGCCGAGGCGCGCCACGCCTACCTGGGCATGCTCCGCGGGGGCTCGTCCAAGCCGCCGCTCGAGCTGTTGCAGGAGGCCGGGGTGGATCTCACCAAGCCCGAAGCCATCGCCGCGGCAGGCCGCCTGTTCGACCAGACCCTCGAGGCCATGGAGGCCCTGATGGCCAAGCGGCGGAAGTAGACGGCGCCGCCAAGGACCACGGGCCCACGACGATAGGGCTTGACAGGGTAGGCTCGGACGGGATATCGATGACTGGATGGTCAGTCATCGATGCGAGCTCAAGCCCAGTCGATCTTTTCACACGCCTTGGCCGCGCCGTCTGATCTGCGCACTGGCGGCTGCCGCGCTCACGCTAGCAGCGTCCCAGGCCTGGGCGGCGCCGCCCGAGACGACCCCCGAGCAGGGCAAGCACTGCGCGGGTCAGCCGGGGTCGCACCTTCTGTGGCATCAGCTTCTGGTGGCGCAGGTCAACCCGCTCGGCGTCGAGCACTCGGGCAGGCTAGGGGTGTGCACGCCCTTCCTCGAGCGACCGGGGCTGCTCTTCGGCCACTCGAACATCGAGAGCGGCGTGGTCCATCACCTCGCCCCGGCCTACGGCCACCTGGGCGGCTACCTGCAGGTCGCGCCGTTTTCCTTTTTGGTGCTGCGGGCTGAGCTCGCCGCCGTGCAGTACTGGCCGTTCCCGTTCGACCGTGCGGGCTACTTCCCGCGCAGCGGCTACGACGACGATTCCCGGCCCGAGGTGCTGCCGCCCGAGGACGCCCAGTCGGCGCGCGGCTGGAACGCCAATCTCATCGTCCAACCCCGGGTGCGCGTGGCCATGGGGTCGGTCTCGCTCTTGGCGCTGAGCGTATTCAGCTACGAGCGCTGGGTCATCGGGACGGAGGACTACTACGTCAACGTCCGCCGCGAGCTCATCCTGGCCGAGCAGGACTCCGTGCTCGCCAACGAGGGCATGGCCATGGTGGAGATCCCGCTCACCGACGAGCTCGATCTGCGCGTGGGCGGCTACGATGCCCTGCGCTACGGCCTGGGCTCGGAGCAGCTCAGCAACTCCGCGGGTGCCCTCGCGATGGTCCACTGGGCCGAGGTCCATCCTGCGGTGCGGAACCTCACGCCCTTTGTGCGGGTCGGTGGCTACAGCCATCACCCCTTCCGCGCAGGTCAGGTCGCGCTCTTCGCGGGCGCCCTAGGCACCTTCGACCTCGCCCACCTTCCCTGAGCCGCCCCAGGGGCAAGCGCATGCCGAAGAGCACCTTCGACAAGATCGATCCGCAAAAACGCGAGCGGCTACTGCGCGAGGCCGCGGCGCTGTTCGCCGATCGGGGCTTCGCAGGTGCGGACATGGCCGAGCTGGCGACGCGCGCGGGCGTGTCCAAGGGATCCATCTACACCTACTTCGACAGCAAGGACGAGCTGTTCCTGCACGTCTGCCGCGACGGCCTCGGCCGATCCCGTCAAGTCGTCTACGGCGAGCTCGACCCGGGCTGGGACGTCTACCGCCAGATCGAGCACATCTTCCGCGCGGGGGCTCGCTTTGCGCGCGAGCAGTCCGAGTACGTGGTGCTCTACATCTCCGTGGCCTCGCCCGAGATGGCGCGCTTTGCCGAAGCGCTCACCCCGGAGGTGGAGAGCCACACCGCCGAGCACTTGAAGCAGGCCATCCGAAAGGGCGTCGAGCAAGGCATCGTCCGAGCCGAAGTGGACGCGCAGACGGCCGCCTTTGTCATCAACTCCATCTACATCACGCTGCTCCAGTCGCTGGTCTCGCCGCACTATGGCATCCGCATGAGTCAGTACCTGGAGCTCGACCAGGCGCCCACGGCCGCGAGCCTCGGCGCCCACCTGGACCGCATCATCGATATCGCCCAGGACCTGCTGCGTCCGCGGCAGGCCGGACACGGAGGAACGCCATGAGCAACAAGACCACGGGAGGAAGAATCGTCGCCGAGATGCTGCACCAGGAGGGCGTGGAGGCGATCTTCGGAATCATCGACGGCACCTACTTGCAGCTATTCGCGAGCTGCGTGGATCTGGGCATGCGCATGGTCACCCCGCGCCACGAGTCCATCGCCATGCACATGGCGGGCGCCTATGCGCGGCTCAGCGGACGGCTGGGCGTGTGCCTGGCGAGCAACGGTCCTGGGGTGGCCAACGTGCTGCCAGGGGTGGCCGTGGAAAACGGCGAGGGCAACCGGGTGCTGCTGCTGACGAGCTGCCGACGGCCCCAGATCATGTATCCCGACCGAGGCGGCGCCTATCAGTGCTTCGACCAGGTCGGGGTCATCGGCGCCATGTGCAAGTGGTCCGAGACCGTGAAAAGCGCCGACCGGCTGCCCGAGCTCGTCCGCGCCGCCCTGCGGCAGTGCTTTACCGGGCGGCCTGGCGTGGTCCACCTCGACGTGCCCGAGAATATCTTCAACGGCAAGCTCGACGAGGTGCCGCTCGAGCCGCCCCATCGCTATCGGCGGCTTACGCCCATCCAGCCCGCGGCCGAGCAGGTCGAGCAGGCCGCGGCCATGCTCGTCGAGGCCTCGCTGCCCGTCATCCACGCTGGAAGCGGCGTGCTCCACAGCCAGGCCTTCGAGGAGCTACGCGAGCTGGCCGAGCTGCTGCACGCACCCGTGACCACCTCCTGGGGCGCCCGCGGCCTGCTCGACGAGACCCACGAGCTGGCCATTCCCATGGTCCACATCGAGGCCGTCAACGCCGCGCGCAACCGCGCGGACCTCATCCTGTGCCTGGGCTCGGATCTCGGCGAGACCGACTGGTGGGGCAAGCGCCCGTACTGGCGCGCGCCCGATGAGCAGCGCTTCGTGCAGGTCGACGCTGACGAGCTCCAGCTCGGCCGCAACCACCCGGCCGACCTGCCCATCCTGGGCGACGTCAAGGCCTTCCTCGCCGCCTTGCTCGAGCAGCTGCGAGAGCGGCGGGAGGCCATCGACCTCGCGGCCAGGCGCCAGTCGGTCAGCGAGCTCTGCCAGATGCGGGACGAGCACCGCGCCCAGCTCGCCAAGGCCCTGGAGGACCGCGGCTCGCCCATGCTGACTGCGCACGTGCCGACGGCCTGCCGCGAGCTCGCCGACGACGACGCCGTGTTCGTCTTCGACGGGGGCAACACCTCGGTGTGGGGCAGCTTCTACACGCAGCTAAGGCGGCCCAACACCGCCGTCGGCACGCACCACCACTTCGGCCACCTGGGCGCGGGCGTGGGCCAGGCCCTGGGCGCGGCTGTGGCGCGGCCTCGCAGCCAGGTCTTTTGCATCATCGGCGACGGCGCCATGGGCTTTCACCCGCAGGAGATCGAGACGGCCGTGCGCAACGACCTGCGGGTCGTCTACCTGATCTGCTGCGACAAGCAGTGGGGCATGGTCAAGCTGACCCAGAGTCTGGGGCTTAGTCCGGTCAAGACCGTGCTCAAGAAGCTGCTCGGACCCGAGGGCGAGCCCATGGAGCTTCCCTGGAAAAAGGCCGCCGATCTGGCCGCGGCAGCGCAGGACGTGATCGGGCCGCTCAAGGACGCCGCCGCCCGCTCGCTCGGCGCAGCGCGCACCATCAACGCCGATCTCGGCGAGATCCGCTGGGACGATGTGGCCCGCGCCATGGGCGCCCACGGCGAGCGCGTCAGCCATCCCGACGAGCTCGGCCCGGCCATCGAGCGCTCCCTGGGCGCGGGGCGCGCGGCCGTGGTGCACGTGGACGTGGACGCCGAAAAGCACCTCTGGGCCCCAGGGCTCAAGTACTTCAAGGCCATGCATCAGGAGCCGGCTGGCAAGTAGCGAGCAGGCGAGGCAGGCGCCATGGAGCCCACGACCGTCGACCAAGTTCGGCTCAACTTCGACGAGGGCAGCCTGACGGCGCTCAACGTCGTCATCGGGCTGATGATGTTCGGCATGGCGCTCGATCTGCGGCTGGAGGACTTCAAGCGGGTGCTGCGCTCGCCCAAGGGGCCGGCCATCGGCCTGGGCGCGCAGTTCGTGCTGCTGCCAGCCTTTACCTTCGTGCTCACGCTGGTCTTGCCCGTGGTGCCCTCCATGGCGCTCGGCATGATGCTGGTGGCGGCCTGCCCCGGGGGGAATCTGTCGAACCTGATGACCTACCTCGCTCGCGGCAACGCGGCGCTGTCGGTCAGCATGACCGCCGTGTCCACCGCGGCGGCCATCGTGATGACGCCACTCAACCTCTCGGTGTGGGGCTCGCTCAACCCGGCTACGGCGCCGATCCTGCGCGAGGTGAGCCTGAGCCCGCTCGACGTGTTGGGCACCATCGTGCTCATCCTGGGCATTCCGCTCGTCGCTGGGCTGACGGTCTCCAAGCTCTTTCCCGGGCTATGCGCCAAGGTGCGCCGACCGTTCAAGATCCTCTCCATCCTGATCTTCATGGCCGTGGTGGCCATGGCGCTGAGCGCCAACTGGGAGTACTTTTTGCGCTTCGTCGGGTTGGTGGCCTTCGGGGTGTTCGTGCACAACGCCCTGGCGCTGAGCCTCGGCTACGGCTCGGCGCGCCTCTTCCGCCTGCCGCCCCGCGACGCCCGCGCCGTCTCCATCGAGGTTGGCATCCAGAACTCCGCGCTGGCGCTGGTGCTCATCTTCAACTTCTTCGATGGCCTCGGCGGCATGGCCATCATCGCGGGCTGGTGGGCATCTGGCACATCATCAGCGGCCTCACGGTAGCGGGCTTGTTCTCCAAGCTCGCCCGCCGTGGTGGTGAGGGAGACGAGGAGGAGCCTAAAAGGGGACAGGCTACTTCTTCGCCCGTAAAAAAGTAGCCTGTCCCCTTTCCCCATTCCCCCCATCGTTATGAGCGAATCCGCAATTCGATCCATCCTGATTACTGGCGCCGACGGCTACCTCGGGCGGTTGCTGGTGCGGGCCCTCGCGCAGGGCTCGAGCGGCATCACCACCGTGGTCGCCACCGATCTGCGGCTGCCCCCGCCCGCGCGGCGCTGGCCCAGCGTGCACTATCACGAGCTGGACGTCCGCTCGCCCGAGGCGGCCTCGCTCATGCGGCGCTACCGGGTGGACTCGGTGGTGCACCTCGCGGCGGTGCTCGACCCGGGCAAGGGCATGGGCCGCGACCTGCTCTACGACGTGGAGGTTCGCGGCACCGAGAACATCGTCTCGTGCTGCCTCGAGGCCGGGGTAGGGCACCTGGTGGTCACCTCGAGCGGGGCGGCCTACGGCTACTACGCCGATAACCCCGTGCCCCTGGACGAGGACGATCCGCTTAGGGGCAACGAGAGCTTTGCCTACGCCCACCACAAGCGGCTGGTCGAGCAGATGCTGGCGCGCTTCCGCACCGAGCACCCCGAGCTCCGCCAGCTCGTGCTACGGCCGGGCTTCATCCTGGGGCAGACCACCCGCAATCCCATCACCGCCCTGTTCGACAAGCCCGCCTTGGTCGGGCTATCGGGCACGGAGAGCCCCTTCGTGATCATCTGGGACGAGGATGTGGTGGGCGTCATCCTGTTGGGGCTCGGGCAGGCGCGCGAGGGTCGATACAACCTCGCTGGCGACGGGGTGCTGAGCCTGCGCCAGATGGCCGCCATGATGGGCAAGCCCTACGTCGAGGTGCCCCCAGCGCTGCTCGAGCGCTCGCTCGGGGTGTTGCATCGGCTGGGCCTGAGCCGCTTCGGCTCCGAGCACGTGGACTTCATTCGCTATCGGCCCGTGCTCGGCAACCGTCGACTCAAGGAGGAGCTCGGCTACCGGCTTCGCATGACGAGTCGGCAGGTCTTCGAGCTGTATCTGCGCGGCCGCGGCCTCGGGCCCGTGCCCGGCGCCGCAAAGGAGATGGAACCATGACCCGCATGACACCGTCCGAAGCATTGGTCGAGACCCTGGTGGCCGAAGGCGTAGAGGCCGTCTTTGGCATCGTGGGTAGCGCTTACATGGACGCCCTCGATCTGTTCCCGGCCGCTGGCATCCGCTTCGTCTCGGTCGCCCACGAGCAGGCCGCCGCCCACGCCGCCGACGGCCTGGCCCGGGTGACGGGCAGGCCCGGGGTGTGCATCGCCCAAAACGGCCCGGGCGCGGCCAACTTCGTATCGGCCGTTACCGCTGCCTTCTGGGCGCACTCGCCGCTCGTGGCCATCACCCCGGAGACGGGTTCCATGGGCATGGGAACGGGCGGCTTCCAAGAGCTCGATCAGATGCCCTGGTTCGCCGCCTGCACCAAGTACCAGGTGCGGGTAAACCGCCCCGAGCGCATGGCCGAGCTCGCCCGCCAGTGCTTTTTTATCGCCAAGAACGAGCGCGGCCCGACGCAGCTCAACATCCCGCGAGATTACTTCTACGGCGAGCTCGACTGCGAGATCGCCCCGAGCCCCGTGCTGTCCCGCGGGCCCGGCTCGGCCGAGGATCTGGCCCGCGCCGCCGCGCTTCTCGCCAAGGCGCAATCCCCCGTCATCCTCGCGGGCGGCGGCGTGGGCGCGGCCGACGCGGTGGCGGAGACCGCGGCGCTCGCCGAGCTGCTCGGCGCGCCCGTGGCCAACTCCTATCTACACAACGACTCGTTTCCCTGGGGGCACGAGCTCGCGCTAGGGCCCATCGGCTACTGCGGCTCCAAGGCGGCCATGCGGGTGCTGCAAAAGGCCGACGTGGTGCTCGCCCTCGGCAGTCGGCTCGGCCCCTTTGGCACGCTGCCCCAGTACGACATCGACTACTGGCCGAAGGGTGCCAAGGTCATCCAGGTCGACGTGGATCCGCGCCAGCTGGGCCGCAGCCAGGGCGTGGACCTAGCTATCGCCGCCGATGCCAAGGCCTTTGCCGCGGCCCTGGGCGCGGCCATCGCCGCCCGCGGTGATGCGCCCCCTAGGAGCGAGGACCGGCTCGCCCTGGTGCGTCAGGAAAAGGAGCGATGGCGGGCCGAGCTGCGGCGCTGGTCCGAGGCGCCCACCCCCAGCGGTCGGATGCACCCGCGGGCCTGCTTGGAGGCCCTGGCCGCGGCCATTCCCGCCGAGGCCATCGTCAGCACCGACGTGGGCAACACCTGCTCGATGTGCAACAGCTACCTCGGCTCGCACGGGCCGCGGCGATTTCTGGCGGCGCTTTCCTGGGGCAACTGCGGCATCGCCTACGGCGTGGCTCTGGGCGCCAAGATGGGCGCGCCCGAGCGCCCGGCCTTCGCGCTGCAGGGCGATGGCGCCTGGGGGATCAGCGGCCTGGCCGAGGTGATGACCGCCGTGCGCGAGCAGATCCCGGTGATCGCCGTGGTCTTCGACAACGACCAGTGGGGCGCGGAGAAGAAAAACCAGATCGACTACTACGACGATCGCTACGTGGGCACCAACCTGGCCAACCCGGACTTCGCCCAGCTCGCCCGCGACATGGGCGCGTCCGGCTATCGCGTCACGAGCCCCGCCGAGGTCAAGGAGGCGGTGGCCGAGGCCTTGGCCCACGGCAAGCCAGCGGTCATCGACGCGGTCATCGAGGGCGCGGCCGAGGTGCTAGCCGAGCCCTTCCGACGCGATGCGCTGTCGCTGCCCGTGCGGCATCTTCCCAAGTACGCCCACCTAGGCGGTAGGGGCTGAGCGGGCCATGGCCGTGCTCAAGCGCAGGGCCCGTCTTTCTGGCAAGGTCGCCCTCGTCACGGGCTCGGCGCGGGGCATCGGCTTGGCCACCGCGCGCCTGCTCGGCCGCCGCGGCGCCCGGGTGGTGCTGAGCGACGTGCTCGATGAAGAGCTCGCCCAAGCGGAGCGCTCGCTTTCGGACGAGGGCCAGAGCGTGCTGGCCCAGCGCTGCGATGTCAGCTCTGCCGACGACTGCGCCGCGCTGGTGGCCGCCACCGTCGAGCGCTTCGGCCAGCTCGACGTGCTCGTCAACAACGCGGGCATCTCCATGGTGGCCCCCTTTGCCGAGTGTCGCCCCGAGGCCTGCCAGCGGCTCATCGAGGTCAACCTGCTGGGCTCGGTGTATATGTCGCTGGCCGCGCTCGCCGAGCTCGAGCGGGCTCGCGGTCACCTGGTCTTCGTCTCCAGCGTGAGCGGGATCCGCGCCATTCCCGCGGGCAGCTTGTACAGCTCGAGCAAGGCCGCGCTCCGCTCGCTGGCCGAGTCGCTGCGGGTGGAGCTCCGCCCCAAGGGCGTGCACGTCGGGGTGATCTCGCCGGGCTTTACCACCTCCGAGGCCAGCAAGACGGTGATGCAAGGCGACGGCACGCCCCGGCCCATCGACCGGCCGCCCCACGACACGCCCGAAGGGGTGGCCCGCGCGATCGTGGCACTGCTGGAGCGGCGCGAGCGCGAGCGCGTGCTGACGCCGCTCGGAAGGCTGACCTCCGCCCTGCAGCGGCTCTCGCCGAGCCTGCTCGACCGCGTGCTCGAAGGCCGCGAGCTAAAGAGTTGAAACGCTCGGCAGCAAGGGCCAGGACCGGTATGCTGCAGGTGGGATGGAGATTGTTCGCGGTTCCCCTCTGCCTGTCGAGCTGGTGCAGTGGCAGGAGCAGCCGGACAGGTGGATGCTCACGGTTCACTGCAAGGCCACCTATGAGCTTCGGCCTGGTGAGTCGGAGCTCGCCGCCGAGCAGGAGGAGCTGAACGACGAGGACAGCTTCTGGGACGACGAGCCCAGCCGCAGCTTGCACATGCCCAGCGACATCGCGCCCGAGAAGTTGCGGGCGGACGTGGTGCTGGTCGGCTCGGCCTTTGCTCCTGGCGGCAAGCCCGTGCCATCGCTGTTGACCCGGCTGATGGTGGGCGAGATCGACAAGGCCATCGAGGTGTTCGGGCCGCGGCGCCTCTCGCCCCAAGGTGCCATTGGCCAGGGCGAGCCCTTCGCGAAAATGCCCCTGGTCTACGAGCGCGCTGCGGGCTCTGGCACGGCCAACCCCGTGGGCGTGCCCCGCGATGATCGCGACGCCGACGGCTTGATTCGCCTGCCCAACCTCCAGCCCGAAGGGGCGAAGCTCACCGCCTCGGACCACCACATCGAGCCGGTCGGCTACGGGCCCATCGCGCCGAGCTGGCCCGCTCGGCGAGACAAGCTCGGCCCGCTTGCCGAGTCCTGGGGCGGCTCGGATTGGCGCGAGGCTCCCCTACCTCCCGACTTCGACTTCGGCTACTTCAACTTCGCGCCCGAGGACCAGCAGCTCGAGCGGCTACGCGAGGACGAAGCCATCGTGCTGCAGAACCTCCATCCCACGCAGATGCGCCTCATCACCAAGCTGCCCGGGATCCGGCCAGCCGTGTTCGTCGAGGGACGCGATGCACCGCTGCGCCTGCCCATGCGCGCCGACACGCTGCTCATCGATAGCGAGCGCGGCTGCTGCAGCATGACCTTCCGCGGCACCCTTCCGCTGCGCACGGCAGACGAGCCTCTGCGCGTGCTTACCGCGCTGGAGCCGCCTGGCGAAAAACGGCTGGGCTGGAGCGACGTGGCGCACCTGGTCGCCAGCGCTGGCAACGGGCCCAAGCGCAGCCGAGCGGGCCGCAAGCTGTTCACCGTTCAGATGGCGGCAAAGCGCACGACCGAGGAGCACACGAGCGTCGGACCGCTGCCTTCACAGGCATCGCGGTCCAACGCGGCCTTGCCCTTTGCGCCCGCGAAAACGCATGGGCCACCGCCGGAGGACGTGCCCCACGGATCGGACGACGCGCTGCCTTTCGTCTCTGCGCACGCCCCCTCTCCGAGCAGAACGCCAGACGAGGAGACTGCCGACTCGGCCCCGCGAGGCTCGGTGCTTCCGCCCGCGGTGCCCCCCCCACGGCCGCCGTCGGGCCCTGCCTCTGCTCCGCCAGGCCCAGCAGCGGCAGACGGCCCGTCGCAAACGCCCGTACCGCCCCCGCCCGAGCCTCCCCCGGTCGTGCCCGAAGGCGCTCCGCCGCCGAGCGTGTGGGCGGGTGACAACGCCGCGGCTGCCCCGGAGGTACGAGCCTCGGGTTGGGGCATCGGAGCGGCGGTGGGCGCAGCTGCCAGCGCGGCCGCAGCCGTTACGCCCCGGCCGGGCTGGTCCGAGTCGGCGTCGGGCAGCGAGGACTTGTCGACCGCCGTTGACCTGACGGCCTCGGCGGGGGCGCAGGAGGTGCTGCTGCCCATCTGGATGGATCCCGAGAGCGTGCCGCGCATCTGTCACGCCAAGGCCTTCAAGGCCACGCTGGAGGCGGCGGAGGATCGGGAAGTCGATCCGGAATTCGACGAGGCCGCGCCCGCCGACGACGGCATCGCCCTAGAGGACCGCCGCGACGTGCTGGAGATCCTGATCCGCGGTACCGCCGCGAGCACGGCCCATGTCTGGGACGTGGTCCAGTCCGGCGTTCGCCCCGACGGTAGGCTCGCCCCGCAGCTCTTGCTGCTCGGCGGGATCTTGCAGACGCCCTTTGACGCCGTCGAGAGGCTGAAGGCCACCATGAGCACGGTGGTGCCGCACGTGACCGAGGAGGACGAGCGCCTCAGCGAGGCGGTCGAGCAGGCCAAGGACTTCCTGGGCACGCCCAACCTGCTCTGCCCGCCCGCCGTGGCCGACGGCTTCACGACTCGGCTCAAAGAAGCCTTCGAGGCTGGCAAGCACAAGGTGGGCGAGGCCTACTTGGACGAGCAGGTCGATCGGGTGCTGCTCGAGCAGCGCCACTACCAAACGCGCATCGTGTTCGGTGCGCCCCACCTGCGCACGCTTTTGGGGTCCGCCCTGGACGGCCCGCCAGTGCCGCTCTACCTGCCCGAGGAGCTGGCGAGCAAGCTGCCCATGTTTCGCAGCTTCAAGGTGCGGCTCATCGCCGAGGCCCACCCACGCGAGGACCAGGACGAGGCGCACGAGGCCGCCCTGCGGGTGCTGGCCATCGCCCGACTGGCCTCGATCGCGACATCGCCCGCCGATGGCGGCTAGCCCGCGGACGCCCGGCTGCCGAAGCGATGCAGCACGCCCGCGCGGTCCTCGTACCAGAGCGCGTCCAGCCCGGCCGTCAGATCGCTCGCCTGCCGCGTGGTCGCGAACTCGGCAAAGGTCGCTAGCACCCGCGGGTCGTAGAAGCGGAAGTAGCGCCGCTCTCGGCTCGGCTCAGCCTCGACCATCAAAAAGCGACGCAGGTGTCGGCGCACCAGCTTGCGCCGCAGCTCGCTCGCCAGGTACACGCCCCAGGCCTTTTCCAAGCTCTCGCCGAGCAGTCGATGAAGCAGCCCGGAGCCCGGCTGGAAGTGAACCAGATAGGGTGCCGCGTCATCCAGGACCCGGCCCTGGATTCCCTCGTAGAGCGAGGCGTGCTCGTCCACCGATTCTTCGAGCAGCTCGAGCACGCGCTCGCTGCGCGCCGCATCGAGCACCGCGAAGAGCTGGCCCGCGGCATGGGCGGGCCCGAGCTCGGCGAGCGCCGCGTCGAGCGCGGGGCCGTTCGCGAGCGGCTCCGCAGGCGGGGTGCAGGCCTCCACGAACAAGCGGAAGGTGCTGCTCCCGGCTGTCATCCAGCCGCGGTGCCGCAGCTTGCCTCGCCAGGCGGGCTGGCCGCCCAGCTCGATGCCGCTCGGGCTGTCGAGGTCGCGCACCTGGGCCGCCCTGCCATCCCAGACGATCTCGAAGTGTTGTCCGGCCAGGCTCTTGTCGCCTGCGAGCACGACGTCGGCGCGGGGGCTACGACCCACCGAGCGCCGCTGGCCCGGCTCGAGCACGATCTTCTGGAAGGCCGCGGGCCCGTAGAACACCTGCAGGATGGCGCGCGGCAGGGTCACGGCGCCCACCGCGCTTGTTGCCGCAGCGCCTCACGGAGCTGGCTTGGCCGCAGCGCGTTCACGGCGCGGCCGTGCCCCCTTTGCCCGCCGCGGCATCTTCGGCGTCGAACATCGCGAAGAGCTGCTGCGCCTTGGCGAGCGCCTTTTCCTCGTTTTCAAGCTGGCGGCCGTTCGTCAAGACGTCCCAGGTATCCGGGTAGTCCTCCCAGGTGCCGTCGCGCTTGAGTCGTTCCGTCGTCCCTTGACCGACGCGCGCCACGAACGAGCTCTCGACAACGTAGTACTCGTAGTCAGCCATGCTTCACGCTCCGTAGGCCGTCATGGCGTTGTGCCACTGCAACATGCTCGCTTGGTGAGCGCGCTCCTCCTGCGCTGGCGTCAGCTTGATTTCCTCACCTTTTTCGTCGAGCGGCTTGTAGAGCGCGTGCGATTGTTCCTTCACGCTTTCCGCGGTGCCGTCGTGCAGGCCGCGAAGGTGGAGCTGCACTTCCGAGCGAATGAAACCGCCGTCTTTGGTTGGGAGCAACATGTCCGCATGTACAGCGCCGTAGCCCGCCTTGTGGGGCTTGGCGAACTTGTTGTCGACGACGAGCTTCCCGCCCGCAGCCTCAACGCGCTTCTTCAAGGCTGCCACCGCGGGTCGGATGTCCTCGGGCTGATCGACGATGATCGTCCCGCGCACCGCGTCGCTGATCCGGTTCAGTCGCTTGCCCTTGACGTTGACCTTGTCGTCGAGCGACTTCAGCTCCTTGACGGCGTGCTTGTTGCCAGGCCCGTAGTTGGGCTCCCCGCCTGCCTCGGCGGCCGCCCCGTCCACCACGGAGCGCAATAGCGGCTCGGTTTTCTCGGCGTCCCGGTGCAGCTCCTCAACGCTCGTGGCGGTGTTCTTCCACTTGTCGACCTCGTCCGGGTCGCCGACGTCCACCTCGCCGATCCGGCTCTGGACCGCCTGGCGTAACGCCTCGTGGACCCGACGCAGGAGCTCGGGATCATCGGGGACCATGACGCGCCTGTTGACCAGCTTGGTGAGCTCCTCGTCGACGTGGACCTTGTCGTGTGGCGGCGGCCGGCTCGCGGCTTGGGTGCGCGGTGCGGGCGGCGGCTCTCCTAAGGCGGCCGCATTCGGCGGCGGCTTGTTGGGCGGAGGCTCTTTCTTCTGCTCCTTCGGCGGCGGCTCCTTCTTGGCCTTCTCGCACTCCTCGCAAAACGGCGCGGCGTTCGCGGCTGCGCTCTTCATGGCGCAGCCCTGGCCGCTGTCGCCGATGATCACCGTGGGACAGCCGACCACGATGACCCCGCCGTGCACCGTGGGATCGCCGATCCGCGCGGCATCGAGGTTGTTGATGAGCACCGTGGGCGAGCCCTTGGCGATCTTGTCCGTGGCAGGCACGCACACGGCGGTGTCGCTCTTCCGGCCCGCGGGCTGGTAGCCGATGATGACGTTGGGGCTGCCCGAGCTGACCGGCCCGCCCACGTGGGGCACGGGCCCTGGGTTGACCATCGGGCAGGTATGCATGTCGGTGATGCGTGCAGCAGGCGGCATGGCGTGGTCCCCGGGCTAGCGGCTCAGTCCTCGTAGGAGACGTCTTGCGGCTGGGCTTCCTCGGCGTCGATCGGCTCCTCGGGCTCCGAGCCCTTGCCCACCCCGGCCGAGCCTCCGGAGTTGATCTTGACGAGGGTGCCCACGATGTTGATGCCGCCCGAGTGGATGTCGACGAAGCCCCCCGGCCCCTTGATCGTGAGCTGGTTGGCCGCCTCGACGATCACCTTGGTGCCCGCCTTGAGATGGATCTCCCCAGCGGTCTCGAGCGCGTGGTTGCCGCCGACCTTCTCCTGCTGGTCTGCGCCCACGGTAAGGCAGGTGTTCATGTCGATCTTCTGCAGCCGGTTGCCCACCACGTGCAGGTGGTCGTCCTTTTCCACCAGCTCCTTCTTGTTCGACTTGAGCACCAGGTCCTGGTTGCCCACCACGGTCTTTTTGTGATTCTCCAGGGTGCGCTCGGTCTCGTTGCGCTTGATGAGCTCGTCGTAGTCGCGCTGCGCCTGGACGTAGAACAGCTCGAGGTCGGCTTTGTCCTCCAGCTTGATCTCGTTGTAGCCCTTGCCGCCCAGCGAGGAGTTGGTCTTCCAGCCGCTGACGGTCTTGTTGTCGGGCAGCTTGTAGGGAACCTGCTCGACGGCGTTGAACACCCGTCCGACCACGATGGGCTGGTCGGGGTCGCCGTTCAGGAAGCCCACCAGCACCTCCTGGCCGATGCGCAGAAGGTTGATCATGCCAAAGCCCGTGCCCGCCCAGCCCTGGCT
>CAYTYV010000038.1:0-23478 GCA_964441055.1 uncultured Polyangiaceae bacterium | reverse complement strand
GTCGCAGGTCTCGGAGTTATCGCAGTCGACCACTGCAGGGCGGCACACGTCGCCAGGGCTGCGCAGCTCGTCGTCGGGGCACTCGGCGAGCACGCCGTCGCAGCTCTCGGCCACGTCGCACTCATCGGCCGCATCCCGGCAGACCACGGTGTCGGGCTCGACCTCGTCGGCGGGGCAGTACACGCTTTCGCCGTCGCAGTGCTCGACGGCATCGCAAAGGTCGGCGGCCTCACGGCAGACGGTGTCGGCGGGCGCGGGGCTGCAGGTGCCTTCCAGGCTGAGCACGTCGCAGGCGTCGCAGTCGTGGTCGCAGGCGCTGTCGCAGCAGTAGCCGTCCACGCACAAGGTGAGCGAGCCGCAAAGCTCCACCGCGTCGTCCTCGGTGCAGGGGACGGCGTCGGGGTTGGGCGTGGCATCGCCGTCGGCTCCGGCATCGGTTGGCGCGCCGCCGCCGCCACCTTGGGCGCCCGCGCCAGCTGCCCCACCAGACGCGGTACCCGACGACGTGGGCAGGGTTTCCTCGGTTACGCCTTGGGCACAGGAGGCCATCGCCGCGACAACTCCCAGGCAGAGCAGTGCGGCTATCGCGGCGCCTGCGGTACGCAGCGAACGCGTCGATGAGCTTGCGGGTGTCATGTTGGCTGGATCCCGCCCTATGGTAGCACTCGCCGCCCGACGCCCCAAGCTGCTCGCGCGATGGCGGGACATCAGCGCTTAGCCGCGGCGCCGTCAATAGCCGCTGACGAGCTGGACGTCGTCGATGAGCCAGCCCCAATCGGTGCTGCTCTGGTCGGCGCCGAACAGGAAGCGGAAGCGGAACTGCGAGCACTTGTACTGCTCGTCCAGGACCACCCTGACCTGGGTCCACTGGCTGGGCGAGATGTCGCCAGACCAGCCCTGCTGGCCGCTGATCTCCGGTACGGGCGTGCAGCTTCCGTAGGCTCCGTTGACAACGCCCTGGTAGGCCGGGGTGGTGGTGACCGCGTGCCAGGTGGCGCCGCCGTCCGAGGAGAGACGGCACTCCGCCGTCGACTTCAGATCGGCCGGGCAGCTGAGCGAGCCGTCGCACTGCTCGGCGAGGTCGCAGTCGCCCGCGGCCGGACGGCATACCTCGCCAGGGATACGCCACAGTGGTCTCATCGAAGCGACGACCGGGGAGCGGGCCTAACGCCGCGCTCGCTGATTCACGGCGTCCAGCCGCGGCTGAAGCGGGCGCCGCGGGGATGGGCTGGGGTGGGCGCGGGTGGCGGGCTCCACAGCCGAGGGCCCCCGTCGTCGGTCGTAGCGGGCTCGAGCGCCGCGGGCTCGGGATCTCGGCAGCAGCGAAAGGAGATGAGGTAGTAGCTCCAGTGGGCGGCGTGGCTGGTCGTGATGGGGCGACAGGCGTTGCGCACGTGCTGCCAGTGTCCGCCCTTGAGCCCGGTCCACTCCGAGGTGCCGCGGCGCTGTTCGGTCAGCACCCACTCGTCGTGATTGCCGGTCAGGTCGAACACGCCGAAGCCGCTCTGGCAGGTGGGCATGGCTCCGCTCGGCAGCGATTGGTCCAGACGGCGGAGCTCGGGGTCTCGCACGTGCTCCTTGGTCGAGTGCACCTTGTCCAGAGAGGGCTTGCGCCAGGGCTGGTCGATGCGGCACATCTTGCTGCTTCGCTCATGGCCGTAGGGAAAGGGCAGCTTGTCGGGCCCCTCGCAGGCCGCGGTCCACTCGCTCTCCCAGCACAGCCGCTTGCCCCGCTCGGCACACAGCGCGGCGGCGTCGTAGGCGCTGACCATGGTGGGCGGGTGGGCGCCCTCGACGTTGGGGTACTCGTAGCGATCGATGCAGAAGCGCTGGCGGCGGTGCCCGCCCGGGCAGCGCTGCCCTGGGGCGAACTCGTGGCAGATGGTCAGCTTGTTCGAGCGCTCGCGCTCGGCGCGAATGCAACGGATGTGCGCCTCGGGGCAGTGCTCCGTGTCGACGAAGGCCATGTCCTCGGGGCAGGGCTCGGGCGGCTTCGGCGCTGGGTCTGGCTCGGGCGCGCTCGGCGCGTCGGGCACTGGCGACGCGGGCTCGGCGGAGGCCACCCCGACGGAGCTGGGCGACGGGCCGGGCTGCGGCGCCTGGCTCGGCGGCCGGACGAACAAGGGCTCCTCGGTGGCAGGACCGCAGCCGGCCAGGGCCGAGCCCATCGCGGCGACCGATCCGGCAAGGAGCGATAGGGCGGCTAGCGCCCGATAGTGGCGTGGGTGCACGTCGACCTCCTGTGCCCTAGGCGGCATCAGCGGTGCCGCGCCGAGGCATGTTGCGCCGCCGAATGGATCCATCAACGCTCTACTCAGAGTCGAGGATTCCGTCCAGCAGCTCGAACATGGTGCGGATGGCGTGGCTCGAGCTGCCGTTGGCGGGCACGGCCCCGGGAGGTACCGCGCCGAAGCCGAGCCAGGCGCCCGCGTCGGCCTTTTCCCGAGCTCCTTCGAAGCAGTACAGATGGAGCCTGTCGATGCCCGCGGCCCGCCCTGCCGCGACATCGCTGCGGAGCACCGCGGGGCTCTCGTACTCGCCCTCGACCGTGACCACCCCCGTGCCCACCAGACCGTAGTCCAGCGCTGCGCGCTCGCCAAAGCGCTGTCGGGCGTCCAGCCCGTAGGAGTAGAATACGCCCACGTCAAGCTCGCCCTCCACGAAGACCTGCATGGCGCTGCGATACACCATGAAGCTCAGCTCATCCCAGTCGATGCCCTCGACCGGGATGTCCAGGCCGTCCTGGATGTCGCGATCGCCGTCGCCGAGATCGTCGAGCACCATCGGGTAGGTGACCACGTGGGCGCGCAGCCCGGCCTCGTGGATGCGCTCGACGATGCCTTGGTAGCCCTCGGTGGCCACCGCGAAGGCCGCCGGGTCGTGATGGCTTTGGACGAGCGCGACCAGCTCGCTGATGCGGTCGGGGTTGGACTCGTCACGGGCAATGGTAAGCAGCTCGTCGGTGTAGGCAAAGGACGGCTCCATGTCGACGGTGATCCAGCCGACCGGTAGGGCCTCGGCCTCGATCCAGCTGAGCAGCTCGTCCACGGCCTCGCCAAAGGCCACGACGTTCGACTCGCCAGGCCAGTACCCCTCGGCCTCGGGCAGCACCACCCAGGCGCGAAACTCCACGCCCGCGCTGGCGCTGGCCTCGATGAGCGAGCGCAGCGCGGGCGAGCCGAAGTCGGACGGGGCCATGACCTGCACCAGGCCGAGCCCGCGAGATTGCAGCAGCCCGAGCTGCGCCTCGACGGCGTCGAAGTCCCGGATCTCGCTGTAGACGCCCGCGCTCGCCGCGGGCGGAAGCGGGGCCGCATCGTCGCCAGACGAGCAGCCCGCCGCCAGAGCGGCGATCAGGACGACCGGGCCGAGACGCGCCCGGCCGCGGCTCGAAGGCGTGACATCGGATGTAGCGCAGCACATGGAAGCGATGACCAGTTGTAATGGTACAATGGTGGACGTGGCAGCGAAACCATCGGCATCGATCGCGTGGCCCATCTTCGCGCTGGCGCTGGCGCTGGCGCTGGCGAGCCTGGCTCGCCCTGCAGCGGCGGCGCCCGCCGCGCCCAAGGCCGCCGCCGAGCCTGCGCACGTCACCGTCCACCTTCGCCCTGGCGACGCCACCCTGGTCATCGACGGGGTCCCCCAGCCACCGGTCGCGGGCGATCGGCCCCTGCGGCTCCCACCTGGGCCGCACGTATTCGAGGCGCACCACCCCGACTGCGCCTCGGCGTGGCGGCGGGTCGAGCTGGTCTCTGGCCGCAACAACGAGGTCATCACCATCCGGCTGGTGGCGCAGCCGCCGCCGTCGTCCGTCGCTACCGCGGACGACTCTGCGAGCGACGACGAACAGGGCATCGAGCCGCCCTGGGGCGCGTGGCTCGATCCCAACGGGCCCTACGTGGTGGCAAACGGCGGCTTCATCGGCGCGCTGCGATCGCCCGCCGAGCTCGACACGGACGACGGCGTGCAGGGCGGCGGCACCGTGGGCATGCGCTTCGGCTATCGCTTGGCCGAACGGTTGGGGGTCGAGCTGCTCGGACAGTATGCCCACCTGGTCATCAGCGGCACGGTGCGCGACACCCCGGACCTCAAGTACGAGCTGGTGTCCTTCCGCATGGGCGCGGGCCTGCGCTTGATGGTCCCAGGCGATACCGACGTCCGCTTCGTAGGGACCTTCGCTGGCGGAGCGGTCTACGACAACATCGATTGGAGCAGGACGCTTCCGGATTCGTATCTCGAGGACGCCGACGGATTCGACGGCTTTGGCCAAGTCGACCTGGGGATCGAGCTCGAGGTGCAGAAGTTTCTGTTCGAGCTACTGGTGGAGCTGGCGCTGCAGTCCACCGCCGCCCTGGAGGTGCCGAGCAAGGGCGAGTCGGCCTTCCAGGATGGCGTGCTGCCCGTGATGGGCGCGATCCTGGGCATCGGCTACGGGATCTGGTGACCCCTCGACGGGACGGCGCGCGGGTTCGGCGGTATACTGGCAGAACGCGCGCTCGACGTAGCGAGCGCGGCGGGCGCTAACAGGAGGCGACGATGGGTCTTGGGCGGCTTAGCGGGGTGGGTGTTTTGTTCCTGGCGGCAGCGTGCGCGGCTAGCAAGAGCGAGGACGGAGGCGGCGCGAGCAATGCGGGCGGCTCGACCAACACGGGCAGCGGCACGGCCACGGCCACTGGCGGCATGGGCTTCGGCGGCATGGGGGGCGGCTGGAACATCGGCGGATCAACGCCGCCCGTGGACCCCTGCAAGGTGCCGCCCGACGCGGACGACGCACCGCCCGAGTGGTGCGAGGACCAGGCGCCCGCCGACTCCTTCGATCCGCAAATCCAGTGGGAGTGGACCGCGCCTGCAGGGGCTGGCGGGGCCATGTACCAGGGCAGCTTCGTGACGCCTCTGGTGGGCAACTTCACCGATGACGATCAGAACGGCGAGATCGATCTGTGCGATGTGCCCGACATCATCGTCTCGGCCATCGAGACCTTCACCATGGGATCGCCGCCGCTCACGCTGGTCTCGACCGGCAAGCTGTATCTGCTCTCGGGCGACACGGGTGAGGAGCTGCTGGTCTTCCCCGGCTCGGTGGACTCCTTCGTGTACCCGGCCTTTGGCGACATCGACGACGACGGGCTGCCCGAGGTGCTGGCGGCCGACAGTAGCGGCCGGCTGGTGGCCTACGAGCACGACGGCACGCTCAAGTGGACGGGCGATGTGGGCGGCTACCGCACCACCTTTGCCTCGGCCCAGTGCACCACCATCAACCTCTACGATCTCGACGGCGACGGCGAGGTGGAGATCCTCTTCGGCTGGGAGGTTTTCAACGCCCAGGGCTCGCGGCTATGGGGCGTGCCCAACAACGCGGCCGAACACAACGGCCAGTACTGGTGCGTGACGCCCACCGCCGCCGATCTGGACGGCGACGATGAGCTGGAGGTGCTCTTCGGCCACCAGACCTACCACCACGACGGCACGCTGTACTGGCAGCTCGCGAGCTACACCCCGGCCCATCCCCACGTGGCCGACCTGGACGACGATCCCGAGCCCGAGGTGTTCCTGACCAACAAGGACGGCATCACCTTGGTGGAGGCCGACGGCACCATCAAGTTCGGCCCGGTTCGCCCGACGGGCACCCCGTCCGCGCCCAACTGCTGGGGCAAGCCCTCGGTGGTGCACGACTTCAACGGCGACGGCATCGCCAACATCGCCGCGTCCTCCTGCAACGACTACACGGTATACGAGGTCGGTCCCACGGGCCTGGCGATCAACTGGTCGGCCAACGTCTCGGACATCAGCGGGCTGGCCACGGCCACGGCCTTCGACTTCTTGGGCGACGCGGTGGCCGAGGCCATCTACGCCGACGAGACCCTGATCTACGTCTTCGACGGGGTCACGGGGCAGGAGTCCCTGACCGCCACGCGCAGCTCGGGCACGCTCATCGAGTACCCCGTGGTGGCGGACGTGGACGACGACGCGTCGGCCGAGATCGTCTTCGTCTCCAACTACTATGGCGGCACTAGCGGCCCCACCCTGACGGTGCTGCGGGACGCCGACGCCCGCTGGATCCCCGCGCGCCGCATCTGGAACCAGTACTCCTACCACGTGACCAACGTGCGCGAGGACGGCACCATCCCGCCCGTCATGAAGAAGAGCTGGCAGCACCTCAACACCTTCCGCACCAACTCGCAGATCGGCGCCGCAGGCGACTGCATTCCCGAGCCACCCGAGTAGCGGTCAGCGCGGAAAAAGGGGACAGGCGAACGCCGCTACCCTTTGCACTGCCCGCAGTGGGCGCCGTGGGTGGTGCAGCCGGCCTTGGCGCAGTTGCTGTCAAAGGAGCTGCCGCCGCCCTTCATGATGAACCCGGCGCCGCCGCTGATCAGGCGCTGGACCTTGCCGTCGCACTCGGGGCATTTTTTCAGCGCGGGCTCGCTGATCCGCTGATCGATCTCGAACTCGCCGCAGCGCTCGCATTCATAGGCGTAGGTCAGCATGATACCCTCTCAATCGCAGCCGGCCTCACAGGGCTGGCGCTCGGTGCGGGCGGCCGAGTCCACGTCGTAGCGCTCCGGCAGCGTTCCACCGGGCATGGCGTGCAAAAAGCTCAGGAAGGCCTCGAGCTGCTTGACCTCGGAGTCGTCCGCACGGATCAGGACGGCGTCCTCGAGCGCCAGGGGCTCGCCCGCCTCGTCCTTGAGCTCGACCCCCACAACGGCGGCGAACTGGCAGATGTAGCTCGAGGTGACGGCGCTCACCAGATCCTCGGACTCGATGCCCTGCGCGCGGTCGTAGAGCACGGTGTCGAACTGCTCCGTACCGTCCGAGTGGTCGGAGTCGACCTCGATCTTGACCACCCAGCCCTTGTCCTCGTTGAACAGATCGGCCAGCCCCTCGACGGGCGGACGGCTGCGGTCGTAGGTGACTCGCACGCCCGCCTGGCCCAAGAAGAAGTCGCTTTCGCTAAGCCCCCAGGAGGCCGACAGCTCGAAGACGGCGCGGAGCTCGAACATCGAGACGTGCACGCGCATCAGCGGGTAGCCGATGCTGCCGTCGGTGGCGCTGGCGCCCAGCGGCACCACGTTGAAGGCGTCGGCCATGGCGATGGCGCCCGTCTGGCCCGCCAGGATCCCGTTACGGACCACGCCCGCGGACTCCAGGGCCATGTCGGTGTGGATACCCAGCTCGTCGGTGGCCGCCAGCATGGCGTCGGCCGAGAGGTAGTTGAGCATCCGTGAATCGGTGACGTCGAAGCTGGTCTGGCCGAGCGGGCGGAAGTACAGGTCGCCCGGCGTGCCCGCGTCGTCGTCCACGGCCGTCCCCTCCACCCGGGAGATCAGCTCCTCGAGGTACGAGCCGCCGCCCGAGCCGCCCGCCGTCTCGATGTCGGCCACGAGCTCGTCGATGCGGTCGGTCCACTCCGCGGCGGGCACGGTGGTGTCGTCCACCGATAGTAGCGTTTGCGTGGCGGCATCCCAGCTCGGCGCTTCGTCGCCGCCAGGCACCACGGTCAGGTCGATGCGCCCGAGCTGGCGGCCGTAGGCGCCGCCGTTCAGCACCAGGCACTGGCCGCCGCCCGCGTTGGCGACCGCCACGGGCGCGGCGTCGATGCGGTGGGAGTGGCCGCTGATGATGATGTCCAGCCCGCCGACATTCTGGCAGATCTGGTAGTCCTCGGCCTCGGTGATGTCCTCGCCGTGGCCTAGCCCGCTGTGGCCCAGGCCCACCACCAGGTCGACCTGCTCGACGTTGCGGAGCTGGTCGACGACCGACTGAAGCTCGGCGTAGAGCTTGGGCAACACAACGGTGGTGCTTCCCTCCTGGTCGTTCGTCTCGGCCGAAAAGCGCACGGGCGTCTTGTTCGGTGCCACCTCCGAAGCGTCGACGCCCACAAAACCGATGATGCCGACCCGCGCGCCGCCCGCGGTGGCGATCACCCGATAGGGGTGGATGGCCGCGCCGTCGCCGACCTCGCTGCTGTAGAGCGCCTCGAGCTCGTCGTCGCCCGCTTGCTCGGCATCGAAGTGGATGTTGCTGGCGATGATGGGCGGGATCTCACCCACCGCCCGAGCCGCCTCGATGGCGCGCGCGAGCGCCCCTGGGCCGAAGTCGAGCTCGTGGTTGCCGAGCGTGGTGGCGTCGTAGCCCAGAGCGTGCATGATGCGGTAGTCCAGCCCCTGGCTCTCGAAGGCCACGTGCGGCAAGGCGCCCATGGTGTTGTCGCCCGCGCTGAGCGTCAGCACGTCGTTGCCGAGCGACTGGGCCCGGGCCCGTTCGGCCGCCAGCACCGCGGCTCGGCGGGCCACGCCGCCGCGAAGGGCGCCGTTACCCGCCGAGGTGGCTAGCGGGTAGTCGTCGAGCTCCGGGCTCGAGGCGAACAGGCGGGAGTGCTCGTCCGAGGTGTACAAGATGGTCAGGCCCACGGCCGCCGCCTCGTCGTCGTCGGAGCAGCCCATCGTGGGCGCGACGAGCAGCAGGGCGGTTAGCGGCAACAGGGCGCGGCGCAGCGGGTTTCGAATGCTCATGGCCACTTTGTAGCACATTCGCGCCGCGGCCCGCCCTTGGGGCTCGCGCCCGCTGCGGCCGGGGGGCCTCGACTCGAGGGTACCCGTTTGCTAGCAGAGCTGCACGCCGCCTCCCCCGAGCGGGCACCCGTTTGCGGTTTGAGCTACCATGATCGCGTTACCGTCCTTGGCTCCCATGCGTCTGCTCCTCGTTCTGTCGCTCGCCACCTGCGCGAGCCTGTTGGCCGGCCTCGTCTCCGGCTGTGGCGAAGAGGCCAGCAGTGGCTCGGGCGGGACGGTACCGTGGACCAACTCGGGCGCATCTGGCGGCGACGGGGGTAGCAGCGACGGAGGCGGCGGAGGTGGCGGAGGCAGCTGCAGCGCGCTCTGCCCCACGGTGCTTTCGTGGAAGCCCGATCTGTCCATGCACGACCCGCGCGTGGCAGGCGAGTGGCACGACTTCGCGCTGGACCAAGCCGTGACCATGGAGGGGCCGGACGGAGACGGCGTCTACCACGCCACGGTGGAGCTGCCGCCTGGCCTTCACGCCTACAAGCTGGTCTACCAGGTCGACCAAGAAACGGTGTGGGCCTTTGACCCAGGCCGAACGCGCCGCAAGTACGTGGGCGACATCGAGAACTCGGCCGTGCTGGTGCGCGACTGCTGCTTGCCCGAGCTGGCGGTCGAGCAAAGCGAGGTGAGCCGCAGCGGCCCCGGGCAGGGCAGCTACCAGGCGGTGCTGTCCTATCGGGACGCCATCGATCTCAGCGGACCGGATCCGAGCGGCTTCGAGGCCGCGCTGCTCCGCGACCAGGACTCCCGAGAGCTCAGCGGCGCCGAGCTCTTGGTGGACGCCGACGGCACCGCGACCATTGCGCTCGCCGACCTGGACGACGGCAAGTACCGCGTGCAGGTCTGCGCCCGCACGGCCAGCGGGCAGCTCGGCGATCCGCTGCGGCTGGTCTTCTGGGTGGAAGAGGAGGCGTTTTCCTGGCAGGACGCGCTCATCTACATGGTCATGACGGATCGCTTCCAGGACGGCGATCCGAGCAACAACCCGTCGCCCACGGCGGGCGCCGAGCCCGAGGCCGATTGGTTTGGCGGCGACCTGCAGGGGCTGCGGCAGGCCATCAGCGACGGCCACCTCGACGAGCTCGGAGTCCGCGCCATCTGGCTGACGCCCTTTCAGACCGTGCCCGAGCCGGCCTACCTGGCTGCCGACGGCGTGCATCAGGTAACCGGCTATCACGGCTATTGGCCCATCCAAGCCCGCGAGGTCGATCCCCGCCTGGGCGGCGCCGATGCGCTGCACGATCTGGTGAGCGAGGCCCATGCCCACGGGATCCGCGTGCTGCAGGACTATGTCATCAACCACGTGCACGAGGATCACGAGTACGTAACGACGCACCCCGATTGGTTTCGCACGGGCTGCGTGTGCGGCGTCGAGTGCGATTGGACCGAGTACGCGCTCGAGTGCATGTTCGCCGAGTACATGCCCGACATCGATCACACCGTGACCGAGGCCACCAGCGCCTTCGTGGACGACGCGGTCTGGTGGCTCGACGAGTTCGATCTGGACGGGCTGCGCATCGACGCGGTCAAGCACGTCGAGGAGGCCGCCACCCGCAACCTGACGGCGGCCGTGCGCGAGACCTTCGAGCCAGCGGGCACGCGCTACTTCCTCATGGGCGAGACGGCCATGGGCTGGAACGAGTGCGACGATCCCTGCAACGACGAGAACTACGGCACCATTGCCCGCTACATCGGACCGCACGGCCTCGATGGCCAGTTCGACTTCGTGCTCTACCACGCCGTGACCGCCAACACCTTTGCCTGGGGCGACAAGGGCATGATCCACGTCGACTACTGGTTCCAGCACGGCCAGACGAAATGGCCCGACGGCGCGGTCATGACGCCCTACATCGGCAGCCACGACACGCCCCGCTTCGTCAGCCACGCCGACTATCGCGGGCAGGATCCGGACCACGACCGCGGCATTCCGGGCAACAAGTGGGACGACATCGCCGAGGCGCCCGCCGATGCCGAGCCCTATCGGCGCATGCGCACGGCGATGAGCTGGCTCATGGGCCTGCCCGGAGCGCCGCTACTTTACTACGGCGACGAGTATGGCCAATGGGGCGGGGCCGATCCCAACAACCGCATGATGTGGCGCTCGCCAAGCGAGCTCGCGGGCGAGGAGCTCACCACCTTGGAGCTAACGCGGGCGCTGGGCACCGCCCGCAAAGATCTGCCCGCGCTGCGTCGCGGCGACTACGTTTCGCTCAGCGCCAGCGAGGATACCCTGGTGTACGCGCGCCATCTGCCCAGCGATACAGCGGTCATCGTGGCCCTGACTCGCTCGGCGAGCGGCGATGAGGTCGACGTGGACGTAAGCGCGCTGGGGCTATCGGCGGGCACCGAGCTCGTCGACCGGCTCGGCGGGCCGAGCGCCACCGTGGCTGCTGGCGGGGAGCTGAGCATTAGCTTGCCGCCGTTCGGCAGCGCCGTTTTAGCGCCGTAGCGGGGTCGTTCGAGGAGATGATGAAGCAGCGCGTCGGTTCGGCATTGGCGGTCCTGGGATTGATGGGCGCGACGGGCCCGCTGAGCGCTGGTTGCGGCAGCGACGGTCAAGCGGGCGGGGCCTCTGGCAGCGGCGGCACCGCGGCCGCGGGCGGCAGCGGCGGTACGGCTGCGGCAGGCGGTTCCGCGGGGGCGGGAGGCGGAGGCGGAGGAGGAGGCGGCGGCGGACCCGTGACCGGGTGCCTGCCCGCCGAGGGGCCAGGCGCGAGCGACACCGACACCTGGAACGACGGCGACGACACGGCCACCGTGGTCATCGACGATCCGTCAAGCTGCCAGCGGAGCTACCAGCTGTCCACCACCGCGGACCTGCTCGTGGACTCGCCCGACAGCCCGCGCACTTTTGGCGAGCAGGCGGACCAGCCAGTCGTGCGCACGGGCCACGACATGTTCGACGCGCTCTACGCCCTGGCCATCGAGGAGGTGCGGCAGTGCTCGGTGGACGCCATCCAGGACGGCGCCTTCAACGGCGGCCAGCCCATCTCCTGCCCGCCGGGCGGCTGCTTCGAGACCGGCCAACGATGGACCTACGTCTGGACGCGCGATACCGCCTATGCCGTCAAGCTCGGTCTGGCCGCGCTCGATCCGACGCGGGCGCGCAATTCGCTCGAGTTCAAGACCTCGGAACGACGCGGCGGCGGCGGGCGCCAGATCGTGCAGGACACGGGCACGGGCGGCAGCTACCCCATCTCCACCGATCGCGTGGTCTGGGCCATGGGGGCCTGGGAGCTGCTCAAGTACCTCGAGGGCACCGAGCGGTCCGCGTTTCGCGATCTCGCCTACGAGGCCATTTCGAACACGGCTGAGCACGATCGCCAGGTGATCTACGACCCAGCCGACGGGCTCTATCCGGGCGAGCAGTCCTTTCTCGATTGGCGCGAGCAGAGCTACCCGGGCTGGACGGCTACCGACACCGTGCAGATCGGTATGAGCAAAGCGCTCAGCACCAACATCGGCCACTACCATATGCTCACGGTGGCCGCCCAGCTGGCCTCGGAAAAGGGCCTTTCCAGCGAGAGCGACAAGTATCAGGGCTGGGCCGACGATCTCGCGCAGGCCATCGGAGAGCACTTCTATCTGGCCTCCGACCAGCTGTTCAGCACCTTTTCCACCACCTACCTGGATCCGGCCCCCACCCACCAATACGATCTATTGGGCTCGGCCTTTGCGGTCCTGTTCGGCATTGCCGATGGATCGCAAGCCACCGAGGTGCTGTCGCACTACCCGCACCTACCCAAGGGCGCGCCCGTCATCTGGCCCCAGCAACAGGATATCCCGATCTACCACAATCGGGCGATCTGGCCGTTCGCGACGGCCTTCTGGCTCAAGGCGGCCGGGCAGGCGGAGCAGGCTGCCGCCATCGACCACGCCGTGCGATCGCTCATGCGCGGCGCGGCGCTGTATCTATCGAACATGGAGAACTTCGAGGTGGTGACCGGCGCCGCCTGGCTGGACGAAGGGGCCACGTCCGGACCCGTGGTCAACTCGCCGCGGCAGCTCTGGTCGGTAGCGGGCTACGTCTCCATGGTGCATGACGTGGTCTTCGGCCTCGAGGCCAACCAGGACGGTATCCGCTTCTTGCCCAGCATCACCCGCGAGCTTCGCCAAACGCTGTTCGCGGGTGCCGACAGCATCGCGCTCTCCTCTTTTCCATACAAGGGGCGCAAGCTCTTCGTGCGGGTGCACCTGGACGAGCTCGGCAACGCTCAGCCGGGAGTGCTGGCAGTCGACGGCGTGCGCCTGAACGGCACCGAGGTAGGCACCGACTTCATCGCGGCATCGTCGCTCTCCGACGGCGATCTCATCGAGGTGACCCTGGCGCCAGGCTCGGGCTCGGCCGGCTCCCTGGTCGAGCTCGACGCGGGCGACATCGCCGACTACCGCAACCTGTTCGGGCCGCACACCCCGTCGATTACCAACATCGGCCTGGACTCGGACCGCGTCCGCATCGAGATCGACAACGGTGGCGAGACCCCCTCCGACATCGAGCTCGCCGTCTACCGCGACGGCGCCCTGGTGGCCTCGGGCCTTGCGGGCTCGACCGCGAGCTGGACCGACCCCGACAGCGCCGACCACCAAAGCCACAGCTACTGCTACAGCGTGGAGGCAAGCTTCGCCGGATCGGGCAACCGCTCACAGCACGCCCAGCCGGTCTGCTACTGGGGCGAGAGCTACGAGCGCATCTACAACATGGCCGTGGGAGCCGACGTGAGCGACGGCTTCACCCCGAACGGCGGCCAGCGCACCTACCAGTACGGCCGCTGGCATTTCAGCAACTGGGGAGCTGCCGACCACAGCCTGAGCTACGCGGGCTTCAGCCCCAGTCAAAGCGGCCAGCACCTGGTGCAGCTTCTCGCTGGCAATGGCGCTGGCGGCTTTGACACGGGCGTCACCTGCGGCGTCAAGCGTGTGACCGTCGAGGAGCAGGGCGGCTCGGTCGTGGCCTCGGGCTACCTCAAGATGCCGCACCTCGGGACCTGGGACGACTGGCGCGGCTCTTCGTTCTTGCCCGTAACCTTGGATAGCAGCAAGAGCTACACCATTACGATCGACGAGGACGAGCACGCCGTCAACATGTCCGAGCTCGAGCACTTCGCGCTGTATGGCGGCGCGGGCGGCGCGAGCCGCCACAACTACGTCAACATCGCCGAGCTCAAGCTGCTGGCGGTGGAGATGCAGTAGGGGCGCGCTGCCGGCTGGGCGGTGCTACGCTGCCGCTATGGTGTCGACGAGGAGCTGCGCGCTGCTGCTCGCGCTTTGCCTGCTTCTGGCCTGTCAGAGCCGTCCGCCCGCACCGCCGCCAAGCGGGCCGCTCTCGACGCAGGCGGTGTGGCCCTGCCCGCGGATCGGCAACCTACGGGACTACCTGAAGGACCCGCGGAACCGCTTCCCCGGCGCGAACCACTGCCAGCAGTACAAGCGCGGCCGCAAAGGGCTGTGCTTCGGCAACGCAGCCATGAACGTCGCCGCGGCCAGCTTGGCCACCTACGACCCCGGGCAGCCGGCCGACGCCGCCAGGATGCGGGCCGCACTGCTGGCCATGTCGGCCGGACAGCCCGCCACCATCCCGGGAGCCGGCAGCCTGGCGGGCTGCGATCGCGTCTATGGCCAGACCTTCCACGACGCCTTTCGCGCTGCGGCTATCCGCGTACAGAAGCAGCAGGATGATCCGGACGGCTACCTCGTGGCGCCGCCGAGCTGCGGTCGTCCGCGGCCAGTGAGCGAGGACCCCCTTGGGCGGATCGAGCCGCTGCTCCAGGCCGGCAATGCCGTGCCCCTGGTGCTCGAGCTTGGCTACGAGTGGGACGACCAGCGCGACTGGCTCACCAGCCGCTCGAGCGGCAAGCACATGGTGCTGGTGGTGGGCTCCCAGCCCGGGCTCTCGGCCGATCAGCAGATCCTCACCCTTTTCGATCCCAACTTCCCGACGGCCACAGACGTGCAGATCCTCTGCAACCTGGCCAAAGGGCGCTGCGCCCCCTGGCCCCAGCAAGGCGCGCGCACCAGCCGATCGACTTCTGTGCCAACGCCCTCCGGTCCTACAGTCGACTCGACACAATCCGGTTCGTCGGCGGCTCACGGACGTTGGCAGAACGGATGCTGCGCGAGCTTGCGGTCGAAGGTGAAAAGTGGCGCCTGCCCGACCGCGTCGGCGAGGGCTGCCGCAAGGTAGTCGGAGAACTCAGCGCTTCCACCTTCGAACCAACCGAGCGCCCGGCGAACGCTCGGTGCGGCGTCAACCACGAAAGGAGGTGTTTCGAGGAGCGCCCGGACCGCCTCGGCCTGTGCTTCGCGACCGTACTCGTACACCGACGATAGGACCCATGTGACCTCGGCCAGGACGAGGGTGGAGACGAACACGGGCTCGTTCGCGGCCGCCAGGCGGTCGAGGCGTCTTCTGGCGGTTCGCTGTTGGGACTCATCGTCGGAGACGAGGAGCCGAATGACCACGTTCGTATCAACGGCCGCCACGAGAGCTCTCCCGCACGCGTGCCCGGATCCCGGCGTCCATCTCGTCGACGGTGGCGGTGCGCTTGGGTTTTCCCAGCAGTCCGACGATATCGGACAGAGCCCTTTGCCTCGCCTTGCGGATTTCGAACGAACCGCCATCCCGGACATGCCACTCGATGCGGTCACCAGGCGCGATCTCGAGGTGTTTCCGAACGCGCTGCGGGATCGTGATCTGGCCCTTCGTCGTGACGGTGGACTCGACGACTTCCTTCACGGAAAACCTCCTTACCTCTAGTAAGGTAACATCCGCGCTCGAGCGTTGCAAGCCAGGGTGCCCTGATGAGCACGACAAGCTGCGGACGGTGGGAACGGCGGGGCGGGACGGGCGGCAACGGCGCCCGCTACTCCACCCGCACCATGCGGCGGACGACCTTCCCGCCGCCGCGCGAGTCGCGCACCACGGCCCAGATCGTGACGATGCCCGGCTCGGGCGGGGCCAGCCAGCCGGCTTCGTGCTCGCCGCCCAGGTAACCCGTGGTGGGATCGCTGATGACGGCGATGTCGCGCGTGAAGGTGCCGCCGTCGGCGAAGTAGCTCACCCACACGAGCTCGCGCAGCGGGTTGCCGTCGGGGTCGAGGGCGGCCGGATCGGTCTCGGCCAGGTCGCCCACCTGGGCCAGCAGGCGGTAGTTGGGGCACTCGGGCCCCGTGTCGGCCAGGCAGCCCGCACTGCGGCGCTGCTCGTCGGTGCGGGGGCAGAGCGGGACAGCGGGCAGGTCGGTCTCACCCTCGGGCATGTCGGCCCCGTCCAGGGTCATGCCGTCGGCTGTCGGGTTTTCGTTGCTGCGCCCATCGGCGAACACGTAGAGCTGGGTGTAGCCGGGCACGAAGCTCTCGGCGCCGAGCTCCAGTCCGTCCTCGCCCAGGCAGCGGACCGGAAACTCGGGAGTGGCATCGTCCGCCGACCAGGCATCGAGGGAGGCGAAGTCGCCTGGTGCCAGGGTGCCCGCGCAGGCCGCGAAGAAAACGAAGCCCACGGCATAGGACGTGCCCCCTGGACCCGCGTCGCGACCCTCGAGCACGTCCTCCGGAACGGTAATGGTGAAGGTGGCGGCGTCAGGCTGGCCGCTTTGCTCGGCGGGCAGCGTATCCAGGGCCCAGTCGGCGTCGGGCGCACCCGGGCCCGCCGCGCCGAGGGCCGCGAGCTGCCCGGCGAGCTGCTCGAAGCAGGCGAAGTACTGATCGCCCGCGGGGTTGTAGCAGCCGCCCAGCCACAGGACCTGGACGTCGCGCGGGCTCGGGCCGAGCCCGTCGGCCACGGTCATCGCAAAGCTCACCTCTTCGTCGGGCTGGGCATAGGGCCGGTCGGCCGTCACCGCCAGCACCCGCAGGGAATCGACCTCGCTGGCTGGCCGAAAGCCCGCGGCACAGCTCGAGGGACCGAGGGAGAGCAGCGCGGCAGCGCTCAAGACCGGGGGCAACCACCACCTAGCCCGGATCATCAAAACTCTCCCCGAAGGCCGACGCTCGGCAGAATGGGAATGCCCGAGATGTACTGCCTGTGCGTGAAGTTGTAATTGTAGAGGATCCCCTCGATGTTCTGCTGGTTGTAGACGTTGTAGACGTCGAGATAGGCCGACAGCTTCCACAGCTCGAACTGCCAGGCCTTGTCCAGCCGCACGTCCAGCGAGTGGAAAAGCGGCAGCCGCTCGCTGTTGCTGCCGCCGAAGTCGATGGAGGAGTAGGCGCCCGTGGCGCCGTGGAACAGGGCGTTGATGCGGCTCGGGTCGCAGCCCACCGTGGCCGCGTTGCACACCTGCGGGGTGACCAGGTTGCCCGAGACCAGTCGGAAGCGGGCGCCGAACTCCCAGCCACCGCCCAGCCGATAGCTGCCCAGCGCGGTCAGAATGTGGGTCTGGTCCCAAGAGACCTGGGTGCCATCGCGCACGCTGCGCGATATGGTGTAGGCCAGCCAGCCGAAGAAGCGTTCGTCCGGCTTGTACTTGGCCAACAGCTCCGCGCCCACCGCATAGCCGCGGCCGTTGTTGTCGTACTCGGCGCGCGCGCTGTCGGCGGAGGCCTCGGAGGTCACGAGCTGGTCCATGGGCTTGTAGAAGCCTTCGAGGGACAGCTCGATCTGCCGGGTGATGTCCTGCTCGGCGCCCAGGCCGATGTGAATGGCGCGGTTCGAATGCAGGCCCGGGCTGCCGATGGGCTCTTCGGTCTCGCGGTGCTCGGCAGGCTGGTGGTAGATGCCCAGGCCGGCCTTGATGGTGGTGGAGGGAAAGCCGTCGACGATGCGATAGCGGGCATTGATGCGCGGGCTGATGTCGAGCTGGTCGGCGTTGTCGGCGTAGTCCAGGCGCACGCCGGGTACGATGCGGGTGCGCGCGTTGGGGCTGAGCTCGAACTCGGCGTAGGCAGCGGGCCGAATGGCCACGCCGTGCTGGCTCAGCTGCTCGACGGGGCGGGATAGCAGCGGCTGCTCGGCGGGCTGCCCCTCCGCGCCCATCGCGGGGACGCGCAAGGTGATGTCGTATACGCTGCTCAACACGTCAGCGCCCAGGTTGAGCTTGGCCTTCTTGTTGAGCTGGTGGGCCCACTCCAGCCGCCCGTCCAGCGAATAGGTTTCGAACACGAAATAGTACTGATTGAGGCTCAGATCGACGGCGTCGCGGCCCACGGCCAGGGTGCCGCGGAGCTCGTCGTCCGGGCCCAGCTTGACGTCGTACTTCGATTGCAATCGCCAGAAGGCCGTGCCGAAGCCGACGTTGCCCGAGAACTCGGGCGTGGTGCCCGCAGGCTCGTCGACCAGTACCTCGAAGCTGTCGTCCGAGCCGTAAAAGGACAGGCGCACGCGCGCGTCCTTCGAGGGCCGATTCTCCAGCAGGAACTGGTAGTCGTAGTAGCGCGGCGCCTGGGTGACGCCCGCGCCCGCCTCCTTGAGGATCGGTCCCAGCCAGGCATCGAACCAGCTGCGTCGGCCCGCGGCAGCAAAGGTCCAGCCGTCGAGAAGCGGCACGGGCCCCTCCAGCATGAGCCGGGCGTCGATGAGATCGCGCCAGGCCGTGATAGCCGTCGCTCTTGGGCGAGCGAACGCCCGCGTCCACGATGCCCCCCATCACGCGCCCGTACTGGGCGCTGAAGTTACCGGGATAGAAATCGATCTTGCTCAGAAGCTCGGTGGGCACCACCGAGGACAGCCCGCCGAAGTGATAGATGAGCGGCACCTGGATGCCGTCGATGAAGGTCTGCGTGTCGAACGGCCCCGAGCCGCGGACCAGCAAGATCCCGGCTAGCCCGGGCGGGCGAGCCACCCCAGGCAAGCTCTGGATGGATCGCAACGCATCGCCCTGGGTGCCCGGGATGCGCGCGATCTCGCGCTGCTCCAGCGTACGCCGAGTGACCTCGCGGGCGGGCCGCTCGCCCTCGACGGTGACCTCGATGGCGCCGCTTTCGATGTCGGCGCTCACCCGATAGATGACCGCCGTTTCCTGGCCGAGCACGACCTGCTCGGTGGCTCCAGCAGCGCGGTAGCCAGGCGCGGCCACGGAAATGCGGTACGCGCCCGGGCCGAGTCGGGCGAGCTCGAAGCGACCGCGCGCGTCGGTGCGCAGCTCGGTCTCGGTGCCGTCGGGTCCGAGCACGGTCACCTTTGCTCCCACCAAGGGCACCTCGGCCTCGCGAATCAGCACCTGGCCCGTGAGCACCCCGCCGACTGGGGCGGCCTCGGCAGGCTCGGCGCCTGGGCCGGGCTCGGTCTCCGGAGGCGACTCGACCTCGTCGAGGCGAAAGGCGTAGCGATAGAGAATTCGCGCGGCCACGGGCGTGCCATCCGCTCGGCGGGCGGGCTCGAAGCGCAATCCCCCAGCCGCCTTGCTCGCGGCCTCGTCAAAGCCGTGCCCCGCGCCCTGGTGCACGGCCACCTTGCTCACCCGTCCCTCGGTGTCGATATCTAGCCGCAGGATGACCTCGGCCTCGCGTCCCTCGGCCAGGGCCTCGGCCGGGTAGATCGGCGCCGAGTACGCGAGCAGCCGCGGCGGTTGGACCTCGGCCGCGGGGCGCTCCTCAGGCGGCTGCTCTTCGGGCCTACCGAGCCGGTCGTAGGCCTGGTCGTCGCGATCGCCCACGGCAGATTGCGCCGCCGCCGAGCCCGCGAGCAGGCCTGACACGCCGAGGCCGCACAGCCCGACGAGCAGCCGCCCGAAGCGCCGCCGTGCGCGCCTCGATGCGGAGCTTTCAAGATCGACGGTCATGAGGCTTGCGGGCGTCGGCACGGTGGGTCGGTGTCGCAGATCGCGGCTTCCACATCCGCTTAGCAGTCCCGGTCAGGGCGCGGCAAGGGGCCATGGCTCGGGGAAGGGGATTGGCGTCGCGGCGCGCTCGGAGATATCGTCGCCCGCGTAGGTCCGCTGCGGCCATCCGCCAAGGCCGCGACACGTGAGGTCCGCGATGGCCAGGATTCGGTTGGGCATCAGTAGCTGCTTGTTGGGCGAGAAGGTGCGCTACGACGGGCAGCACAAGCTCGACCGCTTCCTGCGCGACAGTCTAGGACAGCACGCGGACTATCTACCGGTCTGTCCCGAGGTGGAGTGCGGCCTGTCAGTGCCGCGCGAGCCCATGCAGCTGGAGGGCTCGCTCGACCATCCCCGGCTGGTGACCATCCGCTCGCGACGCGACTACACCGAGCAGATGTGCGCCTGGGCGGCACGGCGGGTTGGCGAGCTCGCCAGCGAGGGCCTCGACGGCTTCATTTTCAAGAGCCGCTCGCCGTCGTGCGGCACGGCGCGAGTCAAGGTGGTCGACCGCGACGGGGTGGCCCGCGCGCTGGGCGTGGGCCTGTTCGCCCGTGCTTTCATCGATCGCTTTCCGCACCTGCCCGTACAAGAGGAGGGACCGCTCGAGCATCCGCGGCTCACTGCGCTGCTGTCCGAAAGGTGCTAGCCTCGGAGCTACGCTCGCGGCAGCGCCGCGGGCCAGGAGAACACGGTGGGTCTTGCCCGATATCTGGCCGCTCGCGTAGGCGGCCGCAGCCACGGCTCTGACGCCGACGGGCGGCTGCCACGTAGGCCATCGGCGGGCGGGATCGCCGCGCTGTGCCTGGTGGCCGCGGCGCTGTTGCTCTCGCTGGTGGCCTTCACCCAGACCCAGCAGCGGCGAGTGCTGTTCGACCGCAACTCGCCCTACACGCGGGTGCTGGTGGTGGAGGAAAAGGGCCTGCGCTGCCTGCGCTTCGTCAAGCCCGATGCGGGCAACCAGAGCTGCGTGGACCTGGAAAAACCCGAGCGGATCGTCTTCGAGTACGTCCGTCACGCCTCGGTGGGCCTGACCTTCGTACCCGAGCCCCGCCGAGCGGTGATCATCGGCATCGGCGGTGGCAGCATCATCCACCTCTATCGCCGCCACGTGCCCACGCTGCACTTCGATGCGGTAGATCTGGATCCCGTGGTGGTCGAGGTCGCCCAGCGGTACTTCGACCTGCGACCCGAGCCCGGGCTGCGGCTGGTCGCGCAAGACGGCCGCAAGTTCCTTGAAACCAGCAGCGAGCAATGGGACCTCATCTTTCTCGATGCCTATGGCGAGAACAACGTCCCCTTCGCGCTGACCACCGTCGAGTTCTTGCAAGCCGTCTCCCAGAGGTTGGCTCCGCACGGGGCCGTGGTTGCCAATATCTGGCGCGACAATCGCCCCCTGTATCGATCCATGCTCAAGACCTATGGCCAGGTCTTTTCCGCGGTGCACGTCTTTCCCGCGCCCACGCACTACAACTCCATCGTGGTAGCTATGCGCTGCCCCAAGCCGCTTTCCCGTGCGGAGGTGCTAGCTCGCGCCCGCACCGTGGCTGCGGCCCGCCAGTTCTCGTTCGACTACCTGAGCGCTCCCAAGACCTACCGACGCCTCGCAGACCACGATCTGAGCAAATCGCACGTGCTCGTCGACGCCCAGCCCGAGGTGCACGGCTGCCTGATGAAGCTCTACACCGACGAAGAAGACTGCGTGCCTTAACGGCGTTCGCCAGCCCCTTGGGCCCCATCGACTGGCCCCAGAGATAGGTGAGGGCTAGCCGACGGGGCCCGAGGGGCGAGCTATGCGTGGTCGTAGTCGTGGTCGTAGACATGAACGTGGGCGCCCGCGCGACGCCCACGCCCACGTTGTGCTCCGCCCCCTACTACTACTCCTCCTCCGGCTGCTCGGGGCAGGGCTCGGCCGCCAGCGCCAGCGTCAGCGGCTCCAGCGTGTCGTCCTCGGCAACCTCCTGTTGAGCCTCGGCCCACAGCTCGCCGTCGCTGCACTGACCGTCGCCATCTTCGTCGACCAGCGCATAGGCGATCACCAGGTCTTCGGCCACCTCGATGGTCTCGGCGAACGCACCCGGCTCGTCGAGCTCGATCTGATGAACCGAGACTCGCTCGGCGCTTTCGTCGTCCTTGGCCTGCTCGAAGAACTCGAGGGAGATGGGCCCGTTCGGCGTCTGAGCCGACGAGACCTCACCCGTGACCTCGATCTCTCGAGCGGAGCTGCAGCCCGCTGCCAAGCCCAGAGCCACCAAAGAAACCATCATCAATCGCATGCTGTTCATCGCTTTCCTCCACCGTGTTGGGTGAGTGGTTGCTCCGAGTGGTAGCAAGCCACGTACCAATGAAGAGCACGCCGTAATGGCTGCGCTTTTTCACTGAGCGGCGAGCGAAGCGTGACCGCACGACTGTGGCGGTAGACTCACATGTGAAGGCAAAACACGGCCGCTTCGGCCAGGCTGCGGCGCTCAATCCCCTCCGCGGAGGCGACAAACCAACAGCTGCTTGGGCGTCGCGGCGCCAAAGGGCCTTTCGTCGTAGTCACCCAGCTTGTGCTCGATCTCGAAGCCGTGAAGCTCGAGGAGCGCGTCGAGCTCCTGGGGAAAGAAGATGCGCATGTCGAGCTCGTCGACGCGTTGGTCAGCACGTCCCCCTACCTGGTAGCGCCAGGTGATGTGATTGATCTGCCGAGCGGCGTCGTAGCGGTTTTGCTCGATCAGGATCACCCGCTCGCCGCTGTCCGGCTCGAGATACTCGACCACCTTGAGCTCGGGATCGCGGCTCAGAAAGCCCAGGTCGGGGTTGAAGGTGTCGATGACGAAGCGGCCTTGCGCCTTCAGGTGGCGCCTCACCGCCCCGAGGCAACCGGCCACCGCGTCGAGATCCAGCAGGTGGTTCAGCGCGTTGTAGGGCAGCAGGATAAGCTGAAAGGGCCGTCCTAGCTCGAAGGCGCGGCAATCGGCCTCGAGCAAGGTGACGGGGATCGCCGCGGCCGTCGCCTTGGCGCGGGCATGCTCGAGGAGCGGACGCGCCACGTCGATGCCCCACACTTGGGCGCCCGCGCGAGCCAGCGGCAGGCACACGCGTCCCGTACCGCAGCCGAGCTCGAGCACGGGCCCACCGTAGCGGTCGAGCCACCGCCGATAGAAGGGCAGGTCGCCCGGCGCGGTCATCTCGGCTAACAAATCGTAGTGCCGCGGATCCCGGTAGATCGACGGGATCGATGGGATGGCCCCTGCGCCGTCAGGCTCGACCGCTTCCCGCGCCATGACGGCCAGCATGTCAACCACAGCGGCGGCGATCAAGCTACGCGCACCTGTCGCCTTGGGCGAGCGCGCCGGGCTGGTACAGCCGCAGAAAAAGGTTTGATCAGCATCGCCGCTGCCTTATCTTCAGAACATGCGTCACGGACAAGGGAGGGCCAAGCGATGAGCGGAGAGCGGGTGCTGCTAGTAGATGACGAAGAGGTGTTCGTCGAGGCTTTGGCCCTGCGCCTGCAGTCCCGCGGCCTTTTGGTGGAGACCGCTGAGAGCGGCACGGTCGCGCTCGAAAAGGCCCAGGAGCAGAGCTTCGATGCCGTGGTGCTCGACCTGGCCATGCCAGGCATGAACGGGCTCGAGACCCTTCAGCGGCTGCGCGAGCAGAACCCGGACCTGCAGATCATCCTCTTGACCGGCCACGGCACCGTGCAAAAGGGCGTGGAGGCCATGAAGCTCGGCGCCCTCGATTTTCTGGAAAAACCGGCCGAGTTCAAAGAGCTGCTCGCCAAGATCGAGCAGGCCAGCAAGAAGAAGACCCTGCTGATGCAGAAGCGCGCGGGCGGCGAGGTCGCCGAGCTGTTGCGCAAGATGGGGTGGTGAGGGGCCTGCGCCCCCCATCACGGCGAGCTTGTTGGCGCGCTGCAGGCGATGGGCGGGCCGCCGCTCACTGCGACGGCTGGTACTCGTAGGCGCCCATGTCGGCCCAGGGCGGGCCCTGACCCGAGTTGGGGGTGTTCGGGTCGTCGACGCGGCCGTTGCCGTCCATGTCGAGCTCGGGCGCCGCGGGCCCATCGGCTGCGTCGATGCACGGTGAGCCAGGGCCGAGGTGTAGGTCGTCGTCGCCCGGCTCGACGAACAGCGGCACGGCGTCGATGTTGCCCGTGCCGGGGCAAC
>CAYTYV010000037.1:0-23880 GCA_964441055.1 uncultured Polyangiaceae bacterium | reverse complement strand
CGCCGCCCGCACCACCTGCGCCGCCCGCTGCGCCGCCCGCGCCAGCCGCGCCAGCTGCGCCGCCCGCACCGCCGCCACCAGTGGCGACATCCAGGCAATCGCCGTCCGATGGCGCCGAGGCTGGGGCCTCGCAATCCGGCTGCTCGTCGCCGAAGCCGTCGCCGCCCGCGCCACCGCCCGCGCCGCCCGCACCACCCACCGCGCCGCCCGCACCGCCCGTGCCGACGTCGAGCAGGCACAGCCCCAAATCGGGCAGCTCGGGCTCGATGCCTTTGACGCAGGCTCCCGCGCCGCAGTCCTCGTCATCGCAGCAGTACCGCACGCAGGCCGGCCACGAGCTCGCCAGGGCGGTGCCCGTACCTGACGATGTGCCGCCTGCCGTACCCGAGGGGCTGCCGCTACCCGTGGCCGCGCCCGCTTGGGTGCCGCTGAGCGTGGCCGTGGGCGTCCCGTGGTCGTTTCGGTCGGCCGAGGCCGAGCAGGCCAGCCACAGCATCAACCCCAGAGAGCTGCAGAGCCCTGCCAGTGCAAGCTGGTGCCGCATGGTGATCCTTTGCGAAGCTCGGCTAAGGCTAGCCCAAATCGTTCACCGCGTCGCCCCAAGCACCCCTATCAAGACAACGCCGCCTCCTGCTGCGATCCCCACAGCCGCCGGAAAAGCGCCCGCATATCCTCCAGGGTCAGATACAGCGACGGCACCAGCAGCAGGATGATCACCGTCGCGAACAGCACGCCGAAGCCCAGGCTCAGGGCCATCGGGATGAGAAAGCGCGCTTGCATGGAGGTCTCGAAGATCATGGGGGCGAGGCCGAAGAAGGTGGTGAGCGAGGTCAGCAAGATGGGGCGGAAGCGCCGCGCTGCACCCGCCACCACGGCATCGAGGCTGCTCATGCCCTGCCTGCGGAACTCGTTGATCGCCGCGATGAGCACCAGCGAGTCGTTGACCACCACGCCAGAGAGGGCCACGAAGCCCATGGCGCTGAGCAGGCTCAGGTCGTAGCCCATGATGATGTGGCCCACGATCGCGCCGATGATGCCGAAGGGAATGGCGCTCATGATGATGAGCGGCTGGGCGTAGCTGCGAAAGGGGATGGCCATCAGGGCGAACATCACCAGCAGGGCCAGGCCAAAGCCCCGCAGCAGATAGTCCATGGACTCCTGCTGGCTGCGCTGCTCCCCGCCCAGCTCGTAGCTCAGGCCGGGAAAGGCGGCGAGCAGCTCGGGGAGGGCCTCCCTTTCCAGCTCGGCCACCACCTTGTTGGCGTTGGCCGCGCCCTCGATGACGTCGGCGGTCACCTCCACCACCCGGCGGCCATTCTTGCGGGCGATCTCGGTGTACGAATGCCCCCGCTCCACCGTGGCGGCCACGCCCAGCGGCACCTCGCCGCCGTCGCGGGTGCGGATGAGCAAGCGCTCGACGTCGCCGAGCGAGCTGCGCTCGCTGCGCGGCAGCCGCACATAGGTTCTGACCTCGTTGCGACCGCGCTGCTGGCGGGCGGCCTCCACTCCGAAAAAGGCCGCGCGCACCTGGCGCGCCAGATCGGTCTCGGTCACCCCGAGCGAGCGAGCCTCGGGCTTGAGCCGGAAGTTGAGCTGCTCCTTGCCGAGGGCGAAGCCGTCATCGATGTCGATGACGCCCGTGAACTCGCCGAGCTCGTCGGCCAACCTGCTCGCGGCGCGCCGCAGGGCGGTCATGTCCTGATGGCTGAGCTCGATGCTGATGGGCGCGCCCGAGGAGCCGGACTCGTAGTCGAACTCGAGCCGGTCGGCGCCTGGGATCTCGCCGATGCGCTCGCGCCACCGCCGAGCGAACTCGGCGGTGGATAGCTCGCGCTGGTCGACCGGCACCAAGAAGACCGACACCTCGGCCACGTGGGTGCCGGAGGCTGCCGCGTGCCCCAGGCCGCCATAGCTCGCTGCCCCGAGCTGGCCGTAGATGCCGCGGCTGACGCGCTCCTCCCCGCCCGCTTCGGCCAGCACCTCTCGAGCGGCCTCGACCATGCGCTCTTTGTGAGCCGCCGTTTCGGAAAGCGGCGTTCCGTAGGGCATCTCGAGCTGGGCGAAGACCACGTCGAGCTCCATCTTGTGCCAGAAGACGAAGTCCACCCGCCCGCCTGCGACGAGCCCGCAGCTGCTGAGCAGCAAGGCCACGCCCACCGCCAGGGCCAAGTAGCGCTGCCGCACCACGCCGCGCAGCATGGGCACGAAGCGGCCGTGGATGAAGCGCTCGAAGGCGCTGCTGAAGCGCTGCTGCCCGCGGTAGAGCCATCCCAGGAGCCCCCGGTCGGGCTGCCGTTTGCTGTGCGCGAGGTGGGCGGGCAGCACCAGCAGGGACTCGACCAGGCTCAGCAGCAGCACGGCGATGACCACCACGGGGATCTGTCGGAAGAACTTGCCGCGTACGCCAGGCACGAACAGCAGCGGGCTGAAGGCCACCACCGTGGTCAGCACGCTGAAGATCACGGGCTGGGCCACGTCGTGCACCCCCGTGATGGCGGCCTTGACAAAGGGCAGACCGTCGCGTCTCCGCTTGTACACGGCCTCGCCGACCACGATGGCATCGTCGACCACGATGCCCAGGGTGACGATGAACGCGAACAGCGAGATCATGTTGATGGAGACATCCGCAGCCGGAAGGAACAAGAGCGCGCCCAAAAAGGACACGGGGATGCCGATGGTCACCCAGAACGAAAGGCGCGGCTCGAGGAACAAGCCGAGCAGCAGCAGCACCAGCGCCAGGCCGATGAGCGCGTTGCGCTGCAGCAGGCCGATGCGCTCGCCGTACATCTCGGCCCGATCGCCCCACACCGCCAGCTCCACGCCTGGCGGCAGGTCCGGACGGGCCTTTTCGATGTACTCGTGCACTGCGGCGGACACCGACAGCGGGGTCTCCTCGCCGATGCGATAGACCCGCACCATCATGGCGCGCTTGCCGTTGAAGTCCGCTTCGACGTCGGTCTCCTGGAAGCCGTCGCGAACCCGGGCGATGTCGCGCAGGCGCACCTCGGTGCCGTCGGGGCGGCTGAGCACGGCGATGTCCTCGAACTCGGGGCCGTAGTCGCGCCGCTCGGTGGTGCGCAGCAGGATCTCGCCTCCCTCGGTCTTGACCCCGCCAGCGGGGACCTCCACCGAAGCGCTGCGGATGGCCTGGGCGATCTGCTCCAGGGTCAAGCCGTGGGCGCGCAAGCTCTGCTGGGGCACCTCCACGCTGATCTCGAGCGGGCGCACCCCGCCCAGATCTACGGTGGTGATGCGCGGGTCTTGCAGCAGCTCATCGCGCATTCGCTCGCCCAGGGCGTGCAGCGTGCGCTCGGATACGTCGCCGTAGAGCACCACCGACAGCACGCTCACGCGAATGGCTACCAGGCTGACGATCGGGCGCTCGAGGTCTGCGGGAAAGGAGGTGATGCGGTCCACCGCGGCCTTGATGTCGGACAGCGCGCGGTCGGGCGGCGTGCCTACGAGCAGCTCGACCAGCACGCTGGCGCCGCCCTCGCCCGAGTAGGAGCTCAGCTGCTTGATGCCGTCCACCCCGCGCACGGCCTCCTCCACCGCCACGGTCACCGACTTCTCCACCTCTTCGGGGCTGGCTCCGGGGTAGATCAGGTTGACCCGCACCATGTCCAGCTCGAACTCGGGGATGACCTCCTGGCGGATGGAGAACATGCTGAGGGCACCGCCGACGAGCAGCACCGCCATGATCAGGTTGGCCGCCACGATATTGCGCGCCATCCACGAGAGCGGGCCCTTGCGCTCCCGTACGGGGTGGGGATCGCTCAGCGGCGGCGGATCGGGCGGCAAGGCGCCGCTCACGGCGAGGCTCCCTCGGGCGCGGCCGACGTGGCGGCCGATGGCGCTGGCGGCGCGACCGGGTCGGCCGAGGCGGGCTCGGGCGAGCTCGGGCTGCCATCGGTCACCCGCAGATCCATGCCTGCCACGGGCGCGGGTACTGCGGTGAGCACGAGCCTGTCACCCGAGCGAAGGGGCCCGCGCACCACCACGGTCCCGCCCGAGCGCAGCATCACCTGGATCTGGCGAATGTCGAGCTTGTTATCAGGGCTGACCGCGAACACGCGCCCCCCAGGCCGCAGGGCTCGCTCGGGGATCTCGGCCACCTGCCGTAGCGCCTTGCCCCGAAGCTCGACGTGCACGTAGGCGCCCATCAAAAGCGGCACGGCCCTGCGCTCGGACGAGCTCGGCTCGTCGCCTCCCGCCGAGGTGATTGCGCTGGGCGGACGGGGCCCCGCGGATTGGTGGTGGTCCAATCCCAGCGGATCGTCGATCTCGACCAGCAGCCGCGCCATTCGGCCGGCTGGATCCAGATCGCCCAGCAACCGAAGGACGCGCCCGGGACGCTCGACCCGCTGACCGCCAGCGTCGAGCCAGACCCGCGCGGCCGCGCCCTGTTGCCCCTCGTTTGGCAGCGTCAGGTAGCCGAGCTCATCCATGGGCACCGAGACCTGGACCCAGGCCCGATCCGTGCCGACCAGCGTGGCGAGCTGGGCAGAGGGGCCGACGAGCTGGCCGATCTCCACGTTCTCGGCCTGGACGAAGGCGTTGAAGGGCGCCGCCAGGCCCGTGCGGCTCAGCTGAAGCTGCGCCTGCGCGAGCCGGCTCTGGGCGGCCGCGAGCGCAACCTGGGCGCTGCGCAGATGGGGCTCACGCAGGGCCAAAGCGCTGGCATCGGGATCAACGCCTGCATCGGCGGCAGCCTCCTGCTCGACTCGGAAAAGCTCCCACTCGCGGCGGGCCACCTCGCGCTGGGCCTGCTCGAGCTCCAGAGCGAGCTTCTGGCTGGCCACCTCGGCGCGCTGCTGCTGAACGGCGAGCTGGTAGTCCCGCGGGTTGATGCTCACCAGTGGTTGGCCCGCGCGCACCAGCCCACCAGGGACCAAGTCCTCGGATTGCCACACCACTCGACCCGTGACCTCGGGCTGGAGCACCAGCTTGCGCGCAGGCATCACCGTGCCCTGGACCTCGATCGTCACGGTCCGCTCGCCCACCTCGATCGCCATGACGTGGACCAGGGGAGCGGCCTTGGGCTTGGACTGCTTGGCGGCCTTGGGGCGAGTGGCCATCAGCGCCGCCACGACGCCGATTCCCACCAGCAGCACGCCGAGCGGCAAGCCGATGCGCAGCCAGCGGGGCCATCGCGGTTTGCCGGGCTCGAGGCCTGGACGCGACGAAGGCGGGCCTGCCGCGGCGGATGGACCGAGCGGGTAGGGGGTGGTCACGTCGCCTCCTCGTTTTGCTCGTCCTGCTCCTCGGCGGGCTCGGGAGGGCTGAGCTCGGTGGTCCAGGTCCCGCCGAGGGCGCGATAGAGCTGGACGCGGTAGGACAGGAGCTGGCGATGCGCGCCGAGCAAGCTCTGCTCAGCCTGCTGGACGGAGCGCAGGCTGGTCAGCACGGGCAGGTAGTTGCCCAGCCCTTGGCCGTAGCGGCGGCGGGCGGCCGCCAGGCTCTGCCGCGCCGTATGGGCCTGGGCGGCCAGAGCCGCGATGTGGCGTCGCTGCTGGCGCTCGAGCACCAGCGAGCTCTCCACCTCGAGCAGGGCATTGAGCAGGGTTTGACCGTAGGCCTGCAGCCGCTCCTCGAGCACGGCGCGGGTGCGGTCCTCCTCGGCCCCGAGCGCGCCGCCATCCCATAGCGAGGCCGAGATGCTGCCCATCACGCTCCACACAAAGGACTCGAAGAAGCTGCCGAGGTCGGGCGAGCTAAGGCCCAGGCTGCCGCTCAGCGCAAAGGAGGGAAGGCGCGCGGCCAGAGCCTCGCCCACGCGATAGTCCGCGGCCACCACGCGGTGCTTGGCGGCGCGCAGATCGGGCCGCTGCTCGAGCAAGTCGGAGGGCACGCCCGTCGCGGGCAGGGGCGGGGGCTCGGGCAGGGCGTAGCGCGCAGTGCGCACGACCGAGCGAGGGGGTTGGCCCAGCAGCACGGCCAGCTTCTGGTCGGCGATGCGCTCCTCGGCGTCGACCAGCTCGAGCTGGGCGCGGATGCTCTCGAGCTCCTGGCGCTGCTGGTAGATCTCGCTCAGCGCGGCATCGCCGTGGCTGTAGCGCAGCAGGACCAGCTCGAGGTAACGCTGGCCCGTGCGTTGCTGCTCGCCGAGCAGGCGCCGTCGGGCGCGGCTCTGCACGACGTCGAACCACTGCTCGGTCACGTTGGCGGCAATGGTGACCGCGGCCGTCTCCACGTCGGCGCGGCTTGCCTGGACGTCCTGCTCGGCGGCGAACATGGCCGAGCGAATGCGGCCCCACACGTCGAGCTCGTAGCTCACGGGGATCGAAGCCGAGAAGCTGTCGCTGGTCACGCCGTCGATGGTCGTCTCCTGGCCGCCGAATTTGAACCGACGCGGGGCGGTCTGGGTGCGACCTGCGCCTAGCTCGGCCCCCACCCGCGGCCACAGCCCGGCCGTGGCCATGGCGTCGAGCGCGCGGGCCTGCTCGAGCCGCGCCCAGGCCTGCTTGAGCTCGAGGTTGTGGGCCAGCGCTTGCTCGACCAGGCGGTCGAGGTCGGCGTCGCCAAAGCCCGTCCACCAGCGCCCCGGATCGGTCGAGGCGCGGCCGCCTTGACCGAAGCGCTCGGGCAGCTCCACGGGCGCCTTGGGCTCCGAGTCGACGCTGTGGATCAGGCAACCGCCGACCGAGCTGCCGAGCAACGCACAGCTCGCGAGCCGCAGCGCGAAGCGCAGGATAGCTTGATCGGCGTGCAACAACGTCTCGACCTCTGGGTCACAACCGCAGCTCAGCGATCTCGTAGTCGATGCGCAGCGGGGCGTGGTCGGAGAAGCGCTTGCGCCGATAGATCGATGCGGCGCGCACGGTCTGGGCCAAGCCGGGAGTCACGACCTGATAGTCGATGCGCCAGCCCACGTTCTTTTCCCACGCCCGACCGCGATTCGACCACCAAGTGTACTGTCGGGGCTCGGCGTTGACCACGCGGAAGGAGTCCACCCAGCCGGCCGGGCCGAACAGCTCGTCCATCCAGGCGCGCTCCTCGGGCAAAAAGCCCGAGTGGTTCTGGTTGCTGCGCCAGTTCTCGATGTCGATCTTGCGGTGGGCGATGTTGAAGTCCCCGCACACCACGACCTGCCTGCCCGTGCGGCGCAGCCCGCCCAAGTGATCCCGCAGTCGGTCTAGCGCGGCCATCTTGAAGGCCTGGCGCACTGCGCCGCTGGTGCCCGAGGGAACGTAGAGCGAGACCACGCTCAGCCGACCGAAGTCGGCTTGGAGGTAGCGCCCCTCGCGGTCGATGTCCTCGATTCCCATGCCGTAGACGATTCGATCGGGCTCGTCTCGGCTGAGCAGCCCCACGCCGCCGTAGCCCTTTTTCTCGGCGTCGTGCCAGTAGGCGCGCCAGCTCCGCAGCCGCGCTACCTCGGGCGGTCGCTGGTCGGCCTGGGCGCGCACCTCCTGCAGGCAGACCACGTCGGCGCGCTGCCTTCCCAGCCAGCTCCAGAAGCCCTTGCGGGTGGCTGCGCGAATGCCGTTGGCGTTGAGGGTGATGATGCGCATGGAGGGGACAGCGTAGCTCATGACGCGGTCGGCGCCCATGGACGGGATGTCGGCAATGTGCTCATTTCGACCGAGTCCGCCGCGTTCGGTGGCGGGTCGTGGTAAGAAGAGACAAGCCCCGATGGGGCGTGGAGCAAGGAGGCACCATGGGCTCGACGAGACAGCGAGTGCAGTGGGCGGCAGGGGCGGTCGCGGCGGTGGCGCTGGCGGCCATCCCCCTCGGCTGCGACAAGGACGACGATGACGAAACGGTGCTCATTCCGATCGATCCGCCTCCCGACACCACGGTCACCCAGGACTCGGTGCCCCTAGACATGGATGGGGGCAACTACGAGGACTACGACGGCGGCAGCGAGGATCCGTCCGATCCGCAACAGAGCAACAAGAAAAAGGACGGGGGCGGCCAGAAGAAGGAAGAGAAGAAGGACGGGGGCAGCCAGAAGAAGGACGCGGGCGGCAAGAAGGAAGAGGACAACCAGGGCTGCCTGCAGAAGTGCTCGGCCGAGTTCTCCCAGTGCATGAGCTCGCGGCCCGACGGCGGGCTGTTCGGGATCCCGAATCCGACCCGCTGCCAGAGCGCCTTCAGCGCCTGCCAGAAGGCCTGCGGAGGTTAGCGCCCCTCGCCGCGCGACTCGTAGACGCGCATGGCGGGCAGCTCCACGGTGGTGAGAAACCCGCCCTTGCCGCAGCCCGTGTCGAGGCCGATGGTGCACGGGCCGGCCCACAGATCGGTCGGATCCTCCGGGGTGTAGCTCGATAGCTCCTCGGGCAAGAGCTCGGTCACCGTGTGGCCGAATACGACGCGCTTGCCGCGGTAGTGGCGAAAGAAGCGCTGGTCGCGATGCCAGAGCAGCGTCGCGGGCAGCTCGACCTCGCGCGGATGGGGGAAGCGGCCGTTCTGCTCCACCAAGCCAGCATGCACGTAGATGGCGTGCTCGTCCTCGTAGTAGTAGGGCAGCGTTCGCATCCAGTCGACCACGTCGAGCGGCAGAAAGGAGCCCGAGCGCAGTACCTTGAGCATGGCCTCGCTCAAGGGTCGGTCGAGCTTGCCGATGTACGACTCCATCGTCTGGTGGCAGCCGTGCTGCTCGGGCAGCACGAACTCGGGCCAGCCCACGTCCACCACGCGCAGAAGAGCGTCCTCGTGATTGCCCCGCAGGGTCACGACCTTGGCGGGCGTGCGCTCGGGCAGGGTGCGCAGGTACTCGACGACCTGCGCCGATTGCGGGCCTCGGTCGACGTAGTCGCCGACGAACACCAGCGCGTCGCCCGCGTCCAGCTCGGGCAGCATCTGCTGGTTGCGCAGCAGGGCCGAGAGCTCGCCGTGGATGTCTCCGGTGACGAAGGTGCGACCCGCCATGCCCCAAGACTCGCCTCAGCTCGGGCAGATCGCAAGGTGGCCAGGCGTTCACCCCCAAGGAGCATTTCCTGCCGCCCGTGGGTTGGCGCGCCCGGCCGGCTGGGCCATGCTGCGGCCATGGCTGACGACAAGGGCTCGCGGGCTGACGCGCTCAATACCGCCCGAGTGCCAGGGGCGTTGAGCCCGTTGTTCGCAACGGCCGAGCGCGTGGTGTCCGAGTACTTCCGCGACCGACACCTCGATCCCGGGTCGGGCCGCATCGAGATCTCGGGCGAGCGCTTCGTGCTGGTGCGGGCGGCTTCGCTGTCCGTGGAGTTCTTCGGCTTGGTCGAGAAGCTCTACGGGCCCGGCCGCGAGCCTGAGGCGCGCGACTTTGCCCGTAACATCCTGTTCGACCTGGCCCATGCCGTGGGCCGCAGCGACGCGCGGGACTTCCACGCGCGCATGGGGCTCGACGACCCCATTGCCAAGCTGTCGGCCGGTCCCATCCACTTCGCCCACAGCGGCTGGGCCCTGGTCGAGATCCATCCGGAGTCGCAGCCCGAGCCCGGGGACGGCTACTTCCTCGTCTACGACCACCACCATTCCTTCGAGTCCAACGCCTGGATGCGCGCGGGCCGCGCGGTGGACTTTCCCGTCTGCATCATGAACGCAGGCTACTCCTCGGGCTGGTGCGAGCAGAGCTTCAGCCAGCCGCTGGTCGCCGTCGAGGTGCTGTGTCGCGCCAAGGGCGACGACTACTGCCGCTTCATCATGGCTCCGCCTGCCCAGCTCGAGCGACGGCTCGAGCAGTACGCCAGCGATCGGCCCGAGCTGGCGTCCAAGATGCAGGGGCATCAGGTACCGGATTTCTTCGCGCGCAAGCGCTACGAGGAGCAGCTGCGAGCGGCTCGCGACCAGCTCGAGCAACGGGTGGCCGAGCGCACGGCCGATCTGCGCAACGCCAATGAGAAGCTGGTGCGCGAGATGCAGGAGCGAGCGCAGATGGAGCGGCAGCTGCTCCGCACCCAGCGCCTGGAATCGCTCGGCCGGCTGGCGGGGGGCATCGCGCACGACTTCAACAACCTGCTCGGCGTCATCATGGGCTACAGCAGCATGTTGGAGGGGCGTCTGCCCAAGGACGAGGAGCTCCATCCCATGGCCTCGGAGATCACCGAGGCGGCCAAGCTGGCGGCCAACCTGACGCGACAGCTGTTGGCCTTCAGCAGGCGGCAGGTGCTGACCAAGCAGCACCTGGACCTGAACAAGGCCGTGCGGGATCTCGCCAAGATGCTGCGCCGAGTTCTGGGCGAGGACGTGCATCTGGAGACGCGGCTGGCCGACGTGCCGCTGCTGCTGCAGGCCGACCCGAGCCAGATCGAGCAGATGCTGATGAACCTGGCCGTCAACGCGCGCGACGCCATGCCCGACGGCGGCACCCTCACCATTGCCACGGCCCGCGAGCTCGCCGACGAGTCGGCCGATGGGCGCTCGCGCGCCGTGCTGAGTGCCATCGATGACGGCTGCGGCATGGACGAGGCCACGCAGTCCAAGGCCTACGACCCGTTCTTCACCACCAAGACCGACGGCACGGGCACGGGCCTGGGCCTGTCCACCGTCTACGGCATCGTGAGCCAGGCGGGCGGCACCATCGCGCTCACCAGCCGGCCCGGCAAGGGGACCCGCTTCGACATTCGCCTGCCGCTCGACGACGGGGCGCCCGTCTCGGCCCGCTTTCCCACGGCGGCGCTGCCGAGCGGCCGTCCCGACGAGACGATCTTGCTGGTCGAGGACCAGGTCGCCCTGCGGGCCATGCTGGCGCAGCTGCTGGAGGACGAGGGCTACAGCGTGCTGGTGGCACACGACGCCACCGACGCGGTCCGCATCAACGAGCTGCACGCGGGCGCCATCGACCTGCTGCTCACCGACGTGGTCATGCCCCAGATGAACGGCCGCCAGCTCGCCGAGCGCATCACGACCGTTCGCCCCGACATCCAGGTGCTGTTCATCTCGGGATACGCCGACGATCCGAGCCTGCTCGAAGGCGAGATGGCGGGGCGATCGGCCTTTTTGCGCAAGCCCATCGCCCCGCAGGACCTGGCCCACGGTTTGCGCGCGCTGCTCGATCGCCCGCGGTGACCGCCCGCTGCGCTACAGAATGCCGAACTCGGCGCAGCCCCAGGCCTTGATGGTCAGCTCCCAGTCCCAATCGGACAGGCCGTGCGTGCCGTCGGCGCGCACCGTCCAGAAGTAGCCGTTGGTCAGCTCGAGCTGGTCGTCCAGCAGCACGGTCTGCTGAGCGTTGAGCAGGCGGTCGTCCTGGTTGAGCGCCAAGGAGGCCGAGACGATGTTGGCCACCCCGCCTGCCGTGGTGAATATCCAGCCGTACTCGCCGCCCACCTGGCCGCCGATGTCGGTGGCTGCCTCGCCGATGGTGTCGAGCAGGTTCTGCCAGCCCTGCGTGCCCGTGTCGGACTCGAGGCAGTCATAGGTGAGCAGGAGGTGGCTGCCGGGGTGGGCCGGCTCGATCTGACCCCAGAACACGCCATCGCCCATGGAGAACTGGTACTCGCCGCCGTCCTCCTCCAGCGACGGGGTGAGCGGCGTCAGCCGAAGCTCCGCGCCCGTGCCCGCCTCGGCCTGGATGAGGCAGTAGATCTCGTCGGCGGCCCCTGGCCAGTCCTCGGCCTCGTGCACCTTGACCTTGTCCATCTTGATGCGCAGGTAGGGCTTGCCGCACTCGATGGTTCCACCGGGGAACTCGTCGCTCATGGCCGTGAAGGACTCGGGGCCCAGCATGCGCTCGGGGTGAAGGAGCCGATAGCTCGCGGGCGAGTCCATGCCCGAGCGGGCGAGCTCGGCCATCACGATGGCGGTCACCGCTTCGTGCTGGGCGAAGGCGCGCCGCAGCTCGGTCACGAAGGGATGCTCGCCCCGCCGAGGGGTGGGATCGAGCGCCGCGGCGAGCACGCGCATGGCCTCGTCGCCCTGGGCCACCTGGTCGGCCAGCCGCGTGGCGATCTCGGTCCGCGACATCGTCCGCAGCGTGATGTCCATCGCGGAAAAATGCGGCACGCTGGGCGGCGGAATCGTGGCCTCGGCATCGCACTCGGGAGCGATGTCACAGGGCGCGCACTGACCGCAGTCGTCGGAGCAGCTTCGGCAAGTCTCCTCGCCGATGCACATCCCGTCGCCACAGGGATCGGCACCGCCCTGGCCGCCGTTGCCCAGGCAGTCGCAGGGGCCCCAGGTGCCTTCCTCGCAGGAGCGGGTTCCCTCGCCGCCGCCCGAGCACTGGCAGACGCCCTCCTCGCCGACCTCGCAATCGGGCTCGCCACCGCCGCCCACCCCGCCGGGTGAGATCTCGTTGGCCTCCTCGCTGGCCGCACAAGCCGCCAGACCGACCGCGCCCAAGAACACGAGCCATCCGCCTACCAAGGTCCTGAACTTCATTGCCGTACTCTCCTCAATCCCAGGAAATGCTCCGCTCTTTTCGCCCCGCGGCGCTCACCTCGTGCCGTACTCCGCGCAGCCCCAGCCCTTGACCAGCAGCTCCCAATCCCACTCCGAGATGAACGGCCAGGTGCCGTGCTCGCCATCGCGTCGCACGGTCCAGTAGTAGCCGTTGGTCAGCTCGAGCTGGTCCTCCTCGTAGACGATGTGCTGCGCGTGGAACAGGTAGTCATCGCCGTCCAAAAGCAGCGCCAAGGCCACGATCTCGGCGATGACGCCACCGATGATGAACACCCAGCCGGCCTCCCCGCCCAGGCCGCCGCCCAGCGAGATGGCGGCGCTGCCGATGGTGGACAAAAGGGCGGCATAGGCCGCGCCGTTGTCCGATTCGATGCAATCGTAGGTCAGCTCCAGATGGCTGCCCGTATACCTCGGCTCGAGCTGGCCCCAGAACAGCCCTGAGTCGAGCGAGTACAGGTAGCTGTCGCCTTCGTCCAGCGCGGGGGTGATGGGGGTGACCCGGATCTCCCCGCCGTTGGCGGCGTAGGAGCTCAGCAGGCAGTAGACCTCGTCGTTGTAGACGTCGTCTTCGTCCTCGTGAACGGTGACCTGGTTGACCGCGATGCGCAAAAAGGGCCGACCGCAGTCCATCTCCCCTTCGGCACGCGTGTCGGGGACCTCCTCGTGCACGCCTTCGCCAGGGCTGCCGCCCGAGAAGGTCTGTGCGCGGTGGCGGAGCAGATCGGGCACGGGGTGCAGCGCCGTGTACCGAGCGGCCGAGCCCATGCCCACCCTACCGAGCTGATCTCGCACGGCCATGGCCGACAGCGGGTGCTCGGCCATGGCCTGTCGAAGCCGCGTCACCAGCTCGTTCTCGCCCGCGCGCGGCGAGTCGAGGGCCGCGGCCAGCACGCGCATGGCCGGTCCAGCGTCGCGAATGCGCTGCGCCAGGCGCGCCTCGACCTCGGCGTGGGGCACGAAGTGCATTCGGGGGATGTCCAGCGAGTCGAAGTGCGGCAGGTCTGGATCGGGCACGGCGATCTCGCTGCACTCGGGAGCGATGTTGCAGTCGCGACACTCGCCGCAGTCCTGCGGGCAGCTACGACAGCCCTCGTCCGCGGTGCACCAGCCATCGCCGCAGGGGTAGCGTCCACCGCTGGGACCGTCGGGGCAGACGCACTCGTCCATGCCCGAGCCGTCGGGCAGACAGCCGCGCACGCCTTGGTAGCCGCTGTCGCACAGGCAGGTCTCCCGGTCGCCCGGCTGGCAGGCGGTGGGCTCCTCGCCCCCGGTCCCACCCGGCGTGATGGGCAGCATGGGATCGCCGTCGTTGCTCGAGCAGGCGAGCAAGGCCGCGCCCAGGAGAACCGCCAGCATCGGTCCCTTCGCAAAAGATTTTCCCAGCATCGCCTTTCCTCCACCGGACGCCTGGCCTCGAAGAGACCGCCGCAGAAGCGATGGGATGCAAAATCCCTACCTGCTCGACTCCATGCGGCCTGTGGGTGCATCGCCCACAATAGGCGTGGATATGGGTGCAACTACCCCTATGATTATCCAAGCTTATCCGAATCAAGGGAAGATGGGTAGGAATTCCACTCGGACGCGCTGCGGTGCGTCAACCGGATCATCGGGCCCCCAGGTGGGCGGCTGCTAACCCGCTGAACATACGGCGTTTCGATGGGATGGCCATCGTGTACAATGGAGGCCATGTGGGGCGCAGCAAAACGGCGGGCAGGCAATCTTGGACCATGGTGGATTGGGCTGGGAGCGGGACTGGCCTTGATGGGTTGGGGCTGGGGGTGCGGCAGCGAGGCCAGCGACGCCTTTGGAGGCAGCGGTGCTGGCGCGGCGGGCAGCGGGCCAGGCGGTAGCGGTGGGCAGCTCACGGGCGGCAGCGCGGGCACGGGTGGCAACGGCTGTCCGAGCGGCGTCTACTGCGGACCGAACAGCGAGTGCTGCGCCCAGGACGAGGAGTGCGTCGAGGACGAGTGCCTGCCCGTCTGCCCGCCACCGCGCGTGCGCTGCGGCGCCGAGCACGAGTGCTGCGCCGCGGACGACATCTGCTTCAGTCACGCTTGCACCACGCCGGGTCAGCCGTGCGTGGACTTCGCCGATTGCGAGGAGGACGAGTACTGCGAGCCGACCTTGGGGCTGTGTCTTCCCATGGCCACGCTGCCCGAGTGCGAGTACCACCCGCCAGCTGGCGTGTTCGCTCCCGACGTGGAGTGGACCTTCGGGCCCACGACGGCGCCCTACATCCGCGACCGCGGCTCGGCGGCCTTCGTCGATATCTGCGCGGGCTTTGGCACGCCTGTGAGCTTTGCGGACGCAGACGAATCCGTCGCCACCGTTTCGCTGAGCGGGATGACCGTGCCCTTTTTCGAGGCCAACCGCGGCGAGATGACCATCTCCACCAACGGCTGGCTCACCTTCCAGAGCGGCTACTCGGGTGGGGCCGCCCCGGACAACACCGATCTGCCCGACGCTGCCGAGCCGAACCTGCTGGTCGCTCCGTACTGGGATGATCTCGACAACGTCAGCGCCTGCACGCTGCTCGATCTGAGCAACCAGCAGGTGGTGGTGCAGTGGAGCGGCGAGGTCAAAGGCACGGCCGAGGTGGTGAGCTTCCAGGCGGTGATGAAAGCCACTGGCAGCGCGAGCGCGGGCGACATCGAGCTCATCTATGGCGAGCTCGGCGCATCGCAGGACGGCGACGGCGCCACCGTGGGGCTCGAGGATCCAGCGACCGGGCGCGCCATCGTCCACAGCGTGGATCGCGACGGCGGCGTGTCGCTCGGCTACACCGTGCTCTACCGCTACCTGCCGCTGCGCAATCACTTCGACGCGCTCACGCCGCCCGCGGTCTTCGACCTGGACTTCGACAGTCGGCCCGAGGTGATCCTGTCGGCTTACGACGAGGACAACTCGAGCTGGTCGACCATGCCCGGCCAGTACCCGACCGGGCTGTTCGGCGGGATCCTCACCATTTTGAACGGCGAGGACGGCACCGTGCAGGCGCGCATCGAGACCTCGGACGGCTACCTGACCGCGGGCTGCGCGCTCAGCGTGGGCGACATCGACGGCGACGACGAGCCCGAGATCGTGGGCGTGGGCCGCATGAATCCGGGATCCGGCTACCCCTACGTCAAGGCCTTCGAGCCCGACGGATCGCTCAAGTGGGTCTCCGATGCCCACGTCGGCTACGACTTCAACGGCTGGGGAGGCGGGGTCCACATCGCCGACCTGGACGGTGACGGCGCGCCCGAGATCTTCTTCGGCCTGCGGGTCTACAACAACCAGGGGCAGCTTCTTTGGGCGGAGCCCCAAGAGTACGCCTACCCGACCACCACGGCGGCGGATCTGGACGGCGACGGCGATCTGGAGCTCGTCTCAGACCGCCGCGCCTGGCACCACGACCAGACGATGATGTGGCAGCACAGCCACGGCGGCTATCACTTTCCGAGCGTTGCCGACTTCGACCTGGACGGCTCGCCCGAGGTGGCGCTGGTCGGCGGCAGCAGCGTCGTTATCGTGGCGGGCACGGACGGCTCGACGCTCTGGGGCCCCATTCCGCTCGGCACCTCGGGCGGCGGCCCGCTCAACATCGGCGACTTCGACGCCGACGGCTTCCCCGAGATCGGCACGGCGGGAGCCGGCCAGTACGTGGTGATCGATCTGCAGTGCACGGGCGATCCGCTGCCCGACGACTGCGAGTCGGAGTGGATACGCTGGACCACGCCGTCCAAGGACCACTCCTCCGAGGTGACCGGCTCGTCGCTGTTCGACTTCGACGGCGACGGCACCGCCGAGGTGGTCTACTCGGACGAGTGCTTCACCCGCGTCTACAGCGGCTTCGACGGCACGGTGCTGTTCGAGCGGCCGAACAACACCCGCACCGCCACCGAGTTCCCGCTGGTGGCGGACGTGGACGGCGACAACAACGCCGAGACCGTGATCGTGGCCAACGAGTACATCATCGGCTGCACCTCACCGCCGTGGAACGAAGGCCTGCTGGGCACGCCCTGGGAGGACGCGGGCTATCCGTCGCCGTTTTGCGGCAGCGGGCTGTGCGCCTTCCGCGGGCTGACCGTCTACGGCGACACCCTCGATAACTGGGTGCGCACGCGCCGCATCTGGAGCGGCCACGGCTATCACATCACCAACATCAACGGCAATGGCACCATCCCGGGCTCGGAGAGCCCCAACTGGCTGAGCTACAACAACTACCGCATGAACGCCCAGGGCGTGGGCATGTTCAACGCGCCCGATCTGGTGGTGGAGCTCGCCGTGGACGAAAGCTCCTGCCCGGACCAGCTAGGGCTAGAGGCCACCGTGGAAAACGCTGGCGCCCTCGGCGTGGTCGCGGGCGTCAAGGTGAGCTTCTTCGAGAGCGACGGCGGCGGCGGCTGGGACTGCCTGGGCACCAAGCTCACCTCGGTCGATCTGCTCCCCGGTGGCTCCACGGTGGTGAGCTACCCCTACCCGGTGGCGCCCGGTCAGCTCGACACCGTGCTCGACTTCCGCGTGCTGGTCGACGCCGACTGCGAGGGCGAGGGCGACCACAACGAGTGCGAAACGGGCGGCGAGGACAACAACGAGGCACTCGGCAGCGGCGAGTGCACGGGCAGCCCGACGTAGCGATTTCACAGCGCGAGCAGCGTGAGGATCTCGCGGCCGATGCGGTTGGCCTCCTCGGTGAACTCCTCGAGGCGCTGCGTCAGCTTGGCGCGCAAGGCTCCGGCCCGCGCATCCTTGCGGATGGCGCGCAGGTTCTGACGGGTCTCCTCGGCCCGCTGGTCCAAGGCCTGTTGCTGCCTTCTTAGGCCGTCGATCGTGGTTAGGCCCCATGCTGGAGCAAGAACGCTCGACTCCCCCTCCCCGTCCTCAATTGAGCAGTGCGAGCAACCATTCTCCTCATATCCGCAGTGGTTTGACGTGAATGTGTTCTGCCGGGACACGTCGCTTGCATCAAAATGGAGATCCCATTGTGCGGGGCACCTGACAGGGGCATAATCGCGACCCCTCCCGGGGGCCGCGAAGCGCGTTCCCCTGCGAGGATCGCTACGAGGAGTTCTCATGAAGCCTCTCCGCTTGGCCAAGCTGATGGCCGTAGGTCTCGTCATCCTCAGCGCCAGCTTCACCCCAACGCCGGCCGAGGCGCTGGGGATCCGGGCGCTGTTCGCTCCCGTCGTCCTGTCCAAACTGCAGAAACTGGCGCGCGCCACGCGCAAGGAGTTCAAGTCCAACAACCTGCTCAGGACCCAGGGCAAGGCTTGGCACACCAAGTACGGCTACGATCCGTTCATCTTCGGTGACCCCATCAACGGCGGGGCCCGTTCGAAATCGGACATGCTACAAGCCGTGGCCAAGGCCAAGGCCAAGGCGAGCGGCTCCCCCGTCGACTGGGTCAACGACGTGTACTTGCCCTACGCCGAGTACCTCATGTCGCGAAAAGGCACCGAGCCCAGCATCGGCGACTACCTCTACGGAAACTGCTCTGAGATGGCGACCATCAACTTCGAGGAGCTGTACCGCACACGCCCCGGGTTGGATCTCGCGATCGTCGGCAGTACCGGAAACGACCATTGCGTCTTGCTCGTTCGCTCGCCCGAAAAGCCCGACGACATCTACGTGGTGGACTCTTGGTGGCACGACGGCGTCGTCATCGGGCCCTGCAAGATCCGAAAACGCCGGGTGGACTGTACCGGCAAGGCGGGCGCCGATCCGAAGTACCACGGCAGCATCAATGCCCCCTACAAGTGGTACCGCTCGCCCCCGCGGAAAAAGAAGGGCTCGACCAGAGGCAAGGGCAGGCACTGATCGCCGCGCTGGCCCCGCCGAAATGGTAGGGAGCCAGCGTACAATGTGGGGCAAATCCGCTCCCAGACCCACTTCCTCCCCCCTGCTCCTTGCCCCCTTTCATACACTTCGCCTTCGCGGCTAGGGCATCCAACCCGGCAATTTTGCACTGGAGGGCGTGGCGGCCGAGCGGCGACGGCGGTACGGCAGCCGCTGTTAGCCGGCCGGCCGCTTGCTGAGCCGGGTCGTCTGCGCGGAAACCTCGACAGGCCCAGTTGCGCCGAGCGCCAGCGCACACCTCTCCCTCCGCCCTGACATCGCATGGCGGCGGTGGCCCTTCGGGGTGGCAGGGCGCGGCTCGCTACGGCCCGAAGCGCAGCACAAGCTGCCGCGGTGGCGGCGCTCGCGGCGCGGGTTGCGGTCTCGGTCCCGCTCTGTGCTCCGCACCGGCTCGTGCTCGGCGAACAGCTCGAGCTGGGCCACCTCGCACCGGTGCGAGCTCGAGCGCGCCAGCACGGCGGCGAGGACAATAACGAGGCGCTCGGCGGCGGCGAGCGCTCGGACAGCCCGACGCAGCTCGCCTGGCCGCTACGGCTCTTTAGGGGCGTGCGGCTTTTGGGGCTCGGGCGCGTGAAGCTCCAAGCCCTCGAGCAGGTCTTCCAGCTCGATCTTCTTTTCCAGCCGGGCGCTCTGCAGCGTGACGATCTCGCGGCCGATGCGGTTGGCCTCCTCGGTGAACTCCTCGAGGCGCTGCGTCAGCTTGGCGCGCAAGGCTCCGGCCCGCGCATCCTTGCGGATGGCGCGCAGGTTTTGGCGGGTCTCGTCGGCCCGCTGGTCCAAGGCCTGCTGCTGCCTTCTCAGGCCGTCGATCTGGGTGTCGATGCGCCCCATCTCCTTGCGGACGCGCACGATGGGCTCGAGCTTGGCGCGCGCGGCGGCGTCGAGCCCCGTGGCCACTAGCAGGTCCTCGAGCAGCTTGATGGCCGGGCCGTCCCAGATGCTGATGGACATCTCCGAGGGCGTCTGCTCGGTGACGCTCACGCTGCCCGTGCGTCGGCCCGCAGGCACCACCAAGGGAACCAGGTAGCCGTCGCGCAGCTCCTCGGTGCCTGGCGGGCGCTGGTGCAGCTCGTATTTCCAGCCGGCCTTGGGATGGCGAATGAGCACCGTGTAGCCGTCCTGCATGGTCTGGGCCTTGGCGGTCCAGGTGGTCGTCCTGCGGCGGAAGTTCTCCACGAACAGGGTGCGGTGCACGATGCGCAACAGGCGCATCTCGTCGTCCTGGCGGTCCGTCTTGGAGCTCACCATGATGCCCGGCTCCACCGCGAAGGGCACGGTCGCGCTGGTGTTGGCGCTCACGGCCTCGCTCAGCCCTTCGCCGACGAAGCTGCCGCCCGCGTAGATGCTGATCGGCCCGGGCTCTAGCACGAAGGGCGTGGAGTTGCGGAAGCGCACCACCCGATAGGGGTTGGACTCGTAGCCGATACCCGCGCCGCCTGGCTTGAACAGAAAGGTCTCCTCGGCCTCGACCGCCTGGTTGACGATGGCGACCATGGTGGAGGTGCCGTCGGGCACGGTCACGGGCTGGTCCAGATCGAAGCGCGTGAGCCCGCTGACCTGGGTGGCACGGGCCTGCGCTTGCGTGCTGCGCCGCAGCGACTCGAAGTCCACGGCAGGCTCGGGCTCGGCTGGGGGCGCCGTGGGATCGTCGACGTCATAGTCGTAGTAGCCGCTTTCGGACGCCGTGCTCCCTGCAGGCATGCCGCCGTAGCCGCGGCCCGAGCCCGCCTTGCGAGGGGGCCGGCCGCGGTAGCGCGTGTCGGCGGACTTGGGCTGCGCCTCGTCGGCAGCGGGCACCATGCCCATCCTGACCCTGCGCTCCTTGGCGACCTTCTTGTCGACCTCGCCGTCTTCGTCCTCTTCGAGCTCGACCGTGGTCTCGCCCACGGCCACCCGGGCGCGGCGCCGAACGCCGCTTTCGGTCAGATCCGTGCGCGTCACGTCGCGCGGCGTGTGCAGGTCGTAGCGGAAGGCGATGGGCTCGCCCGAGGTCAGCGCCATGCGCACCTCGTTCCAGTCCTCGCCGCTGGTGTTATCGACCACGGCCCAGCCTTGCAGCAGCGCCTGACCCTTGCCCTCGTCGGGCAGCACCACGCGGTAGGTGGGCTTCCACAGCGGCGCCGAGACCACGTAGCTGACCAGCAGCTCGTGCGAGCTCGGCCCGGTCAGGCGAATGGCCACCTCCACCTGCTGGAACATGCCCTCGCCCGCGGTCGCATCCAGGCTGCGGTGGAACTGCATGGCCAGGTCCTCGTCGAGCAGGGTCAGTCCCTTGACCTTGGAAAGCCGCACGACCGACATCTCGTCCGCCTCGATGAGCGTGACCCGATGGTCCTGTCCCAGCGCTTGCACCATGGGAGCGGAGCGCCGCGAGCCCGAAGGCAGGCTCGGGTCGGGCTCCTCCTCGATGTGCTCGACCATGGCGATGCGCCCGCGCAGGGTCCCCTCGGTGGTGTCGAGCTCCACGGCGGTGCCGCGCAGCGCGTCGAGCACCTGGGCCAGGGTGCCCTGTCCTGGGGCGAGGGTGGCCAGCGCAGCGTTGGCCCAAGTCTGCGGGTCGAGCGGCATGGATACGCTCACGGCCCGCCCGCTCTGGCGGTCGACGATGGTCAAGCTCTTGAGCAGGTCGTTGACCTGGTCCTTGCGTACCTTGATGGCAAGGAGCTGGCCCGAGACCTCGCCTTGACGCTCGAAGTAGCCGATGCCGTTGCGGTAGAGCACGACGCGGCTGAGCTCCAGGGACGAGTCGGCCGTGGGATAGCGGCCAGAAGGGGTGGAGCTACAGCCCGCGACCCCCACGGCGACCACGACGGCCGCCAATGCGATGAACCTCTTCATGACTACCTCTCCGAATCTCGAGCCAGGCCGACGCCAACGGCGCTAGCCGGCTTCGCTGTCGATGGGGCGCGGTGCACCCCTCCCTTCGAAACGCCGATGGGCGCGCAACTGTACCGAGGCCCGGGCCGCAATGCACCGAGCAACTGTTGCCCGCTCCGTCCCCGCCTTGGGGGCTGCTTGACAGCCCGGGGGCGATCTCCTAACAAACGCGAAAAATTGTTTTGGGTTGGCTAGTTAGCTAGCTCGCTCCGCCAACCCAAGGCCGCTGCCAAGCCTAAACCCGCCTGCGCACGTCGCTGGCCAGCGCATCGATTGGGGAAGAGATGACCACCGACTTCGAGTTCAAAAACCACGATCTTACGGCCGACCACAAATTCGACGACCAGGTCCGCTACGAGCTCAAGCCCTGTAAGACGCCCGGAGGCGAGGTCGCCGAAGGGCTGTACGCGGCTTGGATCACGCTGGACAACCCCAAGCAGTACAACTCCTACACCACCCAGATGGTCAAGGACGTCATCCACGGCTTCCGCGTGGCCTCCCACTCGCGCAACGTGGTGGCGGTGGTGTTCACGGGCGCGGGCGACCGGGCCTTCTGCACGGGCGGCAACACCAAGGAGTACGCCGAGTACTACGCGGGTCGGCCCGAGGAGTACGCCCAGTACATGCGGCTGTTCAACGACATGGTGACGGGCATCCTGATGTGCGACAAGCCGGTCATCTGCCGCGTCAATGGCATGCGCATCGCGGGCGGCCAGGAGATCGGCATGGCCACCGACTTCACCGTCGCCAGCGACCTGGCGAACTTCGGCCAGGCCGGCCCCAAGCACGGCTCGGCGCCCGTGGGCGGCTCCACCGACTTTTTGCCAGTCTACGTGGGCATCGAGCGGGCCATGTTCAGCGGCACCCTGTGCGAGCCCTGGACCTCCTACCAGGCTTTGCAGATCGGGCTCATCAGCGAGGTGGTGCCCACCCTCAAGGTGGACGGCAAGTTCGTGCCCAACCCCTTGGTGGTGACCGACAAGTGGGTCGAGAACGGCCGCATGGTCTACGGCGAGATGAAGAAGGGCGACGAGCTCAAGCAGGGCAAGGCGCTGCTCAAGAGCGGGACGGTGGATCTGTCGCCGCTCGATGAGGCGGTGGATAAATGGGTCACCTCCCTCATGATGACCTTCCCGGGCTGCACCACCCACACCATCCTGAACCTGCGGCGGCACAAGCTTGCCCACTGGGAGCGCAGCAAAGAGCAGAACCGCGCCTGGCTGGGGCTCAACATGATGAACGAGGCCAACGCAGGCTTCCGCGCCTTCAACGAGGGCAACCGGGAGATCGGTCGGGAAGCCGACTTCGTGGGCCTGCGCCAGAAGCTCGCCCGCGGACAGAAGTGGGGCCCCGAGCTCATCGAGTCGGTCTTGCCGGGCAAGGGCAAGGGCGGCTGACCGACCGCGGCGGTAAAACAACTCGGGCTCGCCCGAGCCGGGCGGCTCGACCGAGGAGAGCCATGAGCACCGACGAGAAGGTAGCCGTGGATCTGCGCCACGACGGGCAGGTCCTTCACCTCACCCTGAACGCGCCCAAGGGCAACATCCTCGACGGGCAGATGATGGGCGGCATCACCGCCGCGCTCGAGCAGCACGGCGAGGCGCCGGGTCTGAAGGCCATCGTCTTCGAAGGGGCGGGCAAGCACTTCTGCTTCGGCGCCAGCGTGGAGGAGCACACCCAGGAGCGGGCGCCCGAGATGCTCCGCCAGTTCCACGGCCTGTTTCGGCTGCTCGGACGGCTCGGCGTGCCCACCTGCGCGGTGGTGCGGGGGCAGTGCCTGGGCGGCGGTATGGAGCTCGCCACCTACTGCACCTGGGTGTTCGCCAGCTCCGAGGCTAAGCTCGGCCAGCCCGAGATCCAGCTCGCCGTGCTGCCGCCCGTGGCCTCGGTGCTGTTGCCGTGGCGGATCGGCGGCTCGGCGGCGATGGATCTGTGCCTGCGCGGGCATTCCATCTCGGCCGACGAGGCGCATCGGCTCGGGCTGGTCCACCAGATCGCCGACGACCCGGCTGCCGCTTGCGAGGCCTTCATCGAAAAGGAGCTCCTTCCCAAAAGCGGCACCTCGCTGCGATTTGCCGAGCGCGCCGTGCGCGCCGAGCTCCACCAGCACCTGGGCCCCTTGCTCGAGTCCGTCGAGAAGATGTACGTCGACGAGCTCATGCAGAGCCACGACGCCAACGAGGGCATCGGGGCTTTCCTGGAGCGCCGCAAGCCGCGCTTTGGCGCGGGCAAGGGCAAGTAGGATAGGCGCGCCTGGGCGCTACGGCGTCGTAGCCACGCGATGGTGGGGCACGCGCACGCCCGCCTCGTCGAGAAGCGTTCGGACCCGGTCCATCGCGGCCCGATGCTCGGGGTTGCGCTCATCGAATAGCTCGGGGTGAGCCGCGACGAGGGTGCCTTCGGGCCAGCCGTAGGCCACCGTCGGCGTGGGCCAGCTCGGCGGCAAGGACGGGTAGCCGCGTGCGAGGTAGGTAAGCCAGCCGACCGGAGGACGACCATCGCTGACGATGGCGGTGGGCGCCAGCGGCAGCTCGGCGCTGCCCGCAAAGCCGAACAGGGGCGAAAACGCGTCGACGAGCGCGCGGAGCATCGCGTGAAGCGCCGCCGTGGCCAGCGCGGCGGACGCGGCATCGACGCGCAGCTCCGCTCGGTTGGGCGTGAAGATCGCGTCCAAACCGAGCGGCTCGATGCCGCTCGTCACGTTGAGCTCGGCGAGCTCGGGGGCCTGCTCGGCCACCAGCCGAGCCTGGTACGAGGTGTGCTCGTCGTCGCCCGTGCGCCAATGGATCGTGCGGGCTCGCAGCGCCTCGACGGCGTCGGCCGCCGAGCGCACGGGTT
>CAYTYV010000036.1:16494-23946 GCA_964441055.1 uncultured Polyangiaceae bacterium | reverse complement strand
TCGGCTGTCATGCGGGCACGGTCGATGCGCTGCCGCCGAAAAGCTCGGCCGTCGCTGGATCGGCTGCGATCTCGGCCGCCTCGCCATCCATACCACCCGCAAACGCCTGCTCGAGCTCCGCGCGACTGATCCCGAATCCGGAAAGGAGCGCGGCTGCCGACCGTTCGAGGTGCTGGATCTCGGCCACCACGAGCGCAGGCACTGGCAGGAGGTCGCCTTCGGCCGCGAGCCCGGCTCCGACGGGCAGACCGGGCCCGCTGCCTACCTCGACTTCATCCGCGAGCTCTACGGGGCTCAGCCGGCCCACGGCACCCGCATCCACGGCGAAAAGGGCCGCACCTTCGTCCACGTGGGCGCTGTAGACGCGCCCGTGACCGCCTCGCAAATCGAAGAAGCCGCGGCCGAGGCCAGGGCTCGGGGAGGCGAGGAGCTACACGTGCTCGGCTGGGAGTTCGAGATGGGCCTGGCCGAGCTCAGCAGTCAGCACGCTCGCGGCCGGAAAGGCGTTATCGTACGGCTACGCTCGATCCCCCGCGAGGTCATGGACCCGCAAGCGGTCGAGGCCGGGGACATTCGGTTCTTCGAGCTCGCGCAGCTCGAGGTCGAGCTCGTGCCCGAACGGGACTACCCGCGAGCGCTCAAGCTAGCGCTGCGAGGCTTCGTGCTCCCGTCCGCCGACCTCGTCGCCGACAACGGGCGCGCCGAGACTGAGAGCTGGTCCGACCACGTCGACTACTGGGCGGTGGATTGGGACTTCGACGGCGAGACCTTCGTCAACCAATGGCAGTCCTACCGCACGCGTCGGGATCGCTCGCTGGCGCTCGAGACGCCTGCGCACAGCTACGAGGAGCCGGGCAGCTATCGGATCATGGTCAAGGTCGTGGATATCTTCGGCAACGATACCAGCCGCCTCCTCCGCTGGGAGGTCAGGTAAGCCACCGCCCCGCCGCTATTGCGGACAGATATTGCCCCAATCGCATTCGAGATCCTGGGGGGTGGTTTCTTCGCTAGCGCCCTCGGGCAGGCAGATCATGGGGCGATCGGTGCCCACGCACTCGATGATGCGGCAGTTGCCCGAGACGCACTCGGTGCTGTTGGCGCAGGGCTCGCAGCTCGGCGTGGTGCCCCGGCCTTCTTCCTGGATCTGGAGCTCGGACACTCCCGAGACCACCGTGCAGCCGAGCGACAAGGCAAGCACCGAGACCAAAGCGATTGGCGCAATCTCGCTGGCCATCAGAAGGTCCCCCGAACGCCAGCAGCGCCAACGCCCAGGACCGGACGCACGGTGACCGCGCTTTGGACGGGCTCGACCGGCCCCGGGGCCATCGCTTCGTCCTCTGCTGGCGCCAGAAGCGCGATGAGGCCCACGGCAGTGCCGAGGCCGGCCACGACGAAGCTGCCCGTCGAGACGTGGCCGAGTGCGGTGGCGCGGTCGACCTCGCCCTCCTTGTCGGCTGGGCATAGGTCGTCCGGGCAATCGTCCTGCAGCGAGGAGGTCTGCGACATGGACACGATGCCCGTGACGGTGCCGACCACCACACCTGCCCCGGCCACGCCCAGACCGACGTAGACCAACGGCGAGACGGGCTTCGGCGCGGCGTGGGCGACGGGTGCGTACTCCAGGCCCATCGGCGCGGGCTGCATGTAGGCTTCGGCCAGAGGCGGGACCTCGACCGTCACGTTGCCGCCTTCGACCGGCACGGGAACCTCGAGCGACCAGGGGATCCGGCTTGGCGCCGTGGCCGAGACGCGGTGCGGGCCGCCGTCGACCGGCAAGGGCGTGCTCCATAGGCCCGGGCCCATGGGCACGCCGTCGCGTAGGACGTGCAAGCCGGGCACCGCGGCCACCTCCGCGGGCACGCGGACGGTCAGGTGCGAAAGCCGCGGCTTGATCGCTTCGGCGCGCTCGCGGGCCCACTTCTCGCGTTCGTCCATCTTGGCCGCGCGCGCGGCATCGGCCACCTCGACGTAGTGCGCCCACGCGCTCGCTAACCGACCCGTCTTCTCGTAGCACTGGGCGAGCTGGTACTTGGTGCCCATGGCCGGGTCCAGCGCCAGGCTCTCCTCCAAGAGCGGACAGGCCTTTTCGTGGTCGCCAGCGTTCATGAACGCGACCGCGGCGTCGAAGGCCTGCTGTGCCGCAGCCTTCTGCTCGGCTGTCTGCGCCTGAGCCGGGCCGCCGAGAGCGAGCCCCACGCCCAGCGCCACCGCGAGGACGGCTCCACGGGTAAGCGTCGTCATCATCGTCCCTCCGTTGCCCCTTGTCGGCGTCGCGTCCCTGCGGGGCTCGCGGCGGCCTCCGTGCTTGGCGGAGGATACCACGTCCGGCCGCTCATTGTCGGCTGGTGCCAAAGGGGTCGCTCGGCGGCGCATCGGGCTCGGTCGTGGGCGCGGGCTCGGGCTCGGTCGTGGGCGCGGGCTCGGGCTCGGGCTCGGTTGGCGGCCTCTCCCGATCGGGGCTGCCCGTCGCACTAGCCTCGGCGGTTGCCGCGACCTTGGACGTCGAAGGCGCAGTCCGCCGCCTTGGAACCCTCGCTTTGCTCGGCTCGGGCGCGATCTGCTCGGGCGCCGCGCTTGGCTGCACGCTCGCGCTCGACTCGATGCGAGAAGCCGTCAGCGCGGGTGGGTACGCAGGCTCTTGTTGGATCGAGCTACGGCTCGCCGCCGCGGTGGCCGTCGCTGACGAGCTCGGCGAGAGCTTGTCCGGCTCGGCCGTGCGCATGGCCACCGTCATGATCCCGACCACCGCGATCGCCAACAGCCCCATGGCGCCCAGCAGCATGCCCAATCGCAAGCTCCTGGGATTGGCCTCGGGCTCGCCGTCATCTCTCCAAGAGGACAGCGCTGCGGCGGAGTCTCCCTCAGCGCTCGACGGCGCGTCCTCGCCGACGGGCGGCGGCGGCACCGAGCTCGACGGCGCATCCTCGACGAGGGGCGGCGGCCCGGAGCTCGACGGCGCGTCCTCGGCGACGGGCTCGGTTGGCTCTGGAGCTGCGGACCGCCTGCGTTGCGGCGTGGTCACCGCCTCCTGTTGTGCCTTGCGCACCACCCGCCCGATGCGGGCGACCGACTGCGGCGAGCCCTCATCGCCAAAGGGCACCAAGGCCGCGGCCAGCTCGACCACGGTTTGGACACGGGCCTCGGGGTCCTTTTCCAGACAGCGCAGCAGGACCGCGTCGAGGCCGTCCGGGATCTCAGCTCGCACGGCCGCTGGCGGCCGCGGCTTGGCGGTGATGACTTGGGTGCAGATGTCGGCCAGCGACTTGCCCGCGAAGGGCAGCTTGCCCGTGAGCATGCGATACAGCACCACGCCGACCGACCAGATGTCCGCCCTGGTGTCGACGCGGCGCGCCGTCCGCATCTGCTCGGGCGACATGTACTGCGGCGAGCCCCAAAACACCCCCGAGGTCGTCACCTCGAGGTCGGGCGTCACGTCGAGCGTACCCGTCAGCTTGGAGATGCCGAAGTCCAGCACCTTGATGCAGGGCAGCCCATCGGCGCTTCGGGTCAAGAACAGGTTGGCTGGCTTGAGGTCGCGGTGCACGATCCCGGCGGCGTGGGCCTCGGCCACGGCCTCTAGCGCCTGCAGCACGTAGTCCACCGCCCGTTCGACGGGCAGCCGCCCACGCCGGTCGAGCACGGTGCGCAGGTCCTCGCCATCCAGGTACTCCATCACCATGTACGGCTCGCCTCGCGGCAGGCGTCCCACGTCGTGGATCTTGACGGCGTGCTCGCTCCTGAGCCGCACGGTCGCGCGCGCTTCCTGCATGAACCGTCGGACGACGCTGGGCTCGCGGCACAGCTCGGCGAGCATCAGCTTGATGGCGCGAAGCTCGCCGAGCTCCACGTGCCTGGCCGCCACCACCGCCCCCATACCGCCCGCGGCGATCCACCGCTCGACGCGGTACTTGCCCGCCAAAACGTCGCCTACCTGGACCGGGGTGTTGGTCGGCTGCATGGCAGCTCGCTCGTGCCCAGCCCCCGCCCGAGCCTGGACGCGGAGCGCCGCGACTCTATCACAAGATCCACCGCCGCTGCCGCCCGCGCCGCCTCCCGAGGCCTAGCGCGAGCGCAGCGCCGAGCAGTACCAGGGCGGCGTCGGACGAAAGGCGCCCACGTGGGCTAGCCGTGCCGAGCCTACACAGGCAGCCGCCGCCGCTTTCCAGTGGCGCAGCGGCCTCGCCGCCAGCCGACGCGTTGCCCTGCCCGCCCGCACCCGCTTGCCCGCCCGTGCCGCCGTCACAGCTTTGCGCATGGTCGCTGCAGTCGCCGTCCTGGCATTGGTCCTCGCCGTTGCAATCGACGCCATCGTCGCAGCTCGCACCGTCGGCCAAGACCTCGCATACCCCATTTGCCGAGGCGCCCGCTGCAATGCTGCATGCCTGGCAGTCGTCGGGATCGCCATCGCCGCACGCCGCGTCGCAGCACACGCCGTCGACGCAGATGCCGCTGGCGCACTCGGCCGAAAGCGTGCACGGATCTCCCTCGGCGAGGCGCCGCGCGAAGGCGTAGGCCGAGCCCGAGTTCGCGCCCTGGTCGTCGTCGTATGACGCGCCCACCAGCAAGGCCGGCCCGTCGAGCGATACCGCGATGCCAAACCAGTCGCCGGAGGCGCCGTCTGAGGCAGTGAGCTTCAGCGCCTCGGTCCACGCGCTGCCGCTGCGCACGAACAGGTAGGCCGCGCCCGAGCCCTCACCCGCGGCGCTGTGGTACGGCGCGCCCACCAGCGAGGTCGCGCCGTCGAGCGACACCGCGCTGCCGAAGCGGTCATCCTCGGCGCCATCCGAGGCCGTGAGCTTCTGCACCTCGGTCCAGTAGATGCCATTTCGCACGAAGGCGTAGGCCGCACCCGAGTCCGCACCCCGGTCGTCGTCGTAGTGCGCGCCCACCAGCAGGGCGTTGCCTTCGAGCCCGACCGCGTAGCCGAAGTAGTCGCTCGCCGCGGCGTCGCCCGCCGTGAGCTTCTGCGCTTCGGTCCAGGTGCTTTGGCTGCGCACGAACATGTGGACCGAGCCCGAGTCCGCGCCCCCGTCGTCGTCGTAGGGGGCGCCCACCGCCACCGCGTTCGCGTCCAGCGATAGCGAGACGCCGAAGAAGTCGTATTGGGCCCCATCGGGCGCGGTGAGCTTCTGCTGCTCGGTCCAGGTCCCGCCACTTCGAACAAACGCATAGGCCGCGCCAGCGTTGCTGCCGCCGTCGTCCGCGCCGTGGGCGCCCACCAGCGCGGTATCGCCCCCGAGCGACAGCGAGATGCCGAACCAGTCGTCCACCACGCCGTCCGAGGCCGTCAGCTTCTGCTCTTGACTCCAGGTCCCGCCGCTTCGGGTAAATAGATAGGCCGAGCCCGAGTCCGCCGTGCGTCCATCGCTGTAGCGGGCAGCCACGAGCGCCCGCGGCCCGGCCAGCGCCAGCGCAGCGCCCAGCTCGTCGCCCTCTTCGCCATCGGCGGCGGTCAGCTTCTGCGCCTCGACGAAGACGAACGGCTGCGCGGCCCGGCCGATCTGCTCGTCGCCCGCCCCATCGCCGCCCGAAGACTCGTCGCCACAGCCCGCGGCCGCCGCCAGCGCGCCCAGCGCGAGCGCGCACCGCCCAAGCCTCGAGCCCGAGCGGCGAACGCGGCCGCGACGGCTCACCATGGCCAGCGCCGCTGCGAGCAAAGTCCCAAATGCCCAAAGGCCCCGAGCGGGCGCCGAGCTTGCGCGGTAGGCACAGATCACGCCCGTCAGACCGCCGCCGCCAAGGCGCGCATCGGCAGCGGGATCGGCGCCCGGATCCGACGTCCCGGTCCCGCCCACCAGCTCCACGTGCACGGCAAAGTCGGTCCTGGGGCAGCGCATGAACGAGCCAATTGGTGCGGCCAGCCGGAAGGATTCGGAGATGGGGTCCCCGCCCGAGACCGGCGCGGAAAGCTCAAAGCGTAGGCGTGCGACCTCGCCTGGGGCCACCGCCTCGTCCACTATGGCGGCGGCGTTCCAGGCCGGCCAACTATCGGGCGCGTGCAGGTCGCTCGGGCCGCCCTCTACGCCGCCCAGGGCCTTGAGCCAGACCTTGTGCGCGGGCCAGGCTTTGCTGCCGACATTGTGGAAATCTGCCCAAGCGCCCGCGCGCGCTCCCGCAGCCAAGGCCTGCGGATAGGATAGGTCGAGCAGCAGCGCGGCGTACTCGGGCAGCGGATCGCCGAGCTCGGCCGGGCTGCCGTTGTCCACCTGTCCGTCGCAGTCGTTATCCAGGTCGTCGCACAGCTCGGCCTCGACGGAGAGCGCCTGGCACTCGAGCCAGCCACCCACGCACCGCACCCGACCCTCGGCGCAGGGGCCGCTGAGGCCGGTATCGCAGGGGTCGTTGCCCCCATTGGGGTCCGGCCCGTCGCAGCCACCGAGCTCGCCCCAGCCGCAGCTGCTGTTGCAGGTGCGGATCTGCTCCCCGCAGTCGCCGCAGGCCACGGCATCCTCCGATCCGGGCGAGCACTCGCCCTGGCCCGTGCAGCTTCCCCAGCTTCCCCAGTAGCAGTCGGACTGGCAGCTGCGCTGGTGGGTACCGCAGTTGCCGCAGCCGCCTGACTGGGTCTCGCCTGGATCGCAGTCGCCCACCTCGTGGCAGCTTCCCCAGTTGCCCCATTGGCAGTTGCCGCCACAGGTGCGGTCCTGCTCGGCGCACTGGCCGCAGGACTGCGACTGCTGCTGGCCGGGCGAGCAGGGCCCTTGGCCGCCACAGCTGCTCCAGCCGCCCCACTGGCAGTCGGGTTGGCAGCTGCGGCTGCGGCTGCCGCAGTTGCCGCAGCTCTCGGTCTGGGTCTCGCCAGGCGTGCACTGGCAGTTGTTTTCGCACTCGGCCCCAGGCCTGCCGCCGTAGGGTCCCTGCGAGACCCAGTAGCTCAGCGGCCCCCCGCAGGACCCCGCATAGGGATCGTCGGCCACGCCGCCCACCCGCACCTCGAAGTGCAGGTGATTACCCGTGGAGTTGCCCGAGCTGGCGCTCTCGCCGATCTTCTGCCCGCAGCTCACGCTGTCGCCCATCCCCACGGTAAGCGAGCCGTTTCGCAGATGGGCGTAGTACGTCAACTTGCCGTCGTCGTGCTGCAGGCGCACGTAGTTGCCATAGCCTCCGCCACAGGTGTTGCCCCACCAGCCCACGTCGCCGCAGCCGTCGTTGAGCGCCGTCACGGTGCCATTCGCACCCGCCCGAACGGTGGTGCCGTAGGGCAGCGGATAGTCGCTGCCGCGGTGGCCGTTATAGCAGATATCTCCGCACTCATAGTCCTGACAGCCGCCACCGCTTTGGTGGTCATAGCCATAGCCGAGGTTGATGGCCTCGTCGAAGGGCCGCCGAAACTCGGTCGCGCCCGCCAGGGTGGGCAGGCCGAGGGTGAGCGCTAGCAAGGCCGCGCCTGACAGCGCCGCTGCGAAACGAGAGCGGGCCGCGCAGCTCACCGCGACCCCTCCGGCTCGCCCA
>CAYTYV010000036.1:0-16394 GCA_964441055.1 uncultured Polyangiaceae bacterium | reverse complement strand
GCTCGCCCACCGAAAGCCAATGGGGGCTGCGCGCGCCCGCGATGTGCCCGGCGAGCTTGCCCGTGGTCTCGGATACCACGCTTACCCCGCGCCCGTCGAAGAACACTACCCAGCCGCCCGCCCAAAGCGGCGGCACCCGGCCGTTCGGGCTGGCAATGGCGCGCCAGACCTCGGCGCGTCGGCCTGGCCTGAGCCCGACATTGGTGAGCTGGCGGGCACTCTTTCCCGCCCGCGTCATCCGCCATAGCGAGCCGATGCCGCTCTGGGACGAGACCCACAGAATGCGCCCGTCGGCCGAGACCGCGGGCAGGTAGTCGGGCATCTGGTCGCGGGTGAGCTGCTGGGGGCTAGGCAATGGCGCCGCTGGGGCACCCGCTTCGCTGAGGTCTGACGCGAAGATATCTAGCTCGGGACGTTGGCCTTTGGCATAGACCAGGCAGGATCCGTCGGGGGCGAAGCTCATGCCAGGGGCGACCTGCTCGTCGACGAATCGCACGCGCCCATCGGGCCGCCATAGCGACAGCCTGCCGCTCGGGCTCACCACCGCCACCTGGCGATCGGCGGACGGACGAAGCCGCGCATCGACGAGCGGCTCGGCGCCGACCTCCAAAGCCGCAGCGCCCCGGCCTGCCTCGAGCAGTCTGACCGAAAAGCTCGGCAGCCCCTGACGAGGCCCCCCTGCATCGAGCCGTCGGCCGTAGAGCACGGCGCCATCCGAGCCGACGTCCAGGATCTCCCAGCCGTCCGCGTCGTTCTCGACGCGCGTCACGCGCTCGGCCGCGCGCCCAAACGGGCTCTGCGCCGCCGCGATCGCCTCCACCTCGAAGGCCTCGGCGCCGCGCTCGCGCTCTTGGGGCGTCGGCCGCGCGTTGCACGCCGCCAGAAAAGCCATCGCAATCACGAGTCCGCCAGCGCTGCTCAGCCGCATCCGCATCACCGACCCCCGTCGCTGCCGCCGTCCATACCGCCGTCCGTGCCTGCGTCCATGCTATCGCAATCGGGCGCGCCTGCGTCTGAATCCGGATCGATGGGCGTATCGCCCGGATCGTTTCGGTCTGGACAGCGATCGCAGCCGTCGCCCGGGTCGGGGTTCTTGGCCCGTAGGTCGCGGCAGACGAAGGGACGGCTCCCTGCGCAGTCGACCGCCACCCAGTCGCCATCGGCGTTCATTGCGACGCAGTCCTCGCTGCCCGTCTCGTCCTTGGGCTCGTCCGCGGCCCAGCTCGTGTAGCTCGCGCTCTCGCCCTCGGCCGTCTGCCACTGTCCCTCGGTCTGGGCGTCGGTGTAGCCCAGCCAGTAGCCCTCGAGCCCGAGGCCGGCCAAGTCCTCGCCTTGTTGCGCGCTTTGCACCGTGGCCAGGGAGGCATCCCGCCCGAGGCAGAAGCTCTGCGCCTCGCTCCAGCTCAAGGCAGCCTCACTGCACATGAGGTAGGCCGCCTGGCCGATCACTGCGAGCTCGCAGCCGGTCTCGTCGCTGCAGTCGGCGGTCGACGCGCAGATGAAGTGATGGCGGTCGCGGTTGGCTTGATCGGCGTTCGGCAGATCGGGGCAGTTGTCGGCCTCGTCGACCACGCCGTCGAGATCGCCGTCGTCGGCGGGCTCGGGATCCCAGCTCACGAGCAACGCGGGGGGCGCCCATTCGGCGCGGCTTATGAACAGGTCGTCGTCGCCGTCGGCGTCCACGTCGCCGAGGGCCAGACCCGCTTGCGGCAGGCCCGCCGGATTGGGCCCGATCTGTCCCGAGTAGTCGAACAGCCGTCCCGCGCCGTCGTTGCGGTAGATCCGCACGGGCGCCTGGCGAGCGAGCACCACCACGTCGCCGTGGCCGTCCCGATCCAAGTCGGCAATGGCGGCCGCTAGCCCCACGTCCGACTCGCTGCCCAGCGCAGTGCTGGTGACGTCGAAAAAGCGCCCGTTGCCATCGCCGAAGTAGACCCGATCCTGACCGGATGCGGGCACGAACAGGTCGACGGCGCCATCGCCGTTGATATCGGCCATGGCCGGGCTGGTTGCGCCAGGCACGACCTCGTCCGGGAGCGCGTCGGGCCCAGCCCGCATGAAGGCGCCCAGGCCATCGCCTAGCCAAAGCCGACAGGGCGCGCCCGAGGAGGTGACGAGCAGGTCGAGGTCGCCATCTGCTTCGACGTCGGCTGCGGCTAAGCCCGAGGCCGCAAAGGCGCCGCTAGGTAGCCGCTCGTCGCTGACATCGAGAAAGCGGCCTGCTCCGACGTTGATGAGCAGCATGTGCCGCGGCGCGGGATCGGGCCCCTCAAGGGCGCTTAGGGCGACGATGTCGAGATCCTCGTCGCCGTCCAGATCGGCGGCCAAGGCGACCCGTATGGGGTCCAACCCGGCGGGCAGCGAGTCGTCCGTCTCGTCGGAAAAGCTCCCCGCAGCGCCGCCTCGATACAGCCGGTTGCCCGGATCGTCCTCGTCCGCCTCGGCGCGCACGGAGCCAAAGAGCAGATCGATCGGGCCATCGCCGTCGAGGTCGGCGGCGAGCACTTGCCGGACATCCACCGAGGCCCCGTCCTCAACGCCTATCGCGCGAGGCGCATCGAAGTGGCCCGTGCCGTCGCCCGGGTGGATCCACACGCCCTCGGGCCCGCCCGTCTGCACAATATCGAGCTGTCCGTCGCCGTCGGCGTCGACCAAGGCGGCCGCATGCCCGAAGAAGGCCCCTGGCGGCATCCAGAGGCCCGCCATGTCGGCGAAGCGAAGCGGGATCGGCAAGAAGCTGTAGGCCGCGTCCTTGCTCGCCCGCTCCGCGCCGAGCTCGACCGTCACGTCGACCTGACCGGCCACCGACGGCGGCGTGCGCATCTGCAAGGTGGCTTCGGTGGCAGAGACCAGCTCGGCGTCGCGCGCGCCGAAGCGCACTTGGACCTGTCCGTCGAAGCCCGCGCCGATGATGCTCACCTCGCTGCCGCCGCGAGCCGACCCCTCGGCCGGCTCCACGTCATCGATCCGCAAAAGCCCGCCCGTCCCGGCCGACTCCGAGCAGGCTGCCAAAACGGCAGCGGTGGCTGTCAACAGCGCCAAGGCGGAAAGGTCACGGAAGGTCATCGTAGGGAGAGGGCTTAACGGATAGGTAGAGCCTGAGCGGCACGCCCGCGCCGTTGGCGAGCACGATGTCTTGGTCGGCGTCATCGTCGGCGTCCAGCACGAGCGCGCGTACCGACTCGTCGGCGTGAAGCGGCAACAGCGGCGTGTAGTCCCGATAGCGACCACCGCCGTCGTTGAGATAGAGGCGGCTCGGGGCGCCGTGATTGGCGATCACGGCATCCAAGTCGGCGTCGCGGTCGAGGTCGGCCAGGACGGCCCAGCGGCCGGCCGCAGCGTCGAAGGGCATGGCGGCCACGGTGTCGTCGAAAAAGTGCCCGCTGCCGTCGTTGACGAGCAGCCGGTCCTGGCCCGGGCCGCAGCTCGCCAGCACGTCGAGGTCCTCGTCGCCGTCCACATCCCCGAGCGCGACCCGCCCGACCGGATCGGCAGGTGCTGGCAGCGCGCTCGCGGGCGTCTCGACGAAGCCACTCGGAGCCTGCCATCGCAAAAGCCGCAGCGCGCCCGCGCCGCCCGCGGGATCGATCGCCACCACCATGTCGAGGGCGCCGTCGCCATCGAGATCGCCGAGCGCCACGTCGGCGACCAGCCAGTCGCGCGCGGGCACGGTCCCCTCCTCGTCCAGCTCGAAGGCGAGCGCGCTCGACGTTGGCACGATGCCGGTCCCACCGTTCCAGTACACGCGCAGCGCAAGGTCATCGTCCGCCGTCGCGTTGCCCACCACCAGGTCGAGGTCGCCGTCGCCGTCGAGATCGCCCGAGGCGGCGGCGGTGGACTCGTCGCCCAGCTCGACAAGCGCGCTCGCCGAGACGTCCTCGAGCTGGCCGCTGCCGTCGTTCAGGTACAGGCAATCCTGCTCGGTGCCACCGTTGGCGCCGAAAAGATCGATGTCGCCATCGCCGTCGAAGTCGGCGGCAACGATGGCGCGGGTGTCGTAGCTCCAGCCGGGAAGCGGCGAGGCGGCCCCGCCAGAGGTGGCCCGCTCGAAGTTGCCGAGGCCGTCGTTCAGCACCAGCTCGCTGGGCCCGCCGCTCACGCCCAGGGCAAGGTCGAGGTCGCCGTCGCCGTCGAAGTCGGCGGCGGCCGCGCCTGTGATGGCCGCCTCCTCGGCGAGCTCGAGCTCGATGGGCGGAGCCTCGACGAAACGCAGGTCGAGCGCCAGCGCCTCGAAGCCGCCCGCCAAAAGGACGCCCGTGCCGTCCGGGTTCTCGAGGCCGACGTCGAGCAGCCCAGCGACTAGCGGAGGCGTCACGACCAGGGCTCGCTCCGGAGAGAGCACCTCGACCGAGCTCGCCTGCTCGCCGCCCACGGTGACGGTCGCTCCCGGCTGGAAGCCCGAGCCCAGCAGGGTGAGCTCGTCGCCTCCACGCGCCGAACCAGCCTGCGGCCTTAGCTCAGTTAGCGTGAGCCCGAGCGCGCCGAGCTCTTCGTCGTTGCCGCAGGCCGAGCCGCACAGGACGAGCATGGTCAAGCCGATCGCCCCGCCTGGCCAGGGCCAGGCCAGGCTCGCCCGCGGGACCGACCAGCCGCGGCCCGCTCGGAGCCGCTGCTCGTGCCGTACACCGCGCCGCTGCTGGTCCATGGATCTGCCCGGCAAAAAGCGCCGCCTGCGGCCAGGGCGACCGACGGCCTGGCGTGCGTTCAAGGATACACGCTTCCCGCACCTGCTGGTTGGAGTCTTTGCCCGTTCGGGCGGCATGCCTTTTTTCCGCCCGTTGTGACCACTGTCGCTGCGGGATACAGTGAGCCCGATGGCAATGCGCTCCCGAGCCCGCCCGCGCCACGAGCGGCAACATGCTCGCAGGCGGCGGACAAACGGCTGCGGCTCGACCGCGGCAGCGCTACTTGCCGCAGCCCTGGCGGCGGGCTGCGCTGACGACGACGAGAGCGGTCCGCCCACAGCGTGGGTCCAGGGGCATGCCTTCGCCTATGGCGAGGGGCCGAGCGCTCGCCTCGCCGATGCCGACGTGTGGGTGCTCGAGCGCCCCAGCCTCCGCGTGGTTACCGATGGCGACGGCGGCTTTCGCTTCAACGGCCTGGAGGTCGGCAGCAGGCTCACCCTGGTGGTGCAGCATCCCGACTACGAGGCCACCCAGACCGGCTCGCTCACGCTGGGCCCGACAGCGGCTGAGGACGTGACCGTCCAGGCGCTATCGCACGCCGATGCCGAGAGCCTCTTGAGCCGCTTGGGCGAAACGCTGGACCCCACCAAATGCCAGGTGCTCACCACCGCGAGCCGCTCGGATGGCTCGCTCTACGACGATGGCCCCATCGGCGAGCCGGGCGCTACCGTGACCATCGATCCCTCCTGGCAGGAAAATGAAGGTCCCGTCTACTTCGACGAGACGGGCGCGCCGGATCTCGACCGCGACAACAGCAGCGAGCACGGCGGCGTCCTCTTCATCCAGGTGCCGCCCGGCGAGTACGTGGTGCGCGCGCAAAAGGGCGACACCGCGTTCTCCGAGGTCGAGGTCAAGTGCCGCGCGGGTCTGCTCGTCAACGCCGCGCCGCCGTGGGCCTTGCAGGCGCAGGACTGACCGCTCGCCACAGCGGGCCGAGCTCGGCCTGGCTCCAGGCTTGAGCCAAGAACGCGGCGATGGCCGCGCGCGCCTCGGCGTCGTCGGGCATGAGCAGCAGATAGCGGATGTAGGATTCCGTGGCCTCGTCCGGACGACCGGCCGCTTGGTGCCCTCGCCCCTTCGTCAGCAGCGCACGGCCATAGCCCTGATAGGCCCGAAGCACCTCGGCGCGAAGCGCGGCGGCGATCTGTAGGCGGAGCTCGTTCTGCAGCTCGGCCTCGCTGGCGAGCTCCAGGGGATCGGCTTGGGCGAGCTCGACGCAGCGCCCGGGCTGGGCTCGATGGGTCTCGTCCTGTTGGGCGGTGCGGTACTCGCGACGGCGTTCGCGCACCGGGGTGGGCTCCTCGCCGAGCAGCTCGAGCGCGAATCGGGCCGTGACCCGCGCCCGCGCCTCGTGCACCTCGACCGCGTAGTCATAGGGGCAGGTCCGCTCGACCTCGATCGTCCGCGGCGTGCTGAGCAGCCCTTGCCGAAGCCGGTCGCGGTCGCGCCGCACGCGATCGCGATCCTCGCGGGCGCTTCCGAGCGCGCGTCGAGCCGAGGTGAGCCTGCTCTTCGGCGAAGAGCGGCGGCGACGCTCGCTCTCCAGCCAGGAGCGGGCCGACCGCAAGGCGCTTTGCTCGGCGCTGCACCGCGGGCGCTCGTCCGGTTTCGCGCGCGCGCGACAGCGCTCCAGCCGCTCGCGGGCCTCGTCCACCTCGCGCTGGCGCCGCTCGATGTCCGCTTCGACGCGGTCGAGCTCCGCCTCGCAGCGCGCGAGCTCGTCGTGCCGATCGGCCACCTCGTCCTCCTCGCGGGACAGCCGCTCTTCGATGCGGGCGAGATCGGTCTCGATGTGGTCGCGCTCGGGGTTGGGCTGATGCTCGCGGCCGCAGACGACCTCGCAGCTACGGCCCTCGGGTCGGCGGCTTTGCTCGAATCGGTAGCCCTCGAGCGCGCCGCGCAGCGCGATGCCGCGCGAAGGCGCCTGGGCTCGGTCGGCCACCACGACGACGAGCAGCCGCTCGGCAAAGAGCTGGCGGAGCATCGCCGCGTCGATCTCGGCGGCCAGCACAGCGCTGCGACCCTCCCCTTCGAAGGGCGTCAGCACCACCCCGAAACGCAGCTCCTGCCGCAGTCGCGCCAGGGTCGTAGCGAAGTCACGGCGGGCGCTTTGCCAGTCGGGACGCACGGCCAAGCAGGCCGACAGCGCCACCAAGGCAGCCCCAGGCCGACCGCTCGCCAGAAATGCCCGAGCCTGCTCGCGAGCCCGCTCGGCCAGCTCGAGGCCGAGCTGCTGGCGAAGCTGACGCGCCCGGACGTGGTAGGGCCACGACGCGACGACCTCGGTCGCAAGCTGCAGCGCCGCGCGGAGATGGCCGCCCGCCCGCAGCCGCTCGGCTTGGTCTACGGCCGCGTCGGTCATGCGCCCGAGCTCCTGTTGCACGGCAGGGCTTTGGGGGACGAGCTTGGCCGCTTGGAGCGCCAGCCCGAGCGCCTGAGCCCACTCGCCGCGCCGCTCGTGGGCCCTAGCTCGGTCGATCCACGCCGCGGCCTGCTGGCGTTGCACCTCGCGGAGCTTGATGGCCGCCTCTGGCTCGTCGGGCTCGAGCCTCGCCGCGAGCTCGTACTGCGCGGCAGCCTCGGGCCACATTCCAGCTTGGGCGAAGCGGTCGCCCCGCTCCAGCGCCGCGGCGTGGCGACCGCCGCAGCCCGTCGCGACCCCCCACAAGACCACGACGAGCACGGCCGCCAAAGGCCCGAGGTTAGGTCGGTCGCGACGCGCGCACATCAGGCCTTTTGTCTAGCGCGCCCAAGCGGAGCGCGCCGCCTACTTACGCTTGCCAGTCACCTCGATCTCGCGGAGCCGCGCTTTGGCCGCGGCATAGCGATCCTCGATGCGCGCTCGGTCCTTGGCCCAGATGTTCCTGCTCTCCTCGGGGTCGCTCGCCAGGTCGTAGAGCTCCTTGTGGGAGCCGCGCGAGATGATGAGCTTGAGATCGCCGTGGATGAAGGCGCGGCGCGAGTCGTTGTAGGGCCCGGCGGGCATGTCGATGATAACGTCCCGCTCGGCCGCCTCTTTGCCGGGCTCGAGCAGCATATCCGGCAGCAGCGACTGGCCCGAGATGAAGTCCGTGCACGGCTGCTCCTGGCAGGGCTCGGGCAGCGGCAGCCGCATGAGCTCGAGCATGGTGGGCACCAGATCGATCTGGCTGCGGCGCGCCTTGACCACCGAGGGCTCCAGACCGGGAACATGCACCAGCAGCGGAACCCGCACCAGCACCTCCCACAGCTCGAAGCCGTGCCGCCACATGCCGTGCTCGCCAAAGGCCTCGCCGTGGTCGCTGGTCAGGACAACGCAGGTGCGCTCGGCCGAGGGCGACTGGGCGATGTAGTCGAGCAGCCTGCCCACGTGCCGATCGGTGAACACCACCTCGGCGTCGTACAGATCCCGCGCCTTGCGACCGAAGCTCGGCACGTCCTTGTGCGGGATGTAGTCCTCGTGCGGATCGAGGTACTGCACCCACAGAAAAAAGCGCTTTCCCTGGCTCTCGGACGCCTCGAGCGCCGCGATGGCCGCGTCGGTGAGCTTGTCGCTGGTCGCGCTCGAGTCCTTGGCCCATTTCGCGCCCTCGGGCGGTGCCGCCGACAGATCCAGCACGTCGAAGCCCCGCTCCAGACCGCCGAAGCGACCGAAGTAGCGGTGGCCCTGCACGCTGATGGTGCGAATGCCCGCGCGCTTGAATCGCTGGGCCACGAAGATATCTTCCTCGCCGAAGCGGTTGAAGTGGCCCCAGTTGCGGTGGGTCTCGCTGCCGTACTTGCCGATCAGCATCGGCCCGACCGCCTTGCCCGTGTAGGAGGCCAGCGCATAGGCGCGCTCGAAGATGGTGGAGCGGCGGGCCAGCGCGTCGATATTCGGCGTGATGGGCCGGTCGTAGCCCATGTAGCCCACGTCGTAGCGCAGGGTGTCGACGACGATGAGCACCAGGTTGGCGTCCTCGGGAATGCTGGCGAAGCGGTCCGGCTTGGGCGGTTGGGGCGGTGGCTCGGCAGCGGCGATGGCGGCCAGTGACAGGTCCGAGCCCGAGCAGTCCTCGTCGATGCCGTTATCCGGTACCTCCTCACCCGCAGGACCGATGGCGGGATCTCGGTCGTCGCAGTCGCCGCCTGCAAACCAGGGGCTGGCGCCGTCACCGTCGCGGTCGCTCAGCTGGCGCAGGGCACTGAGTGGCCGCTTGCCGAGCGGGGCGCCGCGCTCGATGAGCAGGGCCACGTCGCCCTTTTCGTTCAGCGCGGCCGCTGCGTGCGCCGTGAAGCCGAGCGGCACGAGCGCGGCCACCCAGGCGAGCAGCGGCCTGCGAAGCCCCGCGAGAAGCGGCGGCGCCAGGTACGCGACCGCGCCGAGCGCGAGCAGGCAGGCGGCCCGTCGAAGGTCCAGCGCCTGGCGCTTGAGCACCCCGTAGATGCCGAGCAGCCCGCCCTGTCCCGAAACGCCACCCCAGCCGATGCCCACACCGAGCAAGACCGCGCACGCGCCAAGGCCGAGCGCCAGGGTAAAGGGCGGATCCACCCACAGCCGCGAGCGAGCGCTGAGCCGCGCCAGCGAGGTCCGCAAAAGAGGCGTCAGCCCGAGCGCGCCGAGCCCGAACAAAAGGCCCAGGCCCAGGGCGCCCACGGCCACGGCCGAGCCACAGAGCCACGGGCCGAGATCCATGGCCAAGAGCCGACGGGCGAGCTGGGCGCTCAGGGTGGCCCAGCCGAAAGCCGCCAGCACCGCCAGCGGGAGGAAGGCCGCAACGTCGGCGGGATGGCCGGTCGCGCGGTTGCGCAGCCACTCGAAAAACCGCGGCACCGTGGGCTCGACGCGCGGATGGAGGAACCACGAGCCCAGGCCCACCACCAGCCCCACGACCAGGCCCAGCGGCACGAGCACCCCTGCCTCAGCCCAGTACACGCTCCAGAGCCCGGGCGGCTTGGCGTGGCCGCTGCGGGCCCAGCTGGCGTCCACCAGCGCCACGGCGAGCGCGGCCCAGCTTCCCAGCGCCGCGCTCAGGCCAAGCCGACGTCGGCCCGGCTCGAGCCGCCGCCACATCAGGCCAGGGCCGCCGCCAGCGGACGCGCGCGGCACGGAGCGGGGCGGGGGCGAAGCGGCAGAGCTCATCGCTCGAATCCCTTGCTACAGCTCGTCGGACGCAGATGAACGGCGCGCCGTCCCCGTCGCAGCAGCGGGCGCCGCGGGCCGCACACGACCGCGACCGGCTAGTGGATGGGCCCGGTCGTAGACCTCCAGCAGACGGGCGACCGAGGTATGGGTGTAGCGCTGCGTCACCGAAAGGGTGCTGTGGCCCAACAGCTCCTGGATGCTCCGGAGATCCGCGCCGCCGTCGAGCAGGTGTGTGGCGCAGCTATGCCTAAAGGCGTGGGGATGCAGGTCTGCGCGTCCCACCGCCTGCACGCCGTAGCGCTTGACCAGGTGCTGCACGCTGCGCACGCTCAGCCGCCTGCCGAGCTTAGACAGAAACAGCGCGCGACGAGCATCGTCCGAGCTCGACGGGCGAAGCAGCTCGCCGCGACGGCTGAGATAGGCCACCAGCGCAGCGCAGGCCTGCCGCCCGAGCGGCACCTGGCGTTCCTTGTCGCCCTTGCCCACCACCCTAGCCAGCCCCAGGCCAGAGCCTTCCGAGAGCTCGACGCGGTCGAGGTCCAGGCCGCAGAGCTCGGAGACCCGCAGGCCCGCGGCGTAGAGCATCTCCAAGACGGCGCGGTCGCGCAGGCCCAGCAGGCCACCTGGCGCTGGCTCTTCGACCACCTCGGCCATGGCCTCGGCGTCCAAAAAGGTCGGCAGCGGCCGCCGCAGCTTGGGCAGCCGCAGCGAGGCCGCGGGGTTGACGCGCACCCGACGCTGGCGCTTGAGGAAGTTGAACAGCGCCCGCACCGCGGCCATCTTCCGGCCGATGGTGCTGGTGCGAAGGCCAGGGGCGATCTCGCCCAACCACTTCCGCAGCATCGCGACGTCGATGGCCTCGAGCTCGAGCGGCCGGGCGGGCGCGTGCCGCTCGGCAAAGGACAGCAGCTGCTCGAGATCCCGACGATAGGCCGCCGCGGTGTTCGCGGGCGCGCGCTTCTGCTCGACCAGGTACGAAAGGTAGCGCTCCACGGCCTTGCGAGCCGGGCTGCTCGGGCGCTCGGGCATCACGCCGAAGGGGTAGCACCGCCATCGGTAGCTGGGCAACGTTTGGCGCAGCGTCGCGCCACGGCGCGAGCGCCCTAATCAGGCCTCGGGGCGGGTCTTGCGCAGCTCGGCGAAGCGCTGGGGATTCTCGCGCATGGCCCGGCTGCGGGCCTCCCGCGCATGGGGGCCGTACTCGCCGACCGGGATCTGACTCTTGTCTTTGGGCGCGCGGTACATGGGCACGCTCTGACCCTCGGGCACGAAGCGGTAGATGAGGGCATCGAGGTTGTCGACCGCCCCCTCGAACTCGGCGGTGTGCCGCAACGCGCCGCTGGAATCGAGCTTGCACGTGTCCACGCACAGGCCGCAGAACATGCACTTGCCGATGTCGATGTCGAAGCGCGTGGCCTCTAGGGCCTTGGTCTCGGGGTTTTTCCGAGTGTCGAGCACGATGCACTCGATGGGGCAGACCCGCGCGCAGCGCCTGCAGCCCGTACAGATGTCGAGCTGCACCTCGAGCAAGCCGCGGTAGCGGGGCGGCAGCATCTGCGAGACCGGCCGATCGGTGCGATCGGGGTACTGCACCGTGATGGGCTCGCGAAAAAGGTGCGAGAAGGTGACCGCCATCCCCTCGAGGATGGTGTTGCTCGCCCGCCAAATGCTGCTGAAGTACTCGCCCGCTGCCATGCCCAGTTCCTGCTCGTCAACGAAGGCCCGCGCTATGTAGCGCGACCGCCCGCGGCTGGCAAATGCCAGAGACCAAGAAGCCTGTCCCCTTGTTGGCGCGGACAAATGGAGGCGGTCGCCCCGTTCGCATCCCTCAACACTTGCCTTCGGCGAGCGCCAGCCGCATCGTCCTGGGCCCATGGCGGATTGCACATTCCAAGGAACCTTCACCGCGCTGGTCACGCCCTTTGGCCGCGACGGCGACGAGGTGGACTGGGGCGCGCTCGAGCGCTTGGTGGAGGAGCAGATCGCGGGCGGCGTGGCCGGGCTGGTGGCCTGCGGCACTACGGCCGAGTCGCCCACCCTCTCGGCCGACGAGCAGCGCGAGGTGGTCGCGCAGGTGGTGCGCACCGCGGCAGGCCGGGTGCCCGTCGTGGCGGGCACGGGCACCAACTCCACGCACAAGAGCATCGCGGCATCCCGGGCCGCCATCAAGGCGGGCGCAGACGCGGTCATGCTGGTCGTGCCCTACTACAACAAGCCCTCGCAGGACGGTTTGCGCCAGCACATGGTGACCGTGGCGCAGGCCGTCGACAGGCCCGTGGTGGTCTACAACATCCCGGGCCGATCCGGGGTGGATCTCAACGCGGACACCACCGAGCAGATCTGCCAGCAGGCGCCCAATGTCCACGCCCTCAAGGACGCCACGGGCAACGTCACCCGCTGCCAGGAGCTCAAGCGACGGTTGGGCGAGCGGCTCGCGGTGCTCTCGGGCGACGATGCCCTGACCCTGGGCATGATGGCCGTGGGCGCGGCAGGCGTCATCTCCGTGACGGCCAACGTGCTGCCAGGCCGCGTCAGCGAGGTGACGAGCCTCATGGCCAAGGGCGATCTCGAGGCCGCCCGCGGGGCGCACTTCCGCTTGCTCGAGCTGCACCGCGCGATGTTTCTCGAGCCCAACCCCGTTCCCTGCAAGGCCGCCCTGGCGCTGCTCGGACGGATGTCGCCCGAGGTGCGCCTGCCCCTGGTCGGATCGAGCAGGGCGACGCGGTCGGCCGTGGCCTCTGCGCTGCGGGGCCTGGGCCTGGATCTGACCGACCTCGATGCTGGATCGGGTGGCTCGTGAAGCTCGCCATCTTCGGCGCGGCCGGGCGCATGGGACTAGCCGTGGCGCGGCTCGCTCACGCCGATGAGCAGGCCACCATCGTGGGCGCCATCGAGGCGCCCGACTGCCCGGCCGTGGGCCGCGACCTCGGCGAGCTCGCGGGCCTGGGCACCATCGGCGTCGAGGTGAGCGCCGATACCGCCGCGGGCTTGCTGGGGGCGGAGATCGTCGTGGACTTCAGCCTGGCGCCCGCCTTCGCGGGCATGCTGCGGCAGGCCGCGCGCGCCCGCGTGGCCGTGGTGAGCGGCACCACCCGGCTGGGTGCCGACGAGCTCCGAGCGCTCGACGAGGCGGCCCGGTCCATACCCGTCTTGTGGGCGCCCAACATGAGCCTGGGCATCTACGTGCTCAGCCGACTGGTCGAGCAGGCCGTGGGCATGCTCGGCCCGGACTACAACGTCGAGATCGTCGAGGCTCACCACCGCGCCAAGGTCGATGCCCCGAGCGGCACCGCCCACCAGCTCGTGCAGGCGGCCCAAAAGGCGCGCGCCGAGCTCGAGCCCGTCTACGGCCGACAGGGACAGACCGGAGCCCGACCGACCGAGCAGATCGGCGTTCACGCCGTGCGCGGCGGCGGGGTCATCGGCGTGCACAACGTGCAGCTCTTGGGCGCGCTCGAGAGCCTGGAGCTCACCCACCGCGCCGTTGACCGCGATCTGTTCGCCCACGGCGCGCTTCGTGCGGCGCAGTTCTTGTGCGGCCGCCCGCCTGGACGCTATGACCTCGGCGACGTGCTCGATTGCCGCGCGGCCGCTGCGCCAACGACGCCCCGATGACTTCCGACCGACGAGATCTGCTGTTCGAGATCGGCTGCGAGGAGCTGCCAGCCTCCCTGCTAGACGGCGCCCTCGAAGCGCTTCCCAGGCTCGCCCGAAAAAAGCTCTCCGAAACGAGGCTGGGCTTTTCCGAGATCGCGGTTCTGGGCACGGTCCGTCGGCTGACGCTGCTCGTCCGCGGCCTCGAGGCCGTCCAGCCCGATATCGAAGAGCAGGTGGTGGGCCCACCCGTTGCGGCGGCCTTTCGCGATGGCCAGCCCACCCGCGCGGCCGAGGGCTTTGCCAAAAAGCTCGGCCTTGTCCCGAGCGAGCTCGAGCGCGTCAACACGCCCAAGGGCGAGTACGTCGCAGGCATGCGCCGCCAGGCAGGCAGGCCTGCCATGGAGCTGTTGCCCGAGGCCCTTTCCGCCGTGGTCACCGCGATCCCCTTTGCCAAGTCCATGCGCTGGGGCGCGGGCACGCTCAGCTTTGGTCGGCCGATCCGCTGGCTCCTAGCGCTGCTCGGCTCCGAGGTGGTGCCGCTCGAGCTAGCTGGCGTCGCGAGCGGCAGGCTGAGCTTGGGTCACCGCTTTTTACATCCCGAGCCCATCGAGCTGCCTAGCCCAACCGGCTACGTCGATGCGCTGCGCCGCGCGAGCGTGCTGGTCGATCCGGCCGAGCGCGCCCAGCAGATGCGCGAGCGGCTGGATCGGGCCGCGGCCGAGCTCGGCGGAAGGTGGATCGAGGACGAGTTCCTGCTCCGCGAGAACCTGGCCATGGCCGAGGACCCCCAGGTCATCGCGGGCGGCTTTGCCGAGAGCTTTCTCGAGCTGCCCGAGTGCGTGGTGCTGGAGGTCGCCCGCGGTCATCAGCGCTACTTCTGCCTGCGCGGCAAGGACGACCGCCTGCTTCCCCATTACCTCGCGGTGGTCAACACGGCCGAGCGGCCCGAGGCCATCCGGCTGGGCAACGATCGGGTCATGCGAGCGCGGCTGAGCGATGCGCAGTTCTTCTTGCGCGAGGATCTGAAGCAAGCGCTGTCCGAGCGCCGCCCCGAGCTCGGCGGCATCGTGTTTCACAACCGCCTGGGCAGCGTGCTCGACAAGGTAGAGCGCATCGAGCGGCTGCTGCCCGAGCTCGGCGAAGCGTGCGGCGTAGATGGCGACACGCTGACGGTCGCCACCGAGGCGGCGGGCCTTGCCAAGTGCGATCTGGTCACCCTGATGGTGGGCGAGCTTCCCGAGCTGCAGGGCGAGGTGGGCCGCGCCTATGCCCTGCGCCACGGCCTTTCCCCCGAGGTGGCCGACGCCATCCGCGATCACTACCTGCCCCGCGGCGGCACCGATCGCATCGCGCCGAGCCATGCCGCCGCCCTGGTAGCCATCGCCGACCGGCTCGACACCCTGGTCGGCTTCTTCTCTATTGGGCTCAGCCCCACCGGGGCTGCCGACCCCTTTGGCCTACGACGGGCGTGCATCGGCCTGCTGCGCACGCTGCTCGACCGCGGGCTAGATCTCGATCTGCGCCGCGCCTTCCGCGCCGCCTACCAGCGCTACGCCAAGGCCGAGGTTGCCCTGGATCGCAGCGAGCTCGAGCTCAGCGACGCCCTGTCCGCGTTCAGTCGCGACCGGCTGCGCGGCCTGCTCGTCGACGCCACCCCCGCCGACGCGGTCGATGCAGCCCTGGGCGTTGCCGCCGAACGGCCACTGGATGCGCGGGCGCGCGCGCTCGCCATCGCCGAGCTAGACGCCGAGACGCGCGCGCGCGTGGGCGAGGTGTTCAAGCGCGCCACCAACATCGCCAAGGAGGCGCCCGCGGGCGAGCCCGAGCCGCCCGAGGCCGTGGTGCCGAGCCCGCACCCGAGCGAGCAGGCGCTTTACGATGGATTCCGCGAGCTCCGTGCGCGGCTTTCCGAGCTAGGCGAGCGCGGCGACTACGACGAGGCCTTTCGGCAGATCGCTGCCTTTGCGCCGCTTCTCGGCCGCTACTTCGATGACGTCTACGTAATGGTCGAGGACGAGGCCGTGCGCGACAGCCGCCTGCGGCTCATGCGGGCCGTCTCCGAGGCCTGCAGCACCATGGCGCGGCTCGAGCTTCTGGCCGCGGGCTGAGGCGCCGCTTCCCACAAGAGCTGCGCGCACGCCTCGCTCCGCTAATGATGTCAGCCAGCGACGGTGCTACACTGCGCCGCTCAACTGGGAGCACACGACCATGGGCGAGGCGGCAAAGAGATTGGATAGCGACCAGCCGAGCGAGCCAGCCGAGGCCGCGCTCACCCTAGCCGATGGCACCCGCGCCATCGCTCGACGAGGCGGGCTCGAGCTTCGCGACCCCGAGGGCCGCTTGCTGCTCCGCTATACCGATGGTCAGGCCGAGCTGTCGGTGCCGCGCGGGGATCTGGTGCTGGCTGCGCCGCACGGCCGCGTGCGGATCCAGTCGGGCCAGGATGTAGCCGTGGAGGCCGAGCGCGACGTGGTCTGGAGCGCCCAGCGGAGCATCCAGGCTAGCGCGGGCAGCCGAGCGCGCCTCGAGCTCGAGCCGGAGTCCGTACGCCTTTCCACGCGCGCCCTCGAGGTGGACGCGGTGAAGAGCAGCTTCACGGGCGAGACCACGCAGCTCGTGGCCCGCTCCATCACCACCACGGCCGAGCGGCTCGCGACGAGGGTGGATCACTACGAGCTCGAGGCCCATCAGCTCGTCGAACGGGCGCATACCGCCTACCGCGACGTGGCCGATCTGCTGCAGACGCGGCTCGGGCGGGTGCGCGCCATCGTGCGCGACGTCTACGCGCTCCGCTCCCGCCGCACGGTGATGGTCTCCGAAGAGGACACCAGCATCGACGGCGAGCGCATCCTGCTGGGCTGAGCGCGGCGCCATAGGCCCGCCCGCGCAGCGGCTGCCCCGCTCGAAGCGGGCGGCCAGTCCCAGGCCCTCTGCCACGGCCTTCCGCGTGCCTCGCCATCGGGCGGCCATGGTATGCCCGGAGGCATGGACATCGGTGCGGCCTCTCC
>CAYTYV010000035.1:10163-24102 GCA_964441055.1 uncultured Polyangiaceae bacterium | reverse complement strand
CGATCGAGCAGCGTGCTGCCATCGCCCCAGATGTTGACGCGAATGCGGAACATCACGAAGGTCGGGCGGCCCTCGACCAGATCGTTGTAGGCCTGGAAGGAAAAGCGCAGCGTCGTCCCGGGCGTGACCCCGCGGAAGCCGTCCTCCTCGATGATGGGCGGCGAGCCGCCCTCGGGCACGATGGCGTCGAGCGGCTCGATGGACTCGATGAAGTCGGCGGTGGTGGTGCCGCTCGGCATGGCCACGGGCGCGCCCTCGACCTCGTTTAGGCTCTCGCTCTCGCCCTCCAATGAAATGGTGACGTTGACGGCGCGAAAGCGTACCAGGGCCTCGATGGCCGTGACCATGGCGCCGCCCAGGCCCTCGCCAGTCTCGCCGTCGATGGAAAATGTAAGCGGGCAGAAGCCAGCAAGCGGGGCCCGCGGCGCGCCATTGATGCCCGTGTTGCAGCTTGCGCCGCCAAAGGCCGAGACGGGCACGTAGGCGCCCGTCTCAAAGGCGGTATCTTCCAGCGCCTCGCGGGCGGGCTCGCCGCTGGCGATGCCCATGACGCGCACGCCGAGCGCATCCAGGGCGGAAGCGGTATCCTCCCAGGTGTGAGGCGTCGTGAGCCCCACGTAGTCGTCGGCGTCGTGGAAGGGCGCGTCGGTTACCAGCACCACGGCGTGCAGGGCCTCCTCGCGGAAGCAGACCCCGCCCAGGGTGCCGTCGCCGAGACCGGGGTCGCACTCGGCCTGGGGCACCAGCCAGGTGCCAGGACCATATTCGGGGAACTCGTCGCCCGGGATGCCCTCGCCCGTGGCCACCTGATAGAGCGCTTCGACCTGGCTCTCGGGCAGGTCGTCGCCTCCCTCGGCGGGCGGCAAGAGCGACACGGCGTCCTCGACCGCATCGACGTCGTCGGTTAGCTGGCTCAGCCTTTCGAAGGGCACGTCAGAGCCGCCGCCGTGGGGCGCGACCGGGAAGTCCTCGAAGCGCGCCACGCCGAACTGGCTGTCGGGAATGCGAGCCTGCACCCCGGGCACGATTTGGCTCTGCAGATCGCCGATGAGCGCGTTGATCTCCTCTCCGAAGGAGCCACTGGTGTCCATCAGGATCATGAGGTCGAGCTGTGAGATGTCGCTATCGAAGGACAGCACGTCGGTCACCGCTCCCCGCTCGTCCAGGTAGGGCAGCACGAAGTAGAAGTCGTCCGCGGGAAAGCGCTGGGTGGGATCGGTGGGATCGGCATCGGGATGCGCCGCCTCGATGAGATCGGAAAAGCCGTCGCCGTCGGTGTCGGTCAGGGTGGGATCGGTGCCGAGCTCGAGCTCCTGGGCGTCGGAAAGGCCGTCGTCATCCGAGTCGGTGTCGCGGTAGTCGGGCGCGCCGTCGTCATCGGTGTCGACGGGCGCGGTGCGCAGATCGTCGTCGCCCGCCTCCTCGGAGTCGAGCCAGCCGTCGCCGTCCGAGTCGTGGTCCAGCCGGTCTGGGATGCCGTCGCGCAGGGCGGGATCGCTGTAGAACGAGTCCGAGTCGGCCTGGCCCTCGTGCGCGTCCGCGATGGTGTCGTCGTCCGAGTCGGCGTCGTGGTAGTCGGGCGTGCCGTCGTCGTCCGAGTCGACCGGGGAGAGGGGATCGGGGCCCAGCTCGAAGCTGTCCCACAGGTAGTCGTTGTCATCGTCCAGATCGGCGCGGTCGGGATAGCCGTCCTCGTCGAGGTCTCCCGCGGTCTCGTAGCGGTCGGCAATGCCGTTGCCGTCCGAGTCGTCGTCCAGGTAGTCGGGCACCTCGTCCTCGTCGCTGTCGACGGGCGCGGTGGCCAAATCGTCGTCGCCAGCCTCGTCGGCATCGGAGAAGCCGTCGTCGTCCGAGTCGGTGTCGCGGAAGTCGGCCGTGCCGTCGCCGTCGCTGTCGCGACCGGTTGCGCGGCCCTCGGTCTCATCGTCGATGGTGTCGCCGTCGGTGTCGGTCAGCGTCAGACTGGGCTGGAACATGACCTGCGCGGCGCTATCGTCGCAGCCGCACAGCGATGTGCTGGCAAGGGCCACGGCAATGGCGAAAAGCGCCACCAAGCCTCCGCTGCGGGAGGCACTGCGGCGCGCGGTCGGACGGCGGGGGCGGCTACGGAGCGCAGCGAAGGCCGCTCCGACGAGCAGCGCCAGCCACCCTCCGAGCGCGCCTTTTCCGGTCGCAGGTGCGCCAGGGCTCGCGACCGAGCAGCTTTGCGGACCTGCGCAGTTGGACGCGCGCTGGCAGCCGCTCTGCTGGCATGCATCGCCCACGCCGTCGCCGTCGGAATCGACCTGCGCGACGTTGGCGAGAAGCGGGCAGTTGTCCGCGCCGTCGTCGATGCCGTCGTTGTCATCGTCGGGATCGCACGCATCGCCCAGGCCGTCGGCGTCGCTGTCCGCGGCATTGGTGGTGGCGTGGTTCGGGCAGTTGTCGTGCGCGTCGTGGTCGCCGTCGTCGTCGTCGTCCGGATCGCACGCATCGCCGAGGCCGTCGCCGTCGCCGTCTGCCTGATCCAGGTTGGGGTGCTGCGGGCAGTTGTCCTCGGCGTCTTCCACCGAGTCGCCGTCATTGTCGTCGTCGCACAGGTCGCCGATGCCGTCGTCGTCGTCGTCTTCTTGCTCGGGATTGAGCGCGCGCGGGCAGTTGTCCGCTTCGTCAGCAATGCCGTCGCCGTCCTGATCGGGGTCGCAGTCGTCGCCCAGGCCATCGGCGTCGAGATCGTACTGGTTTGGGTTGCTGAGCAGCCTACAGTTGTCTTCTTCGTCGCTCACGGCATCGTCGTCCGAGTCGGTATCGAGGTAGTCGGCCGTGCCGTCGTCATCGGTGTCCACGGCCGAGGTCAGCAGATCGTCGTCGCCCGCCTCGGTGCCGTCCGAGATCCCATCGGCGTCCGAGTCGGCGTCCAGGAAATCCGGTACTCCGTCGCTGTCCGTGTCCACGGGCGGCGTGGCCGGATCGTCGTCGCCCGCCTCCTCGGCGTCAGCGATGAAGTCGCCGTCCGAGTCCGGGTCCTCGTCGTTCGGTAGACCGTCGCCGTCCAGGTCGAAGTGGCCCTCGTCGTCGTCGATGATGCTGTCGCCGTCGGTGTCGGGCAGGATGAAGTCGTAATCGAGGGTCACGCTGTCGAGCTCTACCTGCTCGGTGCCGTTCGAGACGAGATAGGCCCGAAAGTGGAGGCTGCCTATGCCGACGTCGTCTGCGAAGCTGCCGATGTTGGCGGCGATCTCCGCGTCCGTGTTGGTCTGGGCGGGATAGCCCGCGCCCGTGCTCTCGGTCCAGGCGCCCCCGCCCGTGTCGTAGTAGTACCAGGTCGAGCCGTCGGGGCTTAGCTGCAGCTCCACGCTGCCCCCGCTAGCCGGGGTGAGCGCGATCGATAGGTCATTCAGCGCGGTGTACGGCTGCCCCAACCCCGGGGCCAGCGCCACGGTCTCGCCCGAGCTGGGATAGGTATAGGCGCCGCCGCTTTGCGTGCGCTCGCCGTGGAAGGCGGTGACCGGCTCGGGGCGGATGTAGCGGGCCAGCTTGATGTCATCGAAGCCCACGCCGTCGGCGGTCTGGCTCACGTACAGGCCCATGCCGCCCACCGCCAGGTACTCGGTGGGCTCGGCCACCACGAATAGCGGCAGGCCGAAGTGTTGCACCTCGAGGACCTGCTCGAAGTAGCGCACCGACATGCTGTGATAGACCCCGGGCGGGATGAAGACGTCGTCGTGGCGTCCGAGGCGAAGCTCGTCGCCGCCCCAGCGGCGCCACAGCTCCTGCGGATGGCTCATGTAGCCCGGCCGCCAGCGGAACAAGTAGTAGTTGTCGCTGTCGTGCCAGTTGAAGGCCACGCCGAACCACTTGTTGGTGGTGCCGTAGGAGTACATCTCGAAGATGAGCTCGTAGCCTACGCCCTCGTCGGCGTGCATTGCCACGGCGGCGGCCTCCAGCGCATCGCCCAGGGCCACGCCCACGCCGTCGGAGCTCTGCTGGTAGAGGGCATAGCTGCCCGCCACATCCAGCACCCGCCAGTCAGGCGTGCCCTCGAGCGTCGCCCCGGAAAAGTCGGGCGGCAGGCCGATGATCTCCTGGTTGCCGAAGTCCTCGACCACCACGAAGATCTCGGCGAGATCCTCCAGCGCCGTGCCAGCGCCAGGGTGGTTGAAGTACAGGTAGTAGTCGCCGTCGGCCTGGCCTGGCGCAATGGGCTGCTGGGTGGAAAACCAAATGCCCGTGGTGGCGAAGGGCACGGCCCAGCCCCGCAGCGGGTGGCGGTGAAGATCGGTGTAGCTCGAGCCGTCGTAATGGACGATGCGCACGTCGCGTCCGTCTTGCAGCGAGTCTTCCTGCTGAACCTCGGCGTGATGGCGAAAGTCCACCCGCACGGTGTAGCCCGCGGGAAGCTCGTGGCTATCGGAGCGGTTGACGACCACGATGCGGTGCCGCGAGGCATAGCTCGCGTTCCACCAGGGGGCCTCGGCGAGCAGATGGGCATTGCCCTCGGAGACCTCGACCAGCTTGTCGTAGAAGCGGTAGTCACCCGCGGTATCGAAGTCCCAGGTGACGAGATCGGCGGCGGCCGGGCGCGCCATCAGGCCGAGCGCCAGGGCGACGAAAAGCCCGGTCCGCTTGGCGCCGCGCCCGAGGCAGCTGCTGAAGCTATGGCGCGAGCGCCGCTTCCGCCGAAGCCGCCAGGCCACGGCCAGGCCGCCGAGCAGCCACCAGCCGCTCCGCATCGACGCCGCAGCCGGGCTCGCGAGGGCATCGCCCGCTGGCAGCCCGCCCGAGAGCGCACAGTTGGAGCTGGGGTACAAGCACACGCCCGCGGGACAGCTCGCCGAAGCGCCCCCCGAAGGCGAGGAGCCGTTCGCGCAGGCGTCGCCCACCCCATCGCCGTCGCCGTCGGCCTGTCCCGGGTTCGGGCGCTCGGGGCAGTTGTCGTGCTCGTTGACGACGCCGTCGCCGTCCCGGTCGGGATCGCATTCGTCGCCCAGGCCGTCGTGATCGGCGTCCTGCTGCTCGGGGTCGTAGACCAGCGGACAGAGGTCGTCGGCGTCCTGGATCTCGTCGCCGTCGTCATCGGGATCGCATTCGTCGCCCAGGCCGTCCTGGTCGACATCGCTCTGCTCGGGGTCGGCCACGAGCGGGCACAGGTCCTCGTCATTGGGCACGCCGTCACCGTCGGTGTCGTGCTCACAGGCATTGCCCACGCCGTCGCCCGTCAAGTCGGCCTGGCTCGGATTGGGCACCAGGCGGCAGTTGTCGAGCTGGTCGCCCAGGCCGTCGTCATCCGAGTCGAGGTCGTGGTAGTCCGGGTCGCCGTCGTCATCGGTGTCCACGGCGGCGGTGTCGGGATCGTCGTCGCCCGCCTCGTCCGCATCGGACACCCCGTCGTCGTCCGAGTCGAGGTCAAGAAAATTCGCGGCGCCGTCGCTGTCGCTGTCCACGGGCGGGGTCTCGGGATCGTCGTCGCCCGCCTCCTCCTCGTCGAAGATGGTATCGCCGTCCGAGTCCAGGTCCTCGTCGTTGGGGATGCCGTCGGCATCGGCGTCAAAGGGCCCCTCGATCTCGTCGGCGATGGTGTCGCCGTCGGTATCCTCGGGAAGGTAGTGGTATTGCATGCTCACCGAGTCGAGCTCCACCTGCTCGGTGCCGTCCGAGATGAGCAGCGCCCGAAAGTGCAGCCGACCAGGTCCGACCTGGGCGGCAAAGCTCGATATCGCGGCGCCGAGCTCGGCCTCGGTATTGGCCCATTGGGAAAGCTCGTGCTCGGGCACGGGCTGCCAATCGTTGCCATCGTGGTAGAACCAGTCCGTCCCATCGGGGCTGAGCTGGAACCCGAGCTCGCCCTGGTGGCCTGGGCCCGTGGTGGCGGAAAAGCCGGTCACCTCGGTGTATGGCGGCCCAGCTCCAGGGCTCACCGCCAGCGCGGGTCGGTCGCTCGGCCATTGGGCTGCCGCGGCGACGGAGAGGCCGCGGCGTAGCTCGGGCTCGGGGCTTCGATAGTAGCGAAGGCGGATATCGTCGTAGTAGACGCCGTTGTCGTTGTCGTGGGTGTAGAGCCCGAAGCCCGCGGGAGGTACGGGATCGGAGGTCTCCTGTGGATCGTAGTAGTCGATGACGGGCAGGTTGTTGACCCGCACCTCGATGCGCCGCTCGAAGTAGCGCAGCTCGAAGTCGTAGAATACCTGCCAGACCATCCAGATGTCCGGGTTGGAGGCGAGCGCGGTGGAGCCGCCATCGACGGTGCGGACCAAGTACTGGGGGTGGACCATGTAGCCCGGTGCCCACCAGAACAGATAGTGGTTGTCCGCGTCGTGGTAGTTGAAGTGGAAGCCGATGGCATTGTCGGTCGTGCCCGTGTTGCGGCCGCGGAGCAGCACCGCGTAGCCCGCCTCGCCGCTCAGATCGATGCCGTCGGCGAGCAGCGTGGCGCGCGCCGCGTTGGAGCGCTCGCCAAAGCCGTAGCTGCCGCCGAACTGGCAGGCGCGCCAGTTGGGCGGGTTGCCGCCGCCGAGGTCCACGGGCGTCCACGGCGCGGGCGGCGACAGGTCCGAGCAGCCGCCAAAGCCCCAGCCGTAGCCCTCGAAGTCCTCGGAGTAGAGGAAGATCTGGTCGAGGTCGGCCGGGCCCGCGCCCGCCGACAGGTTGCCGAAGTACAGGAAGTAGCGGCTGTCCTGCCCGCCCGCTGGGATCTCCTGCGCCGTGGCAAACCACAGCCGGATGTCGTCGTCCTCGATGTTCCAGTACGACACGGGCGCCCGGTCGAGCTGCTGGTACTGGTCGAGGTCGTCGTCGTAGAACAGCACGCGGACGTCATTGCCCGAGGCGAGCGCTTGACCGGCCTCGACCCAGGCGGCGTGGGGCAGCCGCACCTGGACCGAGTAGCCCTGGGGCAGACTGTGCGTGGTGGACAGATTGCGCAGGTGAAGGCGCGCTCGATAGCCCCAAGAGCCGTTCCACCAAGGGACATCGTCCCGAAGGCGCGCCACCGAGCTGTCGAGCTCGACGAGGCCGGGGTCGTAGGCCAGCGGCTCGCTCGGCGTCATGTGCCAGGTGATGTCGGCGGCGGCTGCCGTGCTTCCGGTCCCGAGGGCGAGCAGGGCAAGGCCGAGGGCAAAGGGCCAGGCGGTGCGGTGACGTGGTGTACATCGGGGGCAGTGCATGGCGGGCTCCTAGGCGTGGCGGGAGGGCAGGCTGGCGCAAGACTCCAGTGTATGCCGATGGCGAGTGGGCGGGAAGGTGGCAGGGGAGGGACAAGGCAGGGGAGGTCGTGTACAGTTTTGCCCTCGGGACAAGCTCGGACACACGGAGGAGGAGATGGAGGAGCTGCAGCACTGCGTCGTGCTCATCACCACTAGCAGCGAGCAGGAGGGCAAGGAGATCGCTAGGGCGCTTCTGGAGGACAAGCTCGCCGCTTGCGTCAACGTGGTGCCGCGGGTGAGCTCGTTTTTCTGGTGGAAGGACGAGATCGACGCCGAGAGCGAGTCGCTGCTGGTGGTCAAGACGAGGGTGGCGCTGCTCGAGGAGCTGGAGCAGCTGGTGCAAGAGACGCACAGCTACGACGTGCCCGAGATCATCGCCCTGCCCATCGTCTGGGGCTCGCCGAGCTACCTCAAGTGGATCGATGACGAGGCCAGCGGCAAGTAGCGGGCCCGGCTCGAGGCGGAGCGCTACCGGGCTTGCGCTGCTCGTTGCGGGCGCACTCGGGCTGCTTGCGCTCGGCTGCAGCGCGGCCGAGGCCAACGAGCCCTGGCCCATCGTCGATGGCTGTAACCCCATCGCTGCGGATGCCGACTGCCTGCTGCCCTTTCCGTCCGATCATTTCCTGGAGGACGACGCGGCCATGCCGAGCGGCAAGCGCGTGGCCATCACCGAGGCGGCGCAGCTGCGCCTGGGCAATGGGCAGCCCGCGGACACGCTCGCCGACTACCCCGCCGACGGCTTTTCGCAGGGGACGCAGATCCTGGCGCTCTTTCCGGGCGGCGTCGACCAGACCAACCTGATAACGGCTGGTCGCGATCCAGCCGCCTCGCTCGAGCCCGATAGCCCCACCGTGCTGCTGGAGGTGGACGCGGCGGGCCAGAGCAGGCGCGTCATGCACCTGAGCGAAACCGATCCGCGGGCCCTGGAAGACGCGCGGCGGGCCGTGATCATCCGTCCGCTCGAGCGGCTGCAACCCGAGCAGCGCTACATCGTGGCCATTCGCGCGCTGCGGCGCCCCGACGGCTCGCCCCTCCAGCCGCCCGAGGGCTTTGCCCGGCTGCGGGACGGACGCACGGTCGCAGGCGGCGTGCTCGACGAGCTTAGGCCGCGCTACGAGGCCGACATCTTCCCCGCGCTCGAGGCGGCGGGCATCTCGCGGGCAGGCCTGCTCCTCGCCTGGGACTTTTCCACTGGCTCGCAAGCGCAGCCGAGCCGCGACATGCTGGCGGTGCGCGGCGCCGTCATCGAGCGGCTCGCGGCCGAGCCCCCCGAGATCACCGTGCATGCCGTGAGCGACGACGTCGACGAGCACACCTTCAGGCGCATCGAGGCCTCCGTCGAGGTGCCGCTCTACGTCGAGTCGGCCGAGCCCGGGGCGCGGCTCCATCGCGATGCCAACGGCGAGGTGGTCGCCCATGAAAGCGCGACCGTGCCCTTTACGGTGATCGTTCCGCAGAGCGTGGCCGCCGCCGCGGGCAACGAGACGGCGCGCCTGCTCCAGTTCGGCCATGGCTTTTTCGGCTCGCGCGAGGAGGTGTGGAGCGTTGTCGATCGCTTTGCAGACGAGCGCGGCTTCGTGGTGGTGGCGGCCGACTGGTGGGGCATGAGCGAGGAGGACACCTCCAGCGTGCTCGCCGACATCACGAGCGACCTTGGCAGCGCCTTGCAGTTCACCGACCGGGTCCATCAGGCCATGGCCAACTACCTCGCCGTGGCCTGGGCTGCCACGGGCCCGCTCGCCTCGCTGCCCGAGCTGCAGCTCGGCGGCGCGTCCGTGCTCGCCCCAGAGGAGCCGCTCTACTTCTACGGCATAAGCCAGGGCGGCATCCTGGGCGGAACCTATCTGGCGCTTTCGCCCGTGATCGAGCGGGGCACCCTGGGGGTGAGCGGCGCCAACCTGTCGTTCATCATGTTCCGCTCGCTGTCGTTCTCGGCCTTTTTGGTGTTCATCCAGGCCGTGGTGCCCGATTTCCTCGAGCAGCAGAAGTTCGGCCTGCTAAGTCAGAGCATCTTCGACCGCATCGACCCCTTCACCTACGCGCCCTACGTCTCGAGCGAGCCGTTGCCATCGAGCCCGACCGAGCGCCGCGTGCTGCTGCAGGTCGGCATCGGCGATGCGCAGGTGCCCAGCCTCTCGGCCCACCTTCACGCCCGCGCCCTGGGCGCCCAGCACCTCGGGCCGGCTCCTCGCTCCATTGCGGGCTTGGAGCTGGTCGATAGCCCGCACCACGGCTCGGCGCTGGTGGAGTTCGACTTCGGCATCGACCCCCTGCCCGATCTACAGGCCCGACCAGGCTCTCCCAACGAGGTTCACGAAGCCGTGCGCCGCCTGGAGGCGGGCATGGAGCAGATCGACCGCTTCTTCCAGCCGGACGGCGCCATCGAGCACACCTGCGACGGGCCGTGCGATCCGGATTGAACCGCGAGGCCCGTCCAGCCGCGCGACTCACAAGCTCGACAGTCCGCGGTGGCTGCGCCACGCCAGGGCGGCGATGCCGATGATGCCTGGCACGCTGACCCCGATGAGCAAGGTGAAGGCCGCGTCGAGCCCGTAGTGGTCCAGCATCCAGCCGATGAGCTCCTCTTGAAAGATGGGGCCGATCGAGCCCAGGCCGTTGATGATACCAGCTGCCACGATGGCCCCAGCGCGACCGCCGACGTCGATGGCGCCCGCGCCTGACAGCAGCGAGTCAGGGCCCATCAGCATGAAGCCGCATAGCGCCAGCCCCGTGGCGAACAGCCCGAGCGAGCTCATCCCCACGAGCGCCAAAAAGGCGAAGGCGAGCACCATCCCGCCCGACATGGCCAGCATCACCTGGTAGCGCCGCCCGCGGAAGAAGCGGTCCGAGGCCCAGCCCGCCACCAGCACGCCCACAAAGCCGACCCAGTCGAACAGCGTGGAGACATAGCCCGCCTGATCGGGAGGCAGCCCGAACAGCTCTTCGATGGCGAGCGGCGACCAGCTATCCAGGGCGTAGCGCAGGAACTTGAAGGCGAAGTAGGTGCTGCCCATCATCGCGATGGTGATGACGATCCGCCGATTCCAGCCGAGCCCAGTGGGTTTGGACGCTTGGGCCTCGCCCGCGGCCTCGTCCGCGGGCACCTCGATCTCGACCTCCTCGATGACGGGCGGCAGGCCAGCATCCTCGGGCCTGTCGCGCTCGAGGAAAAGGAAGAGCAGCCAGACGCCCAGCATGATCACGGCCGCTCCCCAGAATGACCAGCTCGCGCTCAGCAGTCCCAGCATGAGGGCGGCAAAGGCCTTGGCGAGGATGCTGCCCAGCTGATAGCAGGTGGCCCAGACCGCCATGGTCCTGCCGCGCTCGCGCCGCTTGAGCCAGTTGGACAGCACGCCCACGTTCGCGGGCCAGCCCGTGGCCTGGGCAAAGCCGTTGACCACCATGAACAGCAGCATGGGCCAGTAGCCGGCTGGGCCCATCAGCAGCGTGAAGCCGAAGACGACGTTGCACCCAAGGGTGATGCCCATGCCCGTCAGAAGAAGCACGCGCGCGGCAATGCGGCGGCCCAGCAGGCTGGTCAGGAACTGCCCCAGCATGTAGGCGACCAGGTAGGCCGTGAAGATGTGCGCCAGCTCCGAGTTGGTGATCTCGAGCGAATCGAGCACGGACGACTTGGCGATGGCGTAGTTCTTCCGACAGAAGTAGAAGCCCGCGTAGGAAAGCCAGGTCGCGGCCAGCACGCGCACGCGCCACACCTTGATCGTGCGGGTGGCGGGCATCGCGCCCGAGGCGGCCTCGGTCATGGGCGCGATCCCGCCGCGCCCTGAGCAAAGAAGTCGGGCGGCAGCTCGGTGTAGTCGGCGATCACAGCCGCGGCGATGGCTCCGAGCGCGCGGCGGTCAGCCTCGCCGCGGTCGCGCGCGATCGCGATGGCGGTCATCCCGGCTGCCCGAGCCGCGCGTAGGCCCGCGATGCTGTCCTCGAACACCAGGCAACGGCTCGGCTCGATGCCCAAACGCGCGGCTGCCGCCAGGAACCCGTCGGGCGCTGGCTTGGAGCGCTGGACGTCCTCGGCGCAGATGGTGACGAGCGCGCTGGTGTCCACGCCGAGCTGGGCTAGCGAGTGCTCGAGGCTCTCGCGGTTGCTCGAGGTGACCACCGCCGTCGGGAGGTGACTAGCGGCCGTGGCGAGCGCCGTTCGCGCTCCTCGGATGGGCAGCGGCGGGTCGGCGAGCGAGCTTGCGTGGAAGGCCTGTCGCAGCTCGTCGCCGAGCGCGCGACCGGCCAGCGAGGGGAAGGCCGCGCCGAGCAGGGTCTCGACCTGTGCCCAGGTCACGCCGTGAAGCTGCGTCAGATCCAGCGCGCCCTCGGGGTCCAGATCGCTGCCGTCGAGCAGCTCCCGCACCACCTTTTCGGTGCGACCTTCGGAATCGACGAGGGTGCCGTCCAGGTCGAAGAGCACGGCCTCGAAGGAGAAATGACGCATCGGCTCGGCTTCGGGCATCGCTTAGAACCAGTCGAGAGGTCGGGGCTCGAGTGCCCGAAAAACGTGTTTGAGCTCGGTGTACTCGTCCAGGCCCTGACGGCCGAGCTCGCGACCGATGCCCGACTGCTTGTACCCGCCCCAGGGCGCGCCAGCATAGTAGACGTTGAAGCTGTTGACCCACACCGTGCCGAAGCGCAGCGCCCGCGAGACCCGCTCGATGCGGGCTTCATCACGCGTCCAAAAGCCGGCCGACAGCCCGTAGACGGTGCGGTTGGCGCGCTCGACGGCCTCGTCTTCGCTCGAGAAGCGCTCCACCGTGACCACGGGTCCGAAGACCTCCTCCTCTACGATCCGCATGCCGTCGTGGCAGTCCAAGAAAAGCGTAGGCAGGTAGAAGAAGCCGCCGTCGAGCTCGGGCTCGTCGGGTCGCTTGCCGCCGAGCACAAGCCGCGCTCCCCCTTCGATGCCAATGGCGACCCAGGCCGCCACCTTGTCGCGGTGCTCGGCCGAGATGAGCGGGCCCATGCGCGTCCGCTCGTCCAGGCCGCTGCCCAAGCGGATGTCGGCCATGCGGGCCCTGAGCGCCTCGACGAAGCGGTCGTGGATCGAGTCCTCGACCATCAAGCGCGCTCCGGCCGAGCAGATCTGTCCAGCGTGGAAGAACACGCCGCTGAGGGCGCTGTCGACCGCCGCGGCAAAGTCTGCGTCGGCAAAGATGATGTGCGGGTTCTTGCCGCCGAGCTCGAGCGCCACGCGCTTCACGGTGTCGGCGGCCGCGTGCATGATCCGCCGTCCCGTGACCAAGCCGCCCGTGAACGAGACCATGTCCACGTCCGGGCTTTCGGCAAGCTCGGCCCCGACCGTGGGCCCGGGACCCAGCACCAGGTTGACAACGCCTGGAGGCACGCCCGCCTGCGCGCAGAGCTCGGCCAGCCGAATGCTCGTCATCGGGGTGAGCTCGCTCGGCTTGAGCACCAGCGTGCAGCCGGCTACCAGCGCGGGTGCCACCTTCCACGAGGCCTGCAGCAGCGGGTAGTTCCAGGGACAGATCTGGCTGCAGACGCCAATGGGCTCGTGCAGCAGGCGGCTCGACTGGTCGGGCTCGGGCGGGCTCAGGCGCTCGTCCCGAAGCTCGTCCGCCAGCCGGGCGTAGTAGGCGAACACCCCGGCTACGTCGGCAAGGTCCCAGCGGCTCTCGGTCAGGGTCTTGCCCGTGTCGCGCGTTTCCAGCAGGGCGAGCTCTGCGCCGTGCTCGGCGATGAGCTTGCCGAGCCGAGCGACAACCGCGCCGCGCTCGGTTGGCGAAAGCCGCGGCCACGGGCCCTCGTCAAAGGCGCGGCGAGCCGCGGTGATGGCGGCCCGCGCGTCAACGCGGTCGCCCTCGGCTACCTCGGCGAGCTGCGATTGGTCAAGGGGGTCGACGATGCGACGGAGCGCGCCCGATCGCGCGCCCGTCCACGCCCCGTCGATGAGCAGGGTATCGGTTCTACGGTCGGCGTTGACGAGCGGCCTCCTTCGTGTCTGCTGCAGCTTCCGCGTGGCGATAGAAGCCGACCCGCGCTGGCGGCAGCGGCGTGTTGCCCAGGATGAGATCCGCGGCCTTCTCGGCCATCATCAAGACGGGCGCGTAGATGTTGCCGTTGGTGATCTCGGCCATGGCGGCTGCGTCCACCACGCGCAGGCCTTCGAGCCCGTGCACGCACAGCTGGCCGTCGACCACGGCCCGCTCGTCGAGCCCCATGCGGCAGGTGCACGACGGGTGGTAGGCGCTCTCGCCCTGGCGCGCGACGAAGTCCAGCACCTCGGCGTCGCTCTGCACCTCGTCTCCAGGGGCGAGCTCTTTGCCGCGCAGCTCGTCGAAGGCCGGCTGCCCGAGGATGGTGCGCGCCGCGCGTACGGCCTCGACCCACTCGCGGCGGTCCTTGTCGGTGGACAGGTAATTGAAGAGGATGCGCGGAGCCTGTCTCGGATCGGCCGACTGGATCTTCACGCTGCCCATGGCGTCCGACAGCACGGGGCCCACGTGGACCTGGTAGCCGTGGCCCTCGGCAGGCGCCGAGCCGTCGTAGCGGATGGCGATGGGCAGGAAGTGAAACTGGACGTTCGGATAACGCACCTCGTCGTTGGTGCGGATGAACCCGCCCGCCTCGAAGTGATTGCTCGCGCCGATGCCATCGCGATGCACGAGCCAGCGCCAGCCGATCCCGGGCATGCGGGTCCAGCTGAGCGCGGGAAAGAGGCTGACCGGCTTTCGGCAGGCGTACTGGACGTACACCTCGAGGTGGTCGCGGAGGTTTTCGCCCACTCCGGG
>CAYTYV010000035.1:0-10153 GCA_964441055.1 uncultured Polyangiaceae bacterium | reverse complement strand
AGATCGAGCACCGCGTCGATCCCCAGCGCTTCCAGCTCGCTCGCGCAGCCCACGCCGCTCAGCTGCAGAACCTGGGGCGAGCCGATGGCGCCGCCGCAGCAGATTACCTGGCCGCCGCGATAGCTGCGACTGCCCGAGCCGCGCCGCACCTCCACGCCCACGGCCCGCGTCCCCTCGAAGAGGATGCGGCTGACGGGCGCGCCCGTTAGCACGGTGAGGTTTTCCCGGTCGCGAACCGGGTCCAGCCAGGCGCGCACCGCGTTCCAGCGCCGCCCGCGATAGGTGGTGCGGTCAAAGGCGCCGAAGCCCTCCTGGCGATAGCCGTTGACGTCGTCGGTACGCGCGTGGCCCGCTTGCTCGACCGCCCGAAAAAAGGCCGTGAACAGCGGGTTGTCGCAGTCCGGGCTGGTCAGCGGCAGCGGGCCGCCCACGCCGTGGTACTCGTCGGCACCGTTCAGGCGCGACTCGACCCGCTGGAAGTAGGGCAGGCAGTGGGCGTAGTCCCAGGCACCCAGCCCCTCGCGCTCCGCCCAACCGTCGTAGTCCAGCGGGTTGCCGCGGATGTAGATCATCCCGTTGATGGTGCTCGAGCCCCCCAGCACCTTGCCCCGCGGCTGAGCGATCCGCCGCCCGCCCATGCCCGGCTCGGGCTCGGACTCGTAGGCCCAGTTGTAGGTGCGCCCGGTCAGCGGATAGGTCAGCGCCGCGGGCATCTGGATGCGAAAATCCAGACGGTGATCCGGGCGCCCCGCCTCCAGCAGGAGTACGCGATGACCCGGGGCGGTACTCAGGCGGTTGGCCAGCACACAGCCGGCCGAGCCTCCGCCAACGATGATGAAGTCGTACTGCTGCGCAGCCACGCCCGCAGGATAGATGATCCTCGCGCACGTGGCGATGCGCCTTGCACGTCAGCTCGGCATCAGCCGCCCGAGGCCTTGTTCATGCCGCGCTTGATCTCGCCGAGGCCCTCGATGAGCCGGTCGTGCTTTTCCTCGTCGGTCAGCAGGTAGTCGAGCAGCTGACGGTGGGTCGCATCCCAAGCGGTCTCGCGCAGCTCCTTGGCGAGCTCGATGGTCTTGCGCTCGGCTGCGTCGTGCGCCTCCAGCTTCTCCCAGACCTCGCCCACCTCCTCGCGGGTGACGGAGATGGACTGGAAGGTCAGCCCGTCGATGATGAACTGCTGGATGCGATGGTGCATCAGCGAGTCGTGACGGATGATCTCCATGACCGCGCGGATGAGCGGGTTGCGCGTCTCCTGCAAGATGGCCGCCGTGTCCTGCATGGCCTGGCGCTCGATGCCCTGCCACTGCCGAAGCACGTTCACCATGTGGTCCACTCGCTCCTGCCCCTTGAGCTTTCGTGCCATGATTGTCGATCCTTTCTACGGTCTACTGGCTGGCTCGTGCCAGCTCGAGTCGTGGTCTCTTGCCCCCCGGGTTCGTCGGTGACCCCATCACGGGGTGGCCGAGCGCGATTGCACGGATCGCGCCAAGTCGGAACGAGGCCTGCATCCCCTGGAACATCCAAGGGGTACGGGCGCGTCCTGGGAGAGCGCTCGAGCTGACATTCGCGATATTCCGCGAGACGGCAGCTCCACATCTCGCGACTCGTGTGGCGATCGCCGCATATCGCGGTTTCTGGGTGGCTCGAGCGAGGCGAGTACCGCTCTTGGGCTGCTCGAGCCTGTGTGATACGGCGAAGAGGTGGTGGACACGGTCCTCATCGATCTGAGCCCGCTCAGCACGCCCACGCGGACCCAGGGCATCGGCCGCTACCTACGCGACCTGGCCATCGGGCTTTCCAGGCTGGCGCCCGCCGAGCGGCGCGGGCTCGACTTCGTCGGCCTGACCGAGCTCGGCTGGACGGGCGGCTTCCGGCTCACCGAGGACCTCGAGGGCTTTGCGCGGCGGCCGTGGGCGGGCACGCTGACCAAGCGGGACCACTACCGCTGGGCCTATCGGAGGCGGGTGGCGCTGTGGCGGGCTCTCCGCCGGATCGACCCCGCCCTGGTGCACCTGGGCGATCCAGGGGCCACGCCCCTCGGGATGCGGCTCGCGCCTTGCCCGCGGCTGGTGACTTGCCACGACGTCATTCCGCTGCTGTTTCCGGATCGCTACCTCGGCCTGGTCGACGGCTTCGGGACGCTCGGAACGCGCATCCTGCGGCGCCGCTACCGCAGCGCCGACCACCTGGTGGCCGTGAGCGAGGCCACGCGCCAGGATCTGGTGCGGGTGGTGGGCATCGACCCCGACCGCATCAGCCAGGTGTACAACGCCGTGGCGCTGGAGCGCTGGACGGACGCGGCGCAACCCGACGACGAACGGCGAGCAGCCGCGCACGGCCTCGCGGACAAGGCCTTCGTGCTGTACGTGGGCGCGCTCGATTGGCGGAAGAACGTCGACGGGATGCTGGCCGGGCTCGAGCGGGCGCGCGCGGCGGGCGCGGATGTGCATCTGGCCCTGGTCGGCCGAGACCGACGCCGAGCCGAGGTTCGCGAGCAAGCGCGGCGCGCGGGCTTGGCCGCCGAGGTGCACCTGTTGGGCTACGTCTCCGACCAGGACTTGGGTGCGCTCTACCGCCGAGCGAAGGCCCACCTGTTCGTCTCGCGCTCCGAGGGCTTTGGCTTCACCGTGGTCGAGGCCATGGCCAGCGGCTGCCCGGTCATCACCACCCGCTGCGGCTCGCTCGGCGAGGTAGCTGGCCAGGCCGCGCTGCAGGTCGACCCCGAGGACCACGACCAGATCGCCCGGGCCATCGTCGCCGCTGTGCGCGACGAGGAGCTGCGCCGTGAGCTGGTCCGCCGCGGGCTAGACCGCGCCCCTCGCTTCGGCTTGGCCGCGCAGGCCCGCGCTATGGTGGCGGTCTATCGCCGCGCAATCGATGCTGGGAGGTCGTGATCGATGATGGCTCGCATGGCCCGCGTCCTGCAACGCTATGACCTCGACAGCCTGGAAAACCGCGATCCGGCTCGGATCGAACGGGCTGCGGAGGTGCTGGGGCCGATCCTGCGCGCCTGGTTCCGTCCCGTGATTCGCGGCATCGACCGCATTCCCGCGGGCCCGGCCCTGTACGTGGGCAATCACAATGGCGTGCTGTCGTGGGACTCGTTCACCTTCTTCTGCCAGGTCTACGCCGAGCGCGGCGTCGAGGACCTTCCCTACGCGCTCGGTCACGAGGTCTCGACAGCGCTGCCGCCGTTGAACCAGCTCTTCGTGCCGTTGGGCGCCATTCGGGCGAGCCACCAAAACGCCCGCAGAGTATTCGCGCGCGGCGCCAAGCTGCTGGTCTACCCGGGCAGCGACTACGACGCCTTTCGCGCCTTCGCCGACCGCGATCGGGTGATCTTCGGGCCGCGGCGCGGCTACCTGCGGCTGGCCCTGCGGGAGCGCGTGCCCATCGTCCCCGTGGTCTCGGCGGGCGCCCATCAGGTGCTGTACATCCTCGACGACGGGCAGTGGCTGGCCCGCGCGCTCCGCCTCGACAAGCTGGTGCGCGCCAAGGCCTGGCCCATTTCGCTGTCCATTCCGCTCGGCCTGACCATCGGGCCGCCGCCGTTTTTCGTGCCGTGGCCGTCGCGCTTCTTCCAAGAGGCGCTCGAGCCCATCGTCCTCGAGCCGAACGGCCCCGAGGCCGCGGCCGACGACGAGCACGTCGAGCGCTGTCACGAGCGGGTCATCACCGCCATGCAAAGCGCCCTCGATCGCCTGGCGGCCGAGCGGCGGGGTTAGCTACCTGCGGCGGCGACGTAGGCCCAGGCCCAGGCCAAGCGCCAAGCCCAACCAGGCCGCGCCAGCTGCTCCGCTTTGCGGCGCGCTGCGCACGGAGCAGTCCTGCACGACCACGACATCTTCGGGGACGTCGACGTCCTGAGCCGCCTCTCCCGCTGCGCCACTGCCGCCAGCACCTCCGCCGCCTACGCCCGTGCACGCCGGGCTGGCCGTCTCGATGGTTGCGCTCATCTCGCACCAGACGCTGTCACCACCGCTGAACACGTCCCACTGCCAGCTGCCGAGCGGAACGCACGCATCCTCGGCGCTGAACTGAAGTGTGCTGACCACGCCCGATCCAGTATCCGCCTGCGCAGCTGTGCCATCTTGTGTCGTCAGGGTGGCAACCTTGACGGACGTCGGGCTATCCGGATCGGGATCGGCGCCGCTCAGGTCGCGGTACACCTCGAGGTCGCCGGAGACGAACGAGGCGTCGATCTCGAACTCCAACGTGACGTGCTGGTCGCCGTGCTCCGTGACCGGGCCGGGCATGCAGATCACCATCGGATTCGCGTCGGCTTGGGGTGTGGCCCACATCGCGACCGCTGCAAAAGTGGCTAGAAACGCTGTCCTCTTCATGCGTGTCCCCCTGGCGGTAGCGCCGTGTGACGACCGAGCAACACTTCTTTCCAGCATAGCCTGTCCAGCGCCTCGGCGCACATCACCTCGGGCGGCTCGTTCGGCGTCTCGGTCGTCGAGCGAAGCGCTCCACTCGTGGAGCCTGGCCGTTTGCCTGCTATGGTGGCCCTGGGTGTCCTGCTCGCCGCAACGCTGTGTGCCGCAAAGCTCTGCCGGTCGCTCGAGCGGCTGGTCACTGGCGCTCCTGTTCGCGGTGGCGTGTGCCAGCTCGAGCGCCTGCTCGCGGCGTTCCGCCACGTCGGAGACGATCTCCTCGGCTCGTCCGATGAGCAGCGTCGGCGTGGCGGCGAGCGCCAGCGCGTCGGCCAGCGCTGGATCGCGTCGGTTTGAGGTCTCGTGGGATCCGCGTACAGGCAAAGGGGAGGTCATCCAGCGATACGACGACGGTGCGCTCGCCCGCGTTTGCCTGCAGTGCGGCTTTCCGGGGTACACGGGCGGGCTGCTCATCGGCAGCTACAGCGGCTCCGGCTTCGAGTACCTGCCGCCCGAGCCGCTGCGGGGCTTTGCCTCGCTCAACGTGTTCTGCGCACAGGACGAGAGCATCTGGGACCGGGCGTCCTCTCGCGAGTACGCCTTTGGCTGGTCGGAGAACTTCGGCACTGGCCCCGATGGGCAGCGGCTCGAGTACGTCTCGGGGGCGGTGCGCAAGCGCGGTCCTGAGCTGGTGCTCCTTACGGGGCGCAACCGCGGCGGCTGCTATCAGGTGGACAAGCGCCTGCTCTGGAAGCGCGAGGCGCGTTACCTGCTCGTATCCACGCGGATCGAAAACGCATGCGATGAGCCCGTCCACTTCGATTTCTGGACGGGCGACGATCCCTGGCTCGGCAAGTACCGCTCATCCGAGGGCGACGTGGGATACACGGATCAGGCGCTCGTGCGCACCGAGACCAAGGTCGATCCCGCTCGCTTCCGCTTTGGCGGGGTCTACGACCTGGGCAACACGGCCGCGGGCGAGCAGGAGGGCAGCTACAGCGGGGCGGCGAACTTCATCATGCTGCGTCCCGATGGCCGCAAGCCCGACCGCATCTACTTCGCCAATCGGTTCGTCCACGCCGATGACCAGATCCAGCCGCAGCGCGCGCTGGACAACAAGACCATGCTCGCGCTCAACCTAGGGTGGATCGATATCGCGCTCAGGCCCGGAGGCTCGGTAGCATTCGCGTACGCGCTCGGCCTGGCGAGCTCGACCGGACGGGCCGAGCCGCCACGGGCGCCGGACATCGCCCCGGAAGATTGGCGCGCGCTCGAGCCGCGCAAGCATCCCTGGCAGGAGCTACGCTTCGACCGCGAGCGCATCGAGCTGCGGCTGTCCGAGACCGAGCTGGACGTCGTGGGGCACTACGTCATCGCCAACGACGCCCAGCAGTCGCGCTCGATCGGCATCCACTATCCGTTTCCGACCGACGCTGCGCATCCCGTGCCCGATCTGGTCGAGCTCGATGGTCGGCCCATCGAGCACGTCAACGCCTCAGGCGCTCGCTTTGGGATCGAGGTGCCAGCGAAGGGGTCGACGAAGTTCACGGTCCACTATCGGCAACGGCATACCGAGAAGAAGGCCACGTACATCGTCACGAGCGCCGAGCGTTGGGGGCGGCCCATTCGGCAGGCAGAGTTCGTCATCCGCTATCCCCGCACCATGCGCAACGTGACGGTGAGCTATGCTGCCGACGAGGTTCGCTACGTCGGCGCCGAGGTCGAGGTTCGTTTCGCGCGCAAGGACTTCGCTCCGCAGCGAGACGTGGTCATGAGGTGGCAGTGAGGCGCGGCTACTGTCGGAGGTCGACGTCGTAACCCCCCACGTGGCCGTCGAAGAAGCCGTAGATCAGCTCGTAGACCAGCGCCTTGTCGGTCGGGCTCGGGCTGCCCTGGAAGTCCAGGACGATCTCGCCTCCGCCCGCGCACTCACCCGCGGAAAACCATGCCTCCTTGGTCCAGGGCTGCCAGGCCTGCCCCGGCTCGAGCAGCCGAGTCGGGATCGGCTCTTGGTGGAGCTGTCCAGAGCGGTTCCGTAGCCGGAGGCTCACCTCCAGGTCGTGGATCGAATCCGGGCTGTTCCAGATCGCCCAGAAGCTGGTGTGGTCGTCGCCTTCCTGCCAGAGCGGCAGCGGGACCGTCCCCTCGGCCAGCAGGCCGTCGACGCCTTTCTCGAGCGAAGCGGGCCGAATGGCCACGAGGGCCGGGGAGACATGGCTGCCCGTGGCGTACGAGCTTGCCGGAGAGTGGTAGATGACACCCCAGACGGACAGCACGTCGGTGTCTGCTGGCGGCGAGGGCCCGTAGTCCAACACCAGCTTGGCCACGCCGTACGCGTCGCCACAGGTGTACCAACCGCCGCTGGCGGTATTGACGATGTGACCCCGATCCCCAGCGAGGGTGACCGGACCGTAGGTGCCCGCTGGAGACAGCTCGTGGGTCGATCCATCCACCTCGTAGAGCTCGAGGCTGACCTCCACCGAGCCCGAGCCGCTCGTGTTCTGGATGAGATAGAAGGTCTCGAGGCCCATCTCCTCATCCACCTGCCACTGCGGCAGCAGGACCTCGAATTCGGTCTGGGTCGCCGGGGTGTCGGGCACGGGGGGGGGAAGCTGGATCGGGACGGGGAAGCCCAGCTGGGCCGAGGCGGGATCGCCGTAGTCACCGTAGATGGCGGCCCAGAGGGTGAGCTGATCGGTCTCGGGATCGTAGCCGGGACCGAAGGAGACGCTCACCGAGCCCATCCCCAAGGACCCGTCCGGCAGCGAGACCTGCCCGCCGTACAGGGTGTCGAGCTGCTGGAGCTCGGCGGGCCCGACGAGGAGGGTTGCCGAGTCCTGCAGGATACCGTCGAGATCGTCGAAGCCGATCGTGACGCTGGCAGTATTGCCCGGAGCCGCGTTGTACAGGGCAAAGAGGGTAGAGGCGTTGGTCGAGCCGCCGTTTTCCCAGATCGGAAGCGGCGCCACTCCCTGCTGCAAGGCCATCGGCTCGGGCTCGCGCCCTGGCACCTGGGGGCTGTGGGGCGAAGAGACCGGGAATCCGGGCCGGAAGCCGAAGCCGTCGTTGATGGCGGCCGACCAGATCGTAGTGGCATCGGACGCGCTGGGCTCCACCGCATAGGTGATGTCCAGCAGCGCCGCTCCAAAGGTCTCGGGGTTGCCGACGTACCAATCCGCGGGCGTGTTCAGCTCCTCCCACCACCCCGGTCGGAGCACCACCGGGGGCGGTTGGCTCGGCAGCGGCTGCCCATCGGGTCCCAGCAGGCGCAGCACCGCTCGGGCGTGCTGCGCCGAGGCGACCGCGTTGTGCAAGCTGAAGTGCTGGTGGATCCCGGTGGAATGTTGCCAGAAGGGGATCACCGCCCGGACCTCGTCATCGCCGTCGAAGTAGCTCTCGTAGATCGCTCGCGCGAGCTCCCGGCCCCAGGTCTGGTAGACCTCCTCGGTGGTGACCACGCCGTCCACCCAATAGCCGCCGCGCATCAGCGGGAGCTGGGGGATCTGGCGGGGCGGCATGGGCGGTCGGGACCGAACCCAGCCATTGCGGTACAGGACGGACATGTCGTATTCGAAGGTGATCGTATCCTCGTTCAGGCCGTTTGCCACGCCCCCGACCCAAGGCTCGCAATAGGGCGAATCGGTACCGTCGACGTCCCTCATATAGGCCCGGTGGTGGTCCTGCTGCTTGAGCGCGTCGTACAGCCCTCGCAGCCGGAACTGGTCACCCGACTCGGCGCCATAGCGCCAGTAGGCGTAAATTGGCGGCCCTTCGACGTTCGCCGACTCCCATCGATACGGGTGCGGCGCCAGATCACCGTGGAACTTCACCGCCAACCGGATTCGATCGCCTAGGCCGGAGGTGCCGGTTCGGAGCGACTCGAAGTAGTCCACGAGAATGTCGGCCTCGGGATCCACCTGGGGATCTTCGTTGGGGCCGTACTGCCTGTAGTGCCCGGCCCAGCACAGCGGAGCCTCCCCGTCCCCATAGGGACGCACGTGGCAGGTGCCCCAGGAGTGACTGTCCGGATTAGCCATGGGAATGACCGCGAGCGCGAACTGCTTCAGATAGTGGTCGGGATCGTCGATCGGCGTGCCGTCCAGGTTCGTCGGATTCAGGATCTCCTCTACGAAGCCCTCGGCCACCCAGTTCCCCGGTGTCTCGAAGTCCTCACCGGTGAGCATCAGGACGATAGGAGGCTCCGGATGGGTCCCGCGATAGGGCATCTCGATCGCATAGATCGGGTTCTCCTCCTGGTAGACTGGATTCGTCGGCGAGGTCGGATGGGTGGAGGACAGGCCGCCATAGCCCAGGATCAACTTGTCGACCCGCTCGTGGGGATCGGGGTAGATCTTGTCGAGGAAGCGCTCGAGGCGCGGGATCGAGTAGGGCATCCCCAGGGCCACCTCGATCTCCCAGCCGTTTCCGGGTTTGGGGGGGATGGGGATGGGGTGCAGGCGGAAGATGACCCGGTGCGCGTTCGGGTCGTCCGGCGGGATGGTGCGTTCCAGCCATCCCAGCTTCCAGGGCTGCCGCTTCGGCTCGGCCAGGTAGTCCACTTCTCCGCCGAGCGTCAGCGGATAGCGGACCACCCGGAACACTGGCCGGAACACGTTCCAGTCCTGGCAATACCAGTCCGGAGACTTCCAGGCGTTCGGTGCGGGCTCGCTCAGATCCAGCTCGAAATAGATCGGCTTTGGCCAATCCATATTGGGCGGGACGTGGATTCGGAAATGGAACCAGGCGTCGTTCTGATGACCTTCGCTGCCGGGGCTGTCGGGGGTAATCGCGATGTTGCGCCCCCTCACCACGACCCTGCGCGGGGGATCGTCGAGAACCTGGTAGTCCGTGAAGCCGGTGAAGTCGAGGATCGGTTCGGTTTCCTCGTACTTGTACCAGATCGTCCGGGCCCAGTGATCGGGATCCGGCAGCGACATCTGCCCGAATCCCATCTGGGGGGCCCCAGCTTTCACCTCGCAGACCCAGCGCTCGAGATCCGGATCGTAGCGGTAGAAGGTCTGGCCGTCATAGCCCATCAGGCCGGAGTAGTCCTTGGCCACGAACTCGTAGGCCATAGCGGGGAGCGACGTCATTAGGACGAAGGAAGCCAATCCGAACAGGATCGCGGTTTTCTTGCCCTTGGCTTCCCGATTCATCGATAGCTCCCTCCTGTCCGCGCAGCGCCGCCCCGCCGAAAACGCACCCCAGTTGACAAGCAGCCATTTACTATAGGCAACGTAGCCCGTCTACGGAGGTAGCCGCTGACATTGCCAAAGCCGAGCTCAAGCGCGGCCCCGTCGGGAACCATGCGCGTCTGGATCCCTGACTGCCCCGCGATCGACAAGCCGCTCGTGGCACGGTCGACTACGACGGCCCTGGCAGCACTCGCGCGCGGGACCGAAGCAGGCGGCCAGCAGGAAGCGACCCGGTCCGGCAACTAACGGTGGACAGCTGGTCCAACGGGGCTAGACTGGAGCCGTTTCGACCAGACCAAGGGAGCATGACGAGATGGGCAACAAGCTGTTCGTGGGTGGACTGAGCTGGGACACGACGGATGACAGCCTCCGCGCCGCATTTGAGGAGCACGGCGAGGTGACGGAAGCCAAAGTGGCCTTGGAGCGCGAGACCGGGCGCTCGCGAGGGTTCGGCTTCGTGACCTTTGTCAACGAGGGCGACGCGGAGACGGCCTTGAGCGCGTTGAACGGCGTCGCGCTGGACGGGCGCGTCATGGCCGTGGGCGCCATCGAGCCCCACTTCTTCGCCAACCTCTGCCG
>CAYTYV010000034.1:0-24119 GCA_964441055.1 uncultured Polyangiaceae bacterium | reverse complement strand
GGTTCGACGATGGGGGCGCCGGTCGTCGCTGCGCTCCTCCCTCTGCCCCCAAACCCCCGCGAGGGTTTGGGGGAGACAAAACCCAGCTTCAACGGCTCTAGCGGGGCTTTACGGCGTCGGCGACGGCGTCGAGGAGGTCCAGCTCGGTGACGCACTCGGCCTCGGCTCGGTAGCTCAGCACCAGCCTGTGCCTCAGGGTGGGCCGTAAGACGGCGCGGACGTCGGTCGCTTCAGCGGCCGGCTGGCCGTGCAGCGCGGCGCGGGCGCGGGCTGCCAGCACCAGGCCCTGGCTACCGCGCGGTCCTGCGCCATAGCGCACGTACTTGCGGATGGGCTCGGGCGCGGCCACGCTTTCGGGCCGCGTGGCGCGGGTCAAGGCGACCGCCAGCGCCAGCGCCTCTCCCGTTACCGGAATGCGCGGCACCAGCGCGCCGATCGCGCTGAGCTCCTGGTGACCGGCCACCGTCGGGATGTCGACCGACTCGGGCGAGCGCGTCTGCAGGGCGACCAGTCGCTCCTCGGTCTCGCTCGGGTAGTCGACGTGCAGCTCGAGCAGAAAGCGGTCCCGCTGGGCCTCGGGCAGGGGATAGGTCCCCTCCTGCTCGATCGGGTTGCGGGTGGCGAACACCTGGAAGGGCTCGGGCAGCGGATGGGTGTTGGTGCCCACGGTCACCTGCCGCTCCTGCATGGCCTGGAGCAAGGCGGCCTGGGTCTTGGGGGGGGTGCGGTTGATCTCGTCGGCGAGCAGCAGGTTGTGGAAGATCGGGCCCGGCAGAAACCGCAGCGTGCGGTGGCCCGTTTGCTCGTGCAGCACGTCGGTGCCCGTGATGTCGGCGGGCAGTAGATCGGGCGTGAACTGTACGCGGCCGAAGCTCAGGTCCAGCGCCTTGGCCAGCGAGGCGACCAGCAGGGTCTTGGCCAGGCCGGGCACGCCAACCAGCAGGGCGTGGCCGCGGGCCGCCAGGGCGATGAGCATGCCCTCGACCACGTCGTCCTGTCCCACCACCACCTGGGCGATGGCCTCGCGTACGCGCGCCCCAAGCTGCGCGGAGCGCTCGAGCAGCTCGCCGTCCGTGCTGGAGCTGGCGGCGGTGTCCATCTAGCTGTGCTCCTCGGCGAAGCGGGATCCGTAGACGGCGAGGTTGTGGGAGCGCGCGCTGGACATGGGGCTTTGCTGGCTGGACCGGGCGCGGACCTTCGTGGTACGGCCGGCTGACCGGGTCTTCGACGGGGCAGTGCTACGTCAGAGGCAAGATGGATCGGGACGCGGCCAGGAACAAGCTCAAGCAGCTGATCGTCAGCGAGCTCGGCCTCGCGGGCACTTCGCCGACCGAGATCGACGATGGCGCGCCGCTGCTGGGCGGGACGCTGGGGCTGAACTCCCTCGATGCCATTCAGGTGGCGATAGCCGTCGAGGAGCAGTTCGGGGTGCGCCTGCCCGAAGGGGAAGAGGCCAGAGAGCTGTTCGCCTCGGTGGACGCGCTGGTGGAGTTCATCGTCAGTCGCCGAACCGCCCTCAGCTAGGCTTTCCCCCGCGCCCGCGCCCGCGCCCGCCCCCGCGCCTGCGTCTGCTCCCGCACGGAGCCCTTGTAGCCCGCGCCCCGCCTCCTCTATGCTCCCTCGGCCGCGTGCGCCCGGGGGAATGATCCCCCCCGCCCGGATGTTGCCCGACTAGCCATGGCTGTTCCCGCTCGACTGTGCCTCGCCGCCGCGCTCTGGCTGGCGGCCACGGCCTCGTCCGTGGCCTGCTCGTCGGCCTACATCCCCAACACCGACGTGGTGGACACCGAGGACAATCGCCGCATCATCGCCTTCTGCGAGCAGTACCGCAAAGCGGTTGAGGCGCGCCGCGTCGGCGAGCTGCTCAAGCTGGCCTCGGCGGACTACTACGACAACGGGGGCAACGTCGACGCCTCGGACGACATCGATCGGGCCGGTCTGGAGGCCTACCTGACGGGCAAGTTCAACGACGCCTCGGAGCTGCGCTACGAGATCCGCTATCGGCGCGTCTCGGACGGCGACGATGGGGTCGTGCTCGTCGACTACACCTACAGCGCCAGCTACCGGCTCAAGAAGCCCGACGGCGCAGAGACCTGGCGCACCACCGTACAGGACAACCGCCTCGAGCTCGTGCCCGAAGCGGACGGCTACCTGGTCCTCTCGGGCATGTAGCGCCTACCCTACGACTCGCCGCCGGCCGGGCTGCGAGTCGTAGGGTAGCAGCCGATCGAAGACCCGGTTCTCCTTGGCCGCCGCCAGGGCGCGCAGGCCTGCACCATAGCCCTTCATGATGACGGGCCGCGCGGACAGGCGGTTCAAGTAGCCGTAGCTGCCCAGGTCGGGGGCGATGTCGATGAGGGTCACGTGCGGGTAGCGCTTGGCCAGCAGCTCGCGACCGCGCCGCTCCTTTTCGGTGAGCAAGATGCTCGCCGACTGGCGCATGACCTGGTGGATGCCGCGTCGGGCCAGCGAACGGCGGGCGTCGAACTGGCGGATGGGCGCGTAGATGTTCGAGATGATGACCACGTTGGCACCCGCCTCCACCGCCAGGTCGGCCGAGAGGGTGCGCACCACCTCGCCGTCGACGAAGAAGCGGTTGCCGATGCGATAGGGTCGGAACAAGCCGGGGATGCAGCAGCTTGCGGCCACGGCCTCGCTGATGGGCGTGCCCTCCTCGTAGCCCGGACCGAAGACCGCCCGCTGGCCCGTGTCCATGTCCACCGCCGTGATGAAGACCGGGTTGGACAGCCGCCTGAAGTCGTTGACGGGCAGGTGGCGGGTCAGATAGCGCTCCAGCTTGCTGATGGAGAAGACCCCGCTCAGGAGGTAGCCCGGATCGAGCAGCTCTCGGCGGGAAGGCAAACCGAGAAAGGTCGAGGCGTGCAGCCGCGGCCCGTTATGGCGTCGCCGCCAGGGAAGCCGGTAGCCGTCGAGCAGCACGTCGAGGGGGATGTTCTGGCCGTAGGTGGCGCCCACGATGGCTCCGGCGCTGGTTCCCACGAAGATCTCGGGCAAAAGCCCCATCTCCTCGCAGGCTCGGAGGACGCCGAGATGAGCCAATCCGCGCGCCGCTCCCCCCGAGGCCACGAAAGCGATCTTCACGCGGGACATATTTCCTGAATATGACGGAGATCGCCGCGAACGGCAAAATGAGGTTGACGCACCGCGGCGCAATTTGGCTTCGCAACCCGTAAATCGCGACAATTCGCGATTTAAGCACGTCGATGACCCAAGGCCATCAGAGACCTCTGCGGGGTTTGGGGGCAGAGGAGCGCAGCGACGACCGGAGCCCCCATCGTCGAACCGAACGCCGCTAAAACGGAAAGGGCTCGGCGATGTGGTAGATGACGAAGCGGTCGCCTTGGGGACGGAGCCAGAAGGCCATCTCGCGGCCGAGCAGCCGTTCGGCGCCGACCGTCGGGGTGAGGATCGGGACTCGCAGCAGCAGATCCGTGCCGCGAAAAGGCTCAGGGACGTGCCGCAACGAATGGCGCAGGCTGGCTGGGAGCGCGTCGAGCTGGGCGGCGCGGTAGGTCTGGATGTCGGCCTCGCGATATGCCGATCGACCCACGAGCAGCCCATAGTCGACCTTGCGGAATCGCTCCTGCCACCAACCCAGCACGGGTCGCAGCTCGGTCGAGGCGGCCTGTCCAGGGCGGCCGGGTCGCGTGTCCTGGACCATGGCGCCCGAGCGCAGGGTTTCGGCCAGGGCAGCGGTGCTCTCGCGAGCCACCGCGGAAAAGAACTGCCGTATGGCGCGGTGCGCGACGTCAAGGCCGAGCGGCGCCCGCAGGCTGACCACGCCGTCATCCGTGGTGGCGCGGTCTTGCGCAGCAGGCGCTCTGCCGAGTCGGTCGACGGCGACGCCGTCGGGACGCCGCTCTTCGTCTGGCAGCTCGCCCGCGGTGGGAAAGACCGCCGCCGAGCTGCCGCACCCGGCCACCCAGGCCACGAGCAGCCACGCGGCCCAGGCGGCCCCGCGGCCACCCGACGCAGCTCGTCCGTGGCGGCCTTTTCGAGCGCGCTCCATGGCCATCGGACTAGATCGTTGCGACGGTCGCTGGCTCGTGCATCCGCGAGAACGCCATGATGCTGCCCTCGGGCACCTCGGTCCATCCGTCGGAGGGGGCCTCGCCTTCGAAGTTCGAGGCCACCACGGCCAGGCGGCAGGGCTCGAGCGCAGGCATGTGCAGTCGATCGGGTCCCTCGTCCTCGTACAGCGGCTCGAAGTCATCGCGGCCGCTGAGAACGCGGTAGGCCATGGCCGCGCCGCGCCGCACCGCGATGAGGTGGTCGGGCGAAGCGAGCAGGATATTGAGCTTGGCCACCTCGGCCTGCTGCTCGGTGCACATGCGGTCGACCAGCGCCAGGGTGGCCTTGAGCGCCGAGGCGCACTCTTCGGGCGGCACGTCGCTGCGGTCCAGCTTGCCTGCGTCGTGCAAAAACGACAGGAACAGGTGGAAGACCATCTCGCTGTCGGTTTCGCCACGCAGCGCGCGCTGGAGGAAGCGGGGCAGCGAGCCGTGCAGGCGCTCGCCCACCTGCGGGAAGCCCGCGATGGTGCCCGTGTCGGCGAAAAGCCACTGCGCGTAGCGGAAGGGGTGGGTGTTGGCCGTGCTGAGCGCGCCCACGGTGGCGTGGCGGGCCTGGACGATCAGGATGTCGCTCCGCACGTCTTCGATCATCTCGGCCACGCTAAGCTCCCGTCGCTCGTCCAGCGGTCGGCGCTTGAGCAGGATCTCGCCGGATTGCCGGAAGCCCACCCCCCAGCTCAGCGAGCTCCGCTCGGGAGCGCGGGTTCGCAGCACGCGCTGCTCGCGGTCGGCGAAGCGGTTGCAGAGGTCTGGACGGTTGGCGATGAATCCGACGAGTCGAGCCATGCCTGGTGTTCCCGAGCGACGAGCGAATCGGCGCGATGAGCCGTGCCCAGCCTAGGGTTCGTGTTCTGCCCACGGGCCGCAAGCGAAAAGCGCTGCCCGAGTGCGGGCGCCCTCCTCCTCGAAGCGGCGTGCCCGGCGCGCGACTATCGGCTGAAATCTGGTAGCCTCGGGCCTTGATCTGGCCGCGGGCTGGTTTGTGCGACGCAAGCCTACAGCGGAGAGGGCAGCCGTGAAAGTACCGCCCTTCGAGATGACCACGGAGCAGGTGCGACGGGAGCTCGCCCCCCTCCGGGCGAGCATGTCGGTGGCGGTGGTGCGGGCCAAGAACCCCTTCAACGTAGGGGCCATCATCCGAGTGGCCCACTCCTTCCTGGTGCGCGAGATATTCTTGATCGGCACCGAGCCCTACTACCGCAAGGCCAGTATGGGCATGCATCGTTACGAAAATGTTGTGGAATGTGCCGATTCCGCGGATTTTCTGGCGCGGCTGGGAGACCGCCCACTGTACAGCATCGAGCGAGACCACGCCTGCACCACGCTCTGGCAGGTGGACTACCCGGACGACGTGGTGCTGCTGTTCGGCAGCGAGGACGAGGGCATCGACGCGAAGCTTCTCGCGGCCTCCGCCGAGGTCATCGCCATCCCCATGTACGGCATCAACCACTCGTTCCCCGTGGCCGTCGCCGCGGGTATGGTGCTGTGCGACTGGGCTCGACGCCGCGATCCCCGGGGCGCCGAGCGCGGCCGCGCCGAGGGCGAGCTCCGCGGTTGAGAGGGCCTTTCGCGGTCTGGGAAACGCCCTGGGAGCGCTCGCACCTCAACAAGGCGCCCCACTTGCGGTATAGGCAGGGCACGAGGAGCGGGCCGAGCCCCAGCGCGCTCCAGAGATGACATGAATGAGGCCAAGGCCCCCAAGACGATCTAGACTGTACCTGGCGGGCGACTTGCCGTTCGCCTCAGCCTGCGATGTTGGAACACGATGAAGATCATTTGCGACTCCTGCGGCGCGAAATACGCGGTCTCGGATGAGAAGGTTCAGGGCAAAACCGTCAAGGTCAAGTGCCGCAAGTGCGGTTCGGTGATCGTGGTTTCCAGCTCTGACGACGCCTCGGCAGCCGATCAGGCAGCCGCGAGCACAGGCGCTTCCGACAGCTACTCCGTCAGCGTCACCGACGGTGACCAGCGCGCGATGACGATGGACGAGATCGTGGCCGCCTATAACGAGGGCGTCATCGATGCGGAGACCTTTGTCTGGGCCGAAGGCATGGACGACTGGCAGCCACTGCGCGAGGTGGATCCGATCGTAGACGCGCTGCACGATGCTGCTGCACGGGCCGATGCGGAGGCGGCGGTGCAGCAGTCCGGCCAGGCTGAGCACGACCTCGGCGCCACGGTGGCCATGGTGGACGGCGTGGTTGGCGGCGTCCAGGAGGTGGCTGGCGACGTGCCCGATGCATCGGCCGCACCAGCGCCGACGGTTGAAGGCGCCCCCGCTGGCCTGGAGCCTGCCGAAGGCGCAGCCGCGATGGCCCCGGTAGCCCCGACCGAGGCGGGCGCGCCTCTGGTGGAAGGCCAGGCTGGTGGCTTCCTCAGCGATGGGCTAGTTCCGGGAGCGGGCGGCTCGCCCGATCTCAGCCCCGGAGGGCCGGCCGCTGGAGTGGGCGGCGGCACGGGCGTGCCCGCGACCCCAGAGGACTCGGCCATCTTCTCGCTCAACATGCTCACGGCCAAGGTGCCTACCTCGTCGCCCTCGGCTTCGTCCGGCTTCGCGCAGGACGAGGACTCTGGGCTCATCGATCTCAAGGCGCTGGCAGCGGGCATGTCCACTGACGCCGACCGGGGCGCGGCCGATCTGGGCGCCGCTGGCGGGGTCTTTCCCCTGGGGGCGCCGCCCTCGGCAGTGCCAGCCCGAGGCGGCTCCTTGGTCCCCGAGGCACCGGCCAAGAAAACCAACGTGGCGCTCATCGGCCTGATGGGTGTCGCCGTGGTGGCCTTGCTCGCCGTGGTGGTGTTCTTGCTCGTCAGGGGGCCGACCGAGGAGACGAGCACCACGGCCACGACCGCCACGGCGCCGACAACCGAGGTGCCCACCACCGAGACCACGTCGATGCCCACGACGGAGTCCACTGCGACCGCCACCGAGTCGGCCACGGACACGGCGAGCGCGTCCACGGGCACATCCAAGGTTGCGGCCGCCACGACCCGCTATACGCGGCCCACCACCAAGACCAAGACCAAGACCAAGACTGCGACCCGCCCGGCTGGTGGCCCTGGGAGCAAATGTGGCTGCGCGCCCGACGATCTGATGTGCCACATGCGCTGCAGCCAGAAGTAGCGCTGGCGCTCGGTGGGGGCTCGCCATCTGGGCGGGCTCGGCGGCCCTCCGGCTGGCGGATTGCCGCGGCGGTGGTCGTCGCGTCGGCGCTGGGTGGATGCGGCCAGGGCCGGGCGAGCGAGATCCCCACCGTGGAGCTTGCAGGTACGGCGACGGTGGCGAGCTCGGCGTCGAGCGCTTCGGCGCGCGCGACGAATCCGCCTGCCAAACCGCCCGGGTGGCAGCGAGATCCGCTTCGAGCCCGCGCCCTGGCGCGAGCGCAAGGGCGGCCGCTGTTGGTCTATGCCCGGGCGAGCTGGATGGCGCAGTGCGCGTCGATCGAGCGCGATCTCTGGCCCCAGCAGCGTATCTGGCGCGCCCTGGGCGGCACGGTCGCGCTGTGGCTGGACGCCACCGAGGCTGCGGCCGAGCAAGAGGCCTGGCTGGCATTGTTCGACATCCACGAGCTGCCCGAGGTGGTGGTCTACGACCGGCGCGGGCAGGAGGTCGGCCGGCTGAGCAGCGACTTTGCGGTCGCCGAGGTCGTCGCCCTGCTCGAGCGGGCGGTCGCATCGGATAGGAGCTCGCCGTGAGTCGCCGTCGGAAGTGGGGACCGATGAGGGGCAGGGCTCTCGGCGCCATGGCGCTGGCGGTCTGGGCCGGGCTCGCCTGCAGCCATCCCCCGCCCAGCTCGAGCCAAGGGGCCGCGGCTCGGCAGCGGGACACGGCGGCGCGGGTCCGCATCGCCACCCCATCTCGGCTCGTGCCCGAGGTCGATCTCGAGGCCGGCCTAGCGTGGCCGAGCGAGCACGGTCAGCACCACCTGCTGGTCGGCGGGATGCGCGTCGCGCGGCGGGACGACGGCACGGTCAAGCGGGCCGACCAGCGCTTTCCAGCGGGCGATGTGCAGGCCCTGCGGCTGCCGGATCGGGCGGGCGGCGGGGTGCTGTTCTACCAGGCCGATCGCTCGGGCACGCGGCTGTGGCGGGCCCAGAGCTGGGTCGAACAGCTGGTGCCCTTGGTGCGGCTGTCCACCACAGCGGGCGGCGCGGCGGTGGGCTTCGACCGGCTCTACCTCAGGGCCGAGGGCTCAGGCCGACTGCGCGCCATCGATCCCCGAAGCGGCGAGCTCCAACCCTTGGGTCGGCTGCCCTTGGCCGCAGCGTACGGACCGATGGTGTTCGCCGACGGCTGGCGCGCCGTGGTGGTCGCCGACCTGCGCGGCCCGCTGGCCACCTTTGATGCGGGCATCAGCTGGTGGCCCTTGCCCATCGCAGAGGCCGTCGTCGGTGCGGCGCTGGTCGACGGCGACCCCGCGCTGTTCGTCGCGGGCGGCAGCTACCGCCTGGACGCTTGGGGACGGTTGCAGCTCGTGGCGGACGAGCCGTCTTCGCCCCAGCGCTTTGCCGAGCCGCCAGGCAGAGCGGTTCCGCTGCGCGGCGGGCGCCAGTCTGGGCGGCTCCACCCCCTGGGCCCTCACCCCTTGCGGCGGGCCGTGCACAGCGGTTGGCCCGATACCGCCACGACCGCCATCGTGGCTCATGGCGGCGCGCTGGTGCGGGTGAGCCTGCCGGATGGTGCGGTGCTGGCGACCGCGTCCGAGGCCGTGTCCGAGCCGGACGCCGACTGCCAAGGGATCCCGCTCGGCCGCGGCTTCGGCTTCGTGTGCGGGCAGCGGCACGGCGACACCGTGATCTACGCCTTCGAGCCGCCGCTCGGGCTCAGGCAGGTGGCGCGCTTTGGCGATCCGCGCTTCGTCTCTCCAGGCGGCACGGGCGCGGTGGTGGTGCGGGGGCGGTGCGACGATGACGCCGCGGCTGGTGCCGAGAGGCGTACCTACTGCATCATCGGGGCCGACGAGAGCCGCAAGGAGATCCGCGTACGCGGCGCTCTAGGCGTCGAGCGGGTGGTGGCTTTGGCCGACGGACGGGTGGTCGTGCTGGTGCCGCCGCGTCCGGGGGCATCGGGTCAGCTCACGACCATCACCGATGAGGGCGTGACCAGCGTGGACCTCGATTTTCCCGCGCGGCCGACGCGGACGGTGGCGGTGGCCCGTCGGGGCTTGTGGCTGGACGGCTTCCAGCAGCGTTCGCGAGACTCGATCGTCGGCTGGGTCGAAGCCGGAGGGACGGTGCTGGGGGTGCGCGTGGACCTGGGCGGACGAGTGCGCCTCGGCGAGCTTCAAGAGGACGGCGAGCTGCTGGCCTCGGGGCCGCTCGCCATCGTGACGCGCTCTACGGGCGTGGGCCACGAGTCCACCGATGGCGGTAAGAGCTGGCGCAGGGTCGAGCTGCCCAACCTCCCGCCTTCGCCGGGTGACGTCCGCAGCCGCGGCTGCTCGCCCGTGGGCTGCGCGCTGCGCAGCTGGTTACGCGTGGGCTGGGGGCCTGTGGCGGTCCGCGGAGATCTGGAGCTCGCGGCCCTGCCCGAGCCGGCCGTGGTGCCGACGGCGCAGCCGAGCCCGGTGCGCTTCTCATGTGCCTTTGCGCCTCGAGCCCGCCCCCGCGGGCGCACGGCGGCAGGTCCGGCAGGGAATCGGCCTAGCGCGGGCAGCACGGTCGGCGCTTGGGGTGCCTTTCAGGGCGTTCCCGCTCCTGCGCTGGGCGCCGACGACATCGGGCTGGGCGCGAGCTCGTCGAGCTACGCGCGCACGCCGCTGCAGCTGTACGTCTGGGGGCCCAAGGGCGCGGACTGGTCGAGGGCTGGTTGGTGGATGATCCGCTTCTTCGACCGCTACGACCCTGACGGCGGAGTCCGCTCGAGCGCAGTGGCGCACCCGCCGTGGAGCGACGATGCCATGACCGCCGAGGCCCTCGGAGCCCGGCACCGCGGCGGCTATCGGCGCTGGTCCGCCCTGCCCGAGGCCTCGGGTCGCGCGGCGCTGCTGAGCGCCTGCCGCGGCTCCAACTGCGACTTCTACGCCGTGGCCGAGGACCGCCCCGTGGTGCGCCTGCAGCTCGGCACTCGAGCGGCCGCCCTGTTTCGGCGGGTGGTCGCCCGGGGGGTCGTTCGGCTGGGCGAGCGCTGGTACTTCGCCACCGACGGGCCGCACGATGCGCTCGATCTCTGGCGCGCCGATCTCGGGGCCGTGCACCACGTCCGGCAGTACCCGCGGCTAGGGCGGCAGCGCCACGGCCAGGCGGAGCCTCCCCGGCTGGTGCGTCGCGCCCGCGGACCGGACCTGGGCTTTTTCATCACCGTGCCGCCCGATCCGTCCACGGGCAGCAGCGTTGGAACGTGGGCGGTGCTGCCCATCGACCCGCGGAGCGGCGCCTTGGGCGAGCCCATGGTGCTGGGGCCCGACGACCTGAGTGGGCAGCCACCGCCGCCGTGCGCGGGCCGCGACAACGGTTGGATCGTCGGCCAGCGGCTAGCCATCGCGCCGATGGTCGCGGTAGCGGGCGCGCACGGCTACCTGGACGAGGTCGAGCTGCGCCTTCGGATCGACCCTGCGGGCGCTTGCGTCGAGTCTATGGCTGCCCGCGGTAGCCGCGGCTTCGGCCCGCGGCAGGACGGCTCTGCTCCGCGTCGGTTGGGCCGGTCGGCGCGCGTGGCCGCCGAGCCGCCCATCCCGCTGGTCGTTCACGGGCGCGACGGCGATGCCCGTTGGTTGCTCGAGTGCCGCGGTGGGGCGGGGGAACGCTAGCCGCCGCCAAAGGCCAAATCCCGCTTGGGACCGCTACGGGAGCGTCTACTCCGTCCACTCGACGGTGCCTTCGCCCATCGTGCGGAAGTTCTGGTCGATGTGCTCGATCAGCTCGAGCCACCAGGTCTCGATCTTCGCTCCGCCTTCGCGCGGGCTGTCGGCGTAGAAGGTGCCGCGGATGCATTCGGGCGTGCCGTTCTGCACCCGGCAACGCCCATCGACGTAGACGAGGATGGCCTTGCCCAGGCGGCTGGCTCCGCTGTACTGCGGCCCGTTGGTCCAGTTGTTGAGGAACACGATGGCCGCCTGCAGGTCCTCGGGCGTCTGGCCGTAGCCGTGCAGGAAGTACATCACGGGGTAGCGCAGGTGGCCGAGGTCGGCATGGGCATAGCCGGGCGGCAGGGAGACCACCACAGGGCCAGTGCGCCCGTCGCTGGAGGTGAAGTCGAACAAGCAGTTGCCCGCGATCTCGCAGTCGGGCGCGTCCTCGGCGGGCTTGTCGGCCGAGGACTCCACCAGGGCGCGAGGCGCGTCGGCCCAACGCGTGCCGATGAAGTACATGGCGAGCTGAAGCCGCCAGGTGATCTCGGTGGCGGTGCCCACGTGCTGGCCGCTACCGTTTTCGACGTCCTGCTTGGTGGGCTCGTTCTGGCCATAGCGATGCATGACCACGCCTGGCACCTCGTTCCACAGCACGTGGGCCGGATAGAAGTGGTCGCGCAGGGCCGGATCCTGTCCGGGCACCTCGGTGGCGGCCGTGTAGTAGCCCACGTCGCGGCCGCGCGCGGCAAAGGCTCCGGCCAGGTGGCGGGCGGTCACGGTGAAGTTGAACAGATCCCGCGTGCCGCCGTCGGTCCACAGATCCACGCGGCCGAGGGCGTCGTCGTCGAGCTCGCCCGCGGGCATGTCGTCCACCCATTGCCTCACTGCGCTGTGGCCGTCGACCTCCCACATACGCTGCAGCCCTGGCGCGACGGTGAACTGTCCGTCTCCCTCGCCGTGGTCGTAGGGGCTGTCGCTGGTGTCCATGACGCCGTCTAAGCCCGTATCGGCAAAGGCCTCCTCGGGCTGGCGGCGGTGGTCTCCCTCGGTGCCCGCAGGGTTGTACTGAGGGTCGTAGTCGTCACCAGCCGGGTCGAGGTTATCCGGCCCGTAGCCTGGCTCGAGCGAGCTGGGCGTCTGGTCCTCGCCGTAGTCGTCCCACGGCTCGTGACCCGCGCGGATGGGCGGCTCCAGCTCGTCGCGCACGCCGTTGCCGTTGTAGTCGACGGCCAGGGCGACCTCCATGGGGTACTGGTTGCCGTTGGGGGTCCAGGTGTTTGCGTAGGGCGTGAGCGCGGCGTTTTGCGGCGCACCGTCGCAGAAGGTGATGACCGGGAAGGTGCCGTCCGGGTTGTACTCGTCGTCGTAGAAGCCCTCGAAGACCTGCGTGTACGAGCAGCGCTCGATCGGGCAGTTGTGCTCGATCTCCTCCTGCGCTTCCTTGTCGGGACCGTCCAGCGGGTCCACCCACACCTTGCACTCGTCGCCGGGGTGATCCCCGGTCTGGCTCGGGTGGTCGGGGTCTACCCCTGCGGGCAGGTTCTCGCCGCCTGGGAAGGTGTTGTAGCCGTTGGGGTTGCCGAACATCAGCGCCAGATCGCGGAAGATCTGGATGTAGTTGTCGCGCGGGAAGCGGCCGCCGTTGCCCACGCGCGGATACTCGTACCACCAGGTGTTGAAGGTCTGGGTGTGCTCATAGGGATCGGCGGGCTCGGGCAGCAGGGTGCATTTGCCCGCCGTCTGCGGCTCCTCCAGCACGCCCAGGCACACCTCGTCGTCTTCGCACTGCTGGTCGCTCGTGCACTCGGCTCGCTCGAGCGGGATGTCCTCGAGCTGGGTGCCTGGCGCGATGGGGCGGAAGCCGCCCATGTGGTTCTGCTCCATGTAGTGCGCCATCCAGGTCCAGTCGACCGGTCCGCCCAAGGCGGCCACCACGTCGAACAGGTGGTGGTGGCGCAAGCCGAACTGAGCCGCGCCCGCTCCGCCCATGGACACGCCCACGATGGCTCGGTGGGTGAGGCGGCGGCTGCGGTAGACGGTGCCAGCGTCCTCGGGCACCACGGCCTGGTAGGTGCCGAGCCGCGGCACCTTGAACAGCGCTGCCCATTGGCCGTCGACCTTTTCGATGCGCAGATCGGCCACGGCGACCAGGCGGGGGCTCTTGAAGGCGGGCCCAGAGTAGGCCATGCGCAGGTGCCGCCACTCGGCCTCCTCGGGAAGCCGCGCCGGATTGAGCGGGACGCTCAGCGGAAGCTCGCGCGGAAAGCTCCGCTCGGCAGGCCCGAAGGTGACCGCAGGCCCCATGGCCACGACGCCGCCTAGCTCGAGGTCGTCGGCGCAGCCGATGCTGCTCTGGAAGGGGCTCACGCTCCAGATAAAGCTGTTGGAGTTGGGCGCGTCGGCTCCATCGGGCAGGCTGATGCTGGCGCCGCTCAGGCTCCCGCTGCCCGCCATGGTGGTGCCAGCCTCGAGCAGCGTCGGGTCGAGATCGTCGTCAGCCGAGCAGGTGAGCGGCGTGGCCTCGAGCACCTCGACCTCGATCTCAGCGGTCGCCTCGGTGCCGTCGCCACGGGCCACCCACGCCTCGATGGTGGTGGTACCGAGCGCCTCGGCGTTGAGCTCGAGCTCCACCGTGGGGTAGCCGTAGGAGACCGACGAGCTGGGCGGGACCGCCGCGACCGAAGGATCGGAGCTGTCGAAGCGGACGGCCGAGGCCGAGCAGAATTCCGGGTCCACGATCAGCGTGGCCGGGCGCGAGCTGCCAGGTGCCAACATCAGCCGCGGCGGGTGGAAGCGCGCCCGCACCTGATCGGGGGTGGGGTCGTGGCAGATCTCGCCAGGGGCGGCAGGCGAGCTCACCGGTAGGGTATCGACCGCGTCGTCGGTGCAGGCGAGCCCTCCCAGGGCAGTCAGTCCCGCGAGCGCGGCGAGCGCCACTGGTCGGCAGCTGGCGCACATCGGTAGGAGGCCGCTTCGGGGCGCGGATGGACCGAGATCGGAAGGCTTGCGCATGCTGGACCTTTCTATGTGCCGCCGCGCAGTCGGCCCGTAGCCGGAGGCGAGCCGACTACTCTATGACGGGCTCCTGGGACGGCTCAGCTGATACTACCCCTTCGACATCGGCCGACAACAGCCCGTTGCTCACCTCGCCGAGCCACCAGCCCTCAAAGCCGGTCAGCGCGGCCACGTCGTCGAACAGGGCAGCGCCCGAGGCCTCCAGCGCGATCTCGCCAGCCAAGCTCGCCTCGACCGAGGCATCGAGCGAGGCCGACCAGAGCGCCCCGAGCCCGCTTTCACAAAGCCCCGCTCGGCAGCTCGCATCGCAGCCGTCGAGCTCGCCGGCCAACAGCTCGCCTACGGCGGCGCAGTCGACAGCGTGGGCGAGCACGGCGGGCATGTCGTCCTGCTCAGGGTGCTGCTCGAGCGCGGCCTGAGCGGCGGCCGCGCCAAGCACACGGCTGGGCAGCCACTCGATCAGCCCGCCCAAGCGCACCGTGTCGTCGGGGTCCACGGTCCAGGTGACCGGGAACAGGCACGACGCACACGCTTGCTGCGCGCTGATGTCGCCGATGGCGTCGAGCACGAGCAGCCCCTCGCTATCGGCCGCGTCGACCGTGGCCACCCGACCGAAGATGGCGGGGGGCTGGGCGGCAATGCCCGCGGCAACCAGGTCGACGAGCCACTCGCGCAGGGCCAGGCCCTGGCTCGACCAGTAGCCTTCCAGCAGCTCGTCCCAGCCGTTCGCGGCGCGGGCGTCGGAAAAGGCCGGCTCGCTGACGTGTGCGGCCGCCATGGCATCGAGCAGGTGCTCGGGCTCGCTCGAGTCGAGGTCCAGGCTCGCATCCAAGAGCAGGCCGGTCGAGTCGCTCACCAACTGTTGCCAAGGGTCGGGCTCGGGCGAGAAGCTCAGCTCCACAGCCAGGTTGGCCTCGCTCATGTCGATGGGCTTGTTGATGATCTTGACCTCGACCTCTTTGCTCTTGCCCGCCTGCAGGTCGGCCTCGTCAGCGCAGCCCCACATGTAGTGCCCGCCGCGCACGAACACGGCCAGGCTCGGTCCCACGGGCGCGCCTTCAATGACCAGCTCGTCCTCGGGGTCGGCCGTCGCGGTCAGCGCCCCAGGCGGATCGGTCGGGAAGCTGGAAGCCAGAGCCTGACAGGTCGCGCCCGAGACCACGCTGGCCCTCCAGCTCCGCGTCTGGCGCCCGCCGCCGTAGGTCGGCGCCACCAGCAGCGTTCCGAAGCCCTCCTCGCTTACCGAGACCTGCAGCTCGGCCGAGGGGCCGTCCTTGATGGTGGCGCGCAGCGCGAAGATGGTAGCGTGGCCCGGGGCTCGCAGCGTGACGGCGGCCCGACCAGCGGGGTCTGCCACCACCGACGTGCGGTCGAGCGAGGCGTCCAGCGCCTCGCCCACCAGGTAGAAAGCAATCCCGTAGGGCGCGGGCGGGCTGCCCACGACCCGCACCTCGGTCTCCGCGGCTGGAGCTAGCGTCAGGGTTCCCTCGTGCTCGAACGCGATGGATGCATCCACGCCCGAGACGCCACCGCCGTCGGACGGCAGGACCTCGGTCTCGCTCTGGGCCTGGCAGGCGCCCAGCACAAGGCCCGCTACCAGGGCGACCCACCCCAGCAACCCACAAGAAAAGCGCATACGGCCACTAGTTTAGCGCACCTAGCCGCTTCGTCCACAGCGGTGAGACCGGCTGCGCAACCGACCGCGCGGGTTGTCGGCCAGGCGGCGGCTGTGGGAAGGTCTGCCGTCGGCGATCGAGAGCGGCCCGCGGGCGCGCCTGCGGCCGCACGCGTATCACTCGTAAGGTGCACGCGAATGATGGAGGCCCGAATGACATCGCGCGGCTCTGTTGCCCTTTTGTGGGGTGCGCTCGTTTTCGGCTGCAGCCCCGCGGCTCGATCGCCAGAGGCCTTGACGACGCCCGCGGGCTCGAGCGATTCGGCGCCGAGCCGAGCCGCCGCCGACGCCTCGGCGGCCGTGCAGCTCGCTCGGGCGGCCGCCGACGGTGGTGCTGACGAGCCCCCGACGGCTGCTGCGGCCGCATCGTCGTACGCGCCCTGCCAGAGCCCACCCCAAGGCATGGTGTGCATTCCCGGAGGTCCGGCCGTCGTGGGCTCGGACGACGGAAGGGCTCGCGAGCGACCGCGGCACACGGTCGAGCTGAGCACCTTCTACATCGACGGCACCGAGGTCACCAACGCCGCGTACGAGGCCTGCGAGAAGGCAGGGGCTTGCCCGCGCCGCATCCTGCCCGACCCGAGCTTTCTGGAACCGCGGCAGCCGGCCGTCCCCGTGACCTGGCGCGGCGCCCACGACTACTGCGCCTGGGTGGGAAAGCGCCTGCCTACCGAAGCGGAATGGGAGAAGGTGGCGCGCGGCGGTCCGGCCGGCTTGCGCTACCCCTGGGGCGACGAGCCCGCGAGCTGCGAGCGGGCGCAAACCGCGGGCTGCCCGCCCAACACCACCAAGCCCGTGGGCAGCTTGCCGCCAGGCGCCTACGGCGTCTACGACATGGCGGGCAACGGCTACGAGTGGGTGGCCGACTGGGCCAGCGCCTGTTACCAGGGCTGCCCTGGCGAGTGTGGGCAGGCCTGCTTAGGACGAGATCCGCTCGGCCCCTGCGCGGGTGCGACCCGCTGCAAAGGTCACAGCCTGCGCGTGCTCAAGGGCGGCTCCTGGCGCTGGGCCGCCACTGAAGCGCGCGGTGCCTGGCGCCGCCCCGAGAAGCCGCAAAGCGGCGCCCACAGGTTGAGCTTTCGCTGCGCATCGTCTCGCCCGCTGCTGTCGACCTGGCCGCCGCGGGTGCTGTCGAGCCCCCGACCGCCGCTGTCCGCGCCCGAGCCGCCCACGGCCGCCGAGCTCGAGGCCTTTGGCGAGGTGACCGAGGACGACGACGTGCTCAAGCTCAAGAGCTGCGACGTGGCTGGCATCTCGCGGCTCGACTGTCGCGACCCCTTCACCTACATCACCACCAACGAGCCCGAGCAGCACGTCTGGCTGCCCTACGTCCAGAACCTGGGCGGGGGCTACGTGGGCATCGGCGCCGACCAGAGCTACAGCTTCATCGCTGCGGCGCGCAGCCGCTGGGCGTGGATCTTCGACTACGACCCTACGGTCGTGCGCCTGCACTACATCATCCGAGCAGCCGTGTTGTCCGCCGAGACGCCTGCCGAGTTCGCGGCGCTGTTTTCGGCGAGCGGCAGCGATGCGCTTGAGCGAGGCATGCAGAAATGGCTGGAGCCCGGCCGCCGCGACGAAGCCAGGCGGGCGCTCATCGGGCTCCGCGAGGCGCTCGCCGTCGAGTACCAAAAGAGGCTGCAGACTCCGGTCAAGGCAGAGGGCTTCGGCTGGCTGCGCCACGCCGAGCACTACCGCTACATCCGGCTCCTGCTCGGGCAGGGCCGCATCCAGGCGCTCAAGGGCAACCTGCTCACCGACAAGGCCATGCCGAGCATCGGCCGAAGCGCCAAGGCCCTCGGCGTGCCCGTGCGCATCTTCTACACCTCCAACGCCGACGACCAGTGGGAGCTGCCGCGGCAGTTCCAGCAAAACGTGCTAGCGCTGCCCTTTGACGAGCACTCGGTGGCGCTTCGCACGGTCTACCCCCGCTTCAAGCAGCGCAACCGCAAGCTGCCGTGGCAGTACGTGGTGCAGTGGGGCCCAGACTTGCAGGAGCGCTTCCGCGCGTCCGGCTGGAGCTGGGTGTGGTACCTGCACCAAAACGGCCATCGCGCGCCCGACGGACTGGTGGTCACCGTGGGGCTGCCGGGTGCAAACGAGAGCAGACGATAACCGACCGACGCCGAGGTGGTAGGCGAGCACCTGTCGCCAGAGCCCCACAGCGCAGTCCAGTGCGCCCGCGCGCGTATGTGCCACAATAGCGGCGCAGCATGAACGCGAAGCGCGGGAGCGGTCGGCAGCTGGTGCCAGCTTGGAGCAGGTTGGGAGGGGCCAGGGGGAGGCTCGCGCTAGTCGTGGCAGCGTGCCTTGTGGCGCTGGCGTGTGAGACGAGCGGCAACGGGCGAGGGGAGGGGAGCACGACCACGGCCGCGACCACGGCCGCGACCACGGCCGCGACCACGGCCGCGACTACGGCCACGGTCGAAGCGGCGCCGAGGCGCGAGAAGCTCACGCTGATCGCCGCGGGCGACATCTTCTTCGGCAGGACGGTGGGACAGCTGCTGCTGCGCGATCCCGAGCTTCCGCTTTTCGACGGGGTTCGCTCGCTGCTCGACTCGGCCGATCTGCGCTTCGGCAACCTCGAGTGCCAGCTCAGCGATCAAGGCGGGGTGACCGGGCATCCAGACAACAAGCGCATCTTCACGGGCCCGCCATCCGGGGCGGACGCGCTCGTTCGGGGGCGCTTCGACATCGTGTCCACGGCCAACAACCACATGTGGGACTACGGCAAGGACGCGCTGCTCGAGACCATGCAGCACCTCGAGCGGGTGGGCATCCCCTACGTGGGCTCGGGCCGCACGCGCGAGCAGGCCTACGGGCCCGTGATGGTGGAGCGGGAGGGGTTTCGGGTGGCCTTTTTCGCGGTCACCGACATCTGGAACCAGGGCCCGCTGCGCAAGCACCCGGCCCGCGAGCTGGTGGCCATGGCCGATCCCGAGCTGCTCGCCGAGGCCATCGGGCCCGTCAAGGCCGATCCCACGGTGGACGCCATCGTGGTGAGCTACCACGGCGGCAGCGAGTACATGCAGGAGCCCACCCAGCCGACCCGCGCGGTGACCCACGCGGCCATAGACGCGGGCGCCGACGTGGTCATCGGGCACCACCCCCACTGCGTGCAGGGCATCGGCTGGTACCGCGGCAAGCCCATCCTGTACAGCTTGGGCAACTTCACCATGGGCATGCACCCCGAGCACGCCTGGAGCCAGCTCGGTTACCTGGCGCGCATCACCTTGCGCCGCGGAAAAGCGCCCGCCATCGAGGCCTGCCCCTACCGCTTGCACGGCTATCAGCCCATCGCCTTAGCGGGCGACCCCAAGGTCCGCGGGCTGGAAAAGCACTTCTTCCGACGGCTCGGGGCCATTTCCAAGCAGGTCGCGGGCATCGAGCTGGGCCCCGTGGGCACGGACGGCTGCGCTTCGGTCCGCCCGCCCGCCGAGCCCTTTCCCGGGGCGGTGCCGTAGCCCATCGATGAGCCCCGTCCCAGCCTCGATCTATTTTTGCGCACTTGCCGAGTTCCCTTCTGGCGCCGCTCGCTCTACTGACGGCTTCGTGGGCGCTTGGTCTTCACGGATGTCCGCTCCGACTGGGGCTAGGGTTCCCTTGGCGGTGGCAGCTCGCCGATTCTTGGCCTGGCCCGTGCTGCTCGCCATCGCCATCGGCACCACGACCTGGGCTGCGCTGCATCCGTCTCGTCTGGGCGCGTTCAGCAGCAACCAGCTCACCGAGCACGAGCGGATCCAGGCCCTGTCCTATCTGGGCGGAGCCGCAGGAGCGCTGCTGCTCATCTACGTCGCCACGGCGCTCGTCGGGCGGCTGCGCTCGGGCGCCTGGGAGGGCTTTTCCGCCGTAACGCGCGTCAACCGCGCCCTCGGTTTCTTGCTGGCGGGCCCCTTCGTTGCCGCGCTGTCGACGCCCGAGTTCGAGTCCGACCATCCGGTTCTCACCCTGCTGTTCATCGGCTGCGCCGCGGCGTGCTGCCTGCCCACGCTGCTCGCCCTGCCGCGCCGCGCCCGTCCTTCCGATGCGCCCGATGCGCCCGAGCCCGTCTTCTCAGCCGATGGCCGCGCCGAGCTCGGATGGCGCCAGCGGGCCGTCCGGATCGGCCGCTGGCTCGCCGTGCCAGCGCTCGGCGCGCTGTGGGCGGGCTACACCGCTTGGTTTGCGCGGCTCGCCGTGCTGCAGCACCGCAGCCTCGGCACGCGCGCCGCCGATCTCGGCTGTGCCGACAATTTCCTCTACCGTTTGGTCCACGGTGGCCCGCTCGGCTGCAGCTTTGCGGAGGTGGGCACTCGGGGCGCAGCCGAGCTCCAGCCGATCCTGGTCTTGTTCGCTCCGGTCTACCTCGTCTACCCGCGCGCCGAGCTTTTGCTGGTGCTGCAGGCGGCCTGGCTGGGCGCTGGGCTGGTGCCGGTCTACCTGCTCGCCAAGCGCCATCTGGACTCCCGAGCGGCGGGCCTGGTGCTGGCGCTCGTCTACGCGCTGGGTCCAGCGCTTCATGGCGCCACCCTCTCGGGCTTTTCCCCGCTGACGCTCTCGGCCACGCCCTTGCTCTGGGCCTTCTACTTCTTGGAGACGGGAGCGACCAAGCGCTACTACCTGGCCTGGGCGGTGACCGTCTTGACCTCGCCGCACGCCGCTCTGCTGATGAGCGTGGTCGGCCTTTGCGCGGGGCTCGGTCCGCGTCGCGAGCTTCGGCGTCGAGGCTGGACCACGCTCCTGCTCAGCTTGGCCTACGTCATCGTCGTCCACCGCGTTTTGGCAGGCTCGGGCTGGCTACCTGCAAGCGCCCTGGCGCCCTGGTCCTTGGCCGACGAGCTGCGCGCCTTGGCTCCCGACGGCACGGGCGCTCGCGGCGCGCTCACGTCGCTGGCCATCAACCCGGCCTTCGCCCTCGAGCAGGCTGCCAGCGAGGCCAAGCTGGTCTTGCTCGCCGCCCTGTTGCTCCCGCTCTTGTTCCTTCCGCTCGTCGCCCGTTCGGGCCGCTATCTGCTGCTCTACGGGATGCTTTTTGCCTTGCTGGCGAGCGAGCAGGCCGCGTTCTTCGCGCGCCACCACTACGCGATGCTGCTCTTGCCAGCGCTGTTTGCCCTGGCGCCCTTGGGGATGCAGCGGCTCGAGGGGCCAAAGGCGTGCCAGCTACTCGGCGTGCACGCCGCCAAGCTGCGCACGGCTCTGCTCGGCGGCATGCTGGTCGCCGCGGGGTTGGCCTCGTGGAAGCTGGGCGCCATCGCGGAGGGCGCCAGCGTCCTCGGCGGCAAGCGACCGCTGGCGCACGCGCTCGGCGAAAAGGAGCGCGCGAGCTACGCGGCGCTGCGCACGCTGCTCGCGTCCGTGCCGCCGAGTGCGAGCGCCAGCGCCACCGACCGCCTCGCGCCCCACATGTCGAATCGACGGACGGCGTACCGCTACGCCGATCGCCAGGTCACCGATTGGTATCTGGTCGACGAGCGCGAGCTTTCCGCGGCGCTTCGCCGCTGGCACCGCAAGCGGATCCGCACCGAGCGCCTCGTCGAGGCACAGCGCGCAGATCGCTTCAAGCTCTACCGGCTAGACCCCAAGGTCGCTGAGCCCGCCGCGGAGGACAAGGCCGATGGCGGCACCCGTGGCAAACCCCCGTCGCGCACGCCCTCGAGGCGTGCGAACGAGTAGCCTCGGCACGGCTCGAGGGCGGGACTGGTCATTCGGGCCGCGCGGTGCCAGAGTGCCGAGCCAAAGGCCCGAGCGGCCTCGCGGAGGTGCACGGTATGTCGGCAAGGGCTCTAGAGAAGGGTGGCATCCGGTGGCTGGGGTGGTCGGCGGTGACGCTGGCGCTAGCCGGCTGCCCGCAGCTCAGCGGCGGCGACGGCAACAAGGGCTCGGCGTGCACGAGCGACGCCGACTGCAAGAACGGACTGTTGTGCGAGTCCGACATCTGCATTCCCACCGAAGCGGCGGAGAAGCTTCGCGGAAAAAAGCCGATGAAGGTTTCGGACCTGGCCACGTCCGCCCCCGCTGCCACGTCCGCCCCCGCGGCCAAGCCCCGGCCCGCCGCTAGACCGCTGACGGCCACCCCGGGCAGTCGCTCCAAGGTGCCCACGCTCGAAGAGTGGAACGCGGTCGGCGAGTGCACTGTGCGGCACTCGAGCAGCCTGGGCTGCGAGACCAAGATGGTGCGCGAGTGGCTGCGCGTGAGCTGCCGCACGGCCAAGGGCGACAACCAGGTCAAGGGCCTCGAGGTGCTCGAGGTCAAGGGCGCCACCTCCGGGGAGATCTTCGAGTACACCGCCGAGGGCGTGGCCAGCGTCGTGATGCCCGTGCGCGCGGGCATCGACGCCCGGGTGCGCTTTGTCTGGAGCCGCTGGGGCAGCCGCACGCTGCGAGTCCAATATCCCCACGGCGCGCCCGAGCCGGTCATGCGCTTCGACCGACCCGCGCCGTAGGGCTCCCCGGCTCCGCTAGAGCCCTTGAAGAAGGGTTTCGTGCGCAAATGAGTCGAATTTGTTCCCAGATACCCGCGGGGGTTTGGGGGCAGAGGGAGGAGCGGAGCGACGACCGGAGCCCCCATCGTCAACCAATCCAAGCGGCAAGCAGAGCTCACCCTTTGGGGCCCCTCGGCTAGCCCTCACCCGTCTTGGGGCCAGCCGAGGGGCCCCAAAGGCGCTGGCGAACGCAGCTAATCCCTCGCCTGGCCGAGCCCCTCGCTCAGGCCGTGGACGTACTTCGCGCCCTCGGGAACCGTCAGGCTCGAGCCCTTGAAGTCGTCGCCGACGGGCTGGTAGGGCCCGCCCAGGCACTGCGCCAGAAAGATCTCGGCCACGGCGTTGAAGGAGCGACGGTTCTCGGGTCGCGCAAAGCCGTGCCCCTCGTCGGGATAGAGCACGTAGGTGACTGGGATCCCCTGCTGCTGCATGGCGTCGACAATCTGGTCGGACTCGGACTGCTTGACCCTGGGGTCGTTGGCGCCCTGGCCGATGAGCAGCGGTCGCTCGATCTGGTCGACCCGCGACAGCGGCGAGCGCTCGAGCAAGAGCTTGCGCCCCTGTTCGGTCGTGGGATCGCCCACGCGGTTCGTCAGAAGCGGCATCATGGGCGTCCAATAGGGCGGCGCGTTCTCGAGCAGGGTGATGAGGTTGGACGGCCCCACCAGATCGACCCCGCAGGCGAAGGCCGTAGGCGTGAAGGTCAGGCCCACCAGCGTGGAGTAGCCGCCATAGCTGCCGCCCATAATGGCCACGCGGCTCGGATCGGCGATGCCCTCGGTCTCGGCCCAGCGCACGGCGTCGATGAGATCGTCGTGCATCTTGCCCGCCCACTCGCCATTGGCCGCGTTGATGAACTTCTTGCCGAAGCCGGTCGAGCCCCGGAAGTTCACGCTAAGCGTGGCGTAGCCGCGGCTTGCGAACCACTGGTGATAGGGGTGGAAGCCCCAGCGATCGCGCCCCCAAGGGCCGCCGTGGACGAACAGCACCATGGCGAGCGGCTGATCCGGCCGCCCATCGCCATCCGGATCGGCCGTGAGCGGCAGCGACAGGTAGCTGACCAGCGTCAGCCCGTCGCGCGCGGCGATCTCGACCGGATGCATCTTGGCGAGCTTGAGCCCCTCCAAGTCCTTTTGGTGGCTGAACAGGTAGCGAGCCACTTTAGCCGCGCGGTCGTAGTGGTAGTAGCGCAAGGGCCCGTCGTCGACGAGGTAGCTCACGATCCAGTGTCGGTCATCGAGCGAGCGGCTGGTGATGCTGATATCGCCTGGCGTCACCTTGCGCAGTCGCTCGAGGTCCGGCTTGATCGAGCCGTCGAGCACGTGCCAGCGGTCGCGTTGATAGTTGGCGATGGCCGCCTGCACGGTCTTCTCGGTCGGGTGCACCACCAGATTGCTGATGTCGGCTTGCCCGTCCTCGACCAGCACGGTCTGTTTCCCCGTGGCGAGCTCGACGCGCGTCAGGGCGGCGAGATCGCGGCCACGGCTGTCGATCTGATACAGATGCCGCGCGTGCTTGTCGAAGCCCGCCGTCCAGGTGGTCATCATGTCCTCGGGCTCGATGCGCGCGAAGAGCGTCCATCCGCCACTGCCGTCCGGTCGCTGCCATTCCATGCTTCCGTCGGGCCCCATGAGCGCGCCCAGGCGGATCCGGTAGTTGTCGTCGGCCTCGAAGTAGAGAAAGCCCTTGTCGTTCTGTTGCACCAGCGTGCGCCGCCCCGTGGCGAGCTCGATGCGATAGACGTCGTGCACCCGCTCGTCGCGGTCGTTGAGCCGCACCAGGATCGAGCGCGGCTGCTTGTGCGAGACGTGCGCGATCCGCGCCTGCACCTTTTGGATCGGCGTTAGATCCCGTTCGTTTCCGGTCGTGAGATCGACCGCGTAGACCCGCCAGTTCTCGTCGCCAGCCTGGTCCTGCAGATAGATGATGTGACGGTTGTCATACGCCCAGAAGTAGCGCCGAATGCCGCGCTTCTGATCGTTGGTGACCGCTCGGGCCGCCTCGGGGTCGTCGATGGGCGCCACGAACACGTTGAGCACGCCGTCCTTGGGCGCCAGAAAGCCGAGCTTCGCGCCATCCGGGCTCA
>CAYTYV010000033.1:0-24985 GCA_964441055.1 uncultured Polyangiaceae bacterium | reverse complement strand
CCCGCGCGCTCCCCCCTGCGCGCCCGGCGCCCGCCCGGGCGCGCCCCCCCCCCAAGGCCAAGCTGGCGGGCATGACCCTGCGAGACTGAGCCACGCGCCGTGCGTGGCAGGGCTGTCAACACCCCGCCCTCATGGTATTCTGTGGGCCTCCACGAGAGGAGGCGACATGCGACGTGCGAATACCTGGTTGGGTTTGCTTGCCGCTACGGCGCTCGTGATGACGGCGTCGGTTGCGGGTTGCGATGACGACGACGACTCGGGTGAGGGCGGCAGCGCAGGCGCTGGCGGCAGCGCCACGGGCACGGGCACGGGCACTGGAACTGGCAGCGGCACCTCCGCGGGAGGCTCGGCCGCGGGCGGTTCGAGCGCAGGCGGCTCGAGCGCGGGCGGCTCGAGCGCGGGCGGCAGCGGATCCGGCGGGGCGGCTGGTGCCGCCACGGTCGAGGAGCTCTGCGCCAAGGTCTTCGACTGCTTCGACGACAACTGGAGCTGGGACACCATCGACAACTGCATCGCCCTGTGGCTCACGAACTGCGTGGACGAACAAAGCTACCTCGAGTGCGCGGGAGCGTGCCTGACCGGCGACTGCGACGACTTCGCTGCCGAGGACGGCTCCTCTGGCTGCGAGCCGGACTGCTGGGAAGCTCACTGCATGGAGTAGCGCTCGGGCCTGCTTGAGGTCCGGCGCGATCCTGAGCGCGGGCACGGGCACCATCGCCCGCGCTCAGGGGGGACGCTCGCCCACAAGCCAGCCGCGAGGCTAGGTGCGGGCGGGTCCGGTGCCTCGACGCCTCGACGCGCTCCCGCGCTATTCAGGCGGCGGCGGGTCGCAGTTCACGAAGGCGATGTTCGTGCTGATGTGGAAGTTCGACTCGGCGAAGTGCCGCTCGGCAAAGAAGAAGTCGAGCGGGTAGATCTCGCCAGGCACGATGCCGAGCTCACTCGCTTTCTCGTCTAGATCCACCTCGCCGTCGAGGGGCGGATGCACGCCGCCCAGATCGATGACCAGTCGCCCGTTGATGAAGACGAACAGGTCGTCGTCGCCCGTGAAGCTGAAGACGTTGCCCGTCTCGTACAGGAACTGGGTGCGCAGCTCGAAGGTGAAGTGGTAGTTGTGGGGGTAGCCCTGATTGCCCCAGCCCTGGTCGTCGATCGGAAAGAAGGCCGCGTTGTCGTACGAGTACACGCCGCCGTCGTCGGTCAGATAGATGGTGAACTCGATGCGCTCGTTGACGTCGGGGACGTCTCGGTACCACTGGTTGAAGTTGTCCGGTCCGGTGGTCGTCACCGTGCCTTGGGGTCCGTGGGCATAGACGGGCTTGCCGTCCGAGCCGAGCAGGTACTCCACGATGCCGTAGTCCAGCGACACGACGTGCTCGAAGTCGGGGTGCTGCATGCTGAAGTCTCGGAGGACCCCGGTCATCTCCGTAGAGCAGATGCCGTTGCCGCCAAGGCCGTTGCCGCCAGAGCCCCCCGCACCCATGCCCCCCACGTTGATGCTGGTGCCGCCCTCGCCTGTTGGCGAGCCGCCCTGGCCCGCCGTGCCCACCACCGAGGTACCGGAGCTATCGCAGCCCATCGCGACCAGTGCACTGGCCAAGGCAACCGCCCCGAAACCGCACGCCCTAGCCGAACCGGACATCGCAAACCTCCTGGGGTAGTATACAACACAATCACCCTCGAGGCCGCAATGTGAAGAAGCGGCTCTTACGGCCCACGCCATGGACGGCTGGCTGACTACCCTCAAGCGCGGCTGGACGCGCCGCCTGCCAGACGGGGCCATCGCAGGCTCAGACGACAGTCGCAGCGTTCTCAAGGGACTGCGCCACCTGATGCCCAGCGTGCGCCCCCACTGGCGTCGGGCCGCGCTGGGCTCCGCCCTGGTGCTGGCGGTCTCGCTGCTGTCGCTGCCGCAGCCGCTCATCAGCCGCTTTCTGGTCGACGACGTGCTCATCGACCGCCACCTCGGCTGGCTGCCCTGGGCGCTGGGGCTCATGGTGGCCGTGGCGCTCGGCCATGCTGGGACCAAGCTGATGCAGGGCTACGTGCTGAGCCGCTTTCGGCAGCAGGTGGTGCTGAGCCTGCAGCAGCGCCTGCTCGAGCGCACGCTGAGCCTGCCCAAGACCTTTTTCGACACCGTGCAGTCGGGCTACCTGGTCTCGCGCCTGCGCGGCGACGTGGAGGGCATCACCTGGTTCTTCTCGGAGTCGGTGGTGCAAGTCGCCCACCAGCTTCTGCGGCTTCTGGGCGGCATGGCCCTGCTGTTCTACCTCGAGTGGCGCATCGCCCTGGTCGTGCTCGTGACCCTGCCGCCTTGCTGGCTGGTCATTCGGTCGATCTCGCGGCGCAGCTACGTGCTCAGCCACCACGCCTCGGAGACCCGCGCGACGCTGGACGGCCGCGTACAGGAGAGCCTGTCGGGCGCCCCGCTGGTCAAGGCCTTCTCGCGCGAGCAACACACCGTGCGCCAGCTCAGCCAGGGCATCCGCGAGGCCCTCGGCATCGGCCTGGAGCAGCAGACGGTCCACGGCGTCCACCAGCTCGCCATCCAGGGCTTGCCCGCGCTGGCCCGCTACGTGGCGCTCGGCGTGGGCGCCTACTGGGTCATCCGCGGCGACTGGACCGTGGGCTCGCTGCTCGCCTTTCAGATGTACCTCGGCTACGTCTATGGGCCTGCCCAGTACCTGGCCAATGCCAACATCGAGCTCCAGCACTCGCGCGCCTCGCTGGAGCGCATCGCGGCCTTGTTCGAGCTGACCCCCGAGGACCGCGCGGGGCTGGGCGAGCCGCTCGAGGCTCCAGTGGGGGACATCGCCTTCGAGCGCGTCGACTTCGCCTACCCGGGCCGCGAGCCTGTGCTCCGCGACGTGAGCTTCACCGTTCGGGCGGGGCAGAAGGTGGCCATCGTGGGGCCGAGCGGCGCGGGCAAGACCACGCTCGTGAGCCTGCTGCTCCGCTTCTACCGCCCCGGGAGCGGGGAGATCCGCTACGGCGGACGGCCAGCCTCGACGCTGCAGACGCGCTCGCTACGGTCGCGCTTCGGCTACGTGCCTCAGCAGAACCTGCTGGTCGCGGGCACAGTGGCCGACAACCTGCGCTACGGCCATGCCGAGGCGAGCGCGGCCGAGCTAGAGCGGGCTGCGCGCCGCGCGGGCATCCATGACTTCGTCGCCGCCCTGCCCGATGGCTACCGCACCGAGGTGGGCGAACGGGGCGTGGCCTTATCGGAGGGACAGCGCCAGCGGCTGAGCATCGCCCGGGCGCTTCTGCGCGAGCCCGACGTGCTGATCATGGACGAGCCGGCCTCGGCGCTGGATCCGGCAAACCGTGAGGCGATCTTCGGCGAGCTGGCCGGGAGTTTGGCCGGGACCACCGTGTTCGTGGTCGACCGAAGCGGCGCCATCGTCGAGAGCGCCGACGCGGTGCTGGAGCTCGACGGCGCTGGATCGGTGCGCCAGCGCTCGGGCTAGAAAAAGGGGACAGGCTACAGGCGGCGGCTCCAGACGTTCATGTCCTCGATGCCGCCGCCGATGCGGCAGGAGGCGGCCATCTGTCCGCGCCAGACAAAGCCCAGTCGCCAGAAGGCCAGGTTGACGCCAGCCACCGCGGCGCGGGCCAGCGTGAACGCCGTCGGATAGCCCATCTGCCGCAGGTCAGCCATCAGCCCCGAGAGGATCCCCTGCATCAGCCCGCGGCCGCGCTCGGACGGGCGCGTAGCGCAGTCGGTTAGCTCGGCGGTGCGGGCCGAGCGGACCAGGTCGGCACTGGCGCAGGCCACTACGCAGCCGTCGCGCCGCACGATGCGGAAGGGGGTACCCTCGTCGATGAGCTCGGCCACGTAGGCCGGAACCCCCGTGGGCGTGGGGTAGTGGGCAAAGGTGGCCGTTACCAGCTCGGCGATGGCTGCGGCGTCCTCGACCGTGGCGCGCTCGCTCTCGGGTGCGGGCCGCGGCTTGGCCGTTTGCTCGGCCCGCTCGGCGATCAGCGCATCGACCTCGGCGACCTCGGCGGGCAGGGCCAGGCGCGCGCGGCTCGGATCGATGGCCTTGCCAAAGACGTCGCAGTCCTGCTCGCCCGCGTAGAAGCCGGGCATGGTGGCCTCCAGGGCCATGCCCGCCCGAACGAGCTCGGCGCGCATGGCCACGGGCGCGAGCAGCACGATGCGGCCCCGTCCGCGCTCGCGGGCCGCTTGCTCGAGGCCTGTCGCCAGGGCCGTGGCTGAGCAGGGCGGCGGATGGTCGCAGCGGACGCGGTCGGAGTAGGCATCGTCGCGCGCGGCAACCAGCGCGCCGTCGCTCAGCCGGAGCTCGAGCTCGCGGTAGCGCGGCCTGGGATCGTTCGGAGCCAGGTGCTCGATGGGCTCCTCGTCGGCAGCCATCGGCGCGTTCCTACAGGCCTGCGCGGCGCACGGCCTGGTCGACCATCTGCTCCCGGGTCCGCTCGTGCTGCCAGGCCTGGCGCAGGTTGGCGGGCAGCGTTCGCAGCGGATCGAAGTGGAAGAAGGGCCGGGCGGGATCCACCACAGGGCTGCGGTAGACCGCCACGCCGCGCTGCTCGTCGTAGTGCTCGTAGCTGTGGAGCTCGCGCTTGCCGCCGCCGCCCAGGGCGTCGCAGACAAAGGTAGGCGTCATGAAGCCGGCCGTCCGCCCGCGGACCTGCTTTTCGAGCTCGAGGGCGTCGGCCAGGCTGGTGCGCAGGGTCTCGTCGCCTGGCACCACGTCGTGCAGGTAGACGTAGTAGGGCTCGACGTTGATCCAGCCGAGCCGTCGGACCAGCGTGGTCATGGTACGGACGTCGTCGTTGACCCCGCGCAGCAGCACGGACTGGTTGCGCACCGGGACGCCCTGCTGGAACAAGAGGTCGGCAGCCGTGCGGGTGGTCTCGGTGATCTCGCTCGGGTGGTTGAAATGGGTGTGCAGACAGACCTGCACGCCCTGTCGGCGTCCCTGCCGGGCCACATCGCAGAGTGCCTCGGTCCACTCGGGGTCGGAGATGAGCTTCTGCGGCATGACCGCAAGGCCCTTGGTGGCGAAGCGAATGCGCCGAATGTGGGGCATCGAGAGCAGCGTCTCGCCGATGTGGCGCACGAGCTGGGCGCGCAGTAGGCAGGTATCGCCGCCGCTCACCACCACGTCCTCGACCTCGGGATGGGAGCGCAGGTAGTGGAAGGCTTTGTCCCAGCGGCTCCGATCGGTGCCGAAGGAGCACTTGTCGCCCGCGGCCGTGTCGGAGCCCACCGAGTACGAGCGCGTGCAGCAGCAGCAGTAGACCGGGCACACGTCCAGGGCCAGCAGCAGCACCTTGTCGGGGTAGCGGTGGGTCAGCCCGGGAGCGACCGCGTCCTTTTGCTCGGCCAGGGCGTCCAGGGTGCACATCGGGTGGTCGGGCTCGTGCTCCGAGCCCAGCGGGATGAACTGGCGGCGCAGCGGATCGGCCTCGGGCTGGTCCCAGTCGATGAGCGACAGGATGTAGGGCGTGACTCGCATGGCCATGGTGGCCCGCTCCAGCCCATCGGCCACGTTCGCCACGAAGTCGGGCTCCACCCGATCCTGGAGCAGGTCGGCCAGGGCAGTCGGGCTCGCGGCGCTGTTCTTGAGCTGCCAGAGGTGGTCGTTGAAAGTCTCGGCTTCCACGCCCTGCCAGGCGGGGATCTCCCTCCACCACTGCCCGCTGCGAAGCTCGCGGTGCTCTAGCGGAGTCGCCTTGAGCTGCGGATCGGGCTGGGGGTGCACGGGCGAGGTTGCCTGGGCCCGTTTGGCTGTGGTCATGTCGTACCTTTGGGGTCAGTGTATGGAGCGAGGCGCAGAAGCCCGCTCGGCCTCAGGACGAAACAGTAGTAATATTAAGAAGTTAAAGCGAAAGCTCGATTGTCTTTACACATATTATTTGACCTCGAACCTTTTGTCAACAGACGATTTCCATCCCTCGATTCCGCAAAGATAGAGCGGCGAGGACAAGGGCAAAGCAGCGGTCAGCCACCAGAGGTCAGCCGTCAGCTGCCGCACGGGCGTTCAGGTCGACCTCGCGAGCGACCATCGCCCTCGCCCACTGGCCCAGAGCCGACGGCGGACAGCCAGGAGCTGACAGCTCAAATCTCGGGCGTGGGCTTCTGCACATCGCCCGTGGTCAGGATGGGCGATGCGTCGATGGCGGTGGCCTCCATCATCTCGACCACGCGCTGCAGGGCGTGCATCAGGCGCGTGCGCTCGTCCGCCTCGAGGCGGTTCAGGCGCAGAAGGAAGCGCTCCTGGAGCGGGCTGGGCAAGGCTGCCAGCCGCGCGCGGCCGCTCTCGGTGGTGCGCAGCCCCACCTTGCGGCGGTCGTGCGCCAAGCGCTCGCGGGTGATGAGCCCGTAGCGCTCGAGGCGGTCGAGGATACCCGTGACCGTGGCCGGGCTGAGCTGGACCTGACGGGCGATCTCCGCAGGCGTAATGTCGAGCGTCGAGGCCGCGCCGATGGCCCGCAGGCACAGAAGCTGCGGCACGGTCAGGCCCGACTGGCGGTAGAGCTTCTTGGAATGCAGGGCGGTCGACTGCACGATGCGGCGGATGGCGCGCAGGATTTCCTCGGCGTCGGGCGACATCTGCAACGCGGGATCGACTTCGAATGGATCGCCAGGGTGTGCAGCTTTGCTCAAGGCATTCCCTCTCGCTCGAGCACGCATCGAGACGTGCGCATGCGCGAAGCGGTGATCGGGCGCGGCAAGTCGGCTCACCGAGCCAGGTCTATGCTTGCCAATTTCCGGCGGCCGTTCAAGTGTTGCGCGCTGGAGAGGGCCTTTGTTGGGCAAGGTGCCTCGAGGCTCAATGGGTGTGCTCATGGTGCTGCCCAGCGTGCTCGTGGGCGCACTCGGGGCAGTGATCGCGCACGCGATGGCCGTGGCGCCCGACGATCTGGGCGACGAAGCCCTCGGCTCCCTGCCGAAACAGCGACAGCAGTCCGAGCGATCCCACGAGGGCCAGGCACGCGGCCTCCCACGCGCCCTGCCCGATGCTCCCGAGGTCGGTCGGCAGCGAGCGCGGATCGACGAGCAGGTCCACGACCGCGCCCGCGGCCACGGCCAGCACCACCATGGCGATGGCAAAGCGCCACGCAAGGGGGCGTCCGTAGCCCTCGCTGAGCGAGCGCAGCGAGGCGAGGTTGGTGGCCGAGCCCGCGATCAGAAAGGCCAGCGCAGCTCCAGGCGAAAGGCCCTTGAACACCAGCACGGCGGCAATCGGCGTCGAGCCGAAGGCGCAGACGTACATGGCAGCACCTAGCAGCGCCAGCAGGACCAGGTCGACCCCGCCAGGAAGCCGCGCGAGATCGGCGGGCTGCAGCAGGGGCTCGAGCAGCGCAGCCACGCCCAGCCCCAGAAGGGCCCACGGCAGGGCGTCGTCGACCGCCTCGGAGAAGCCTCGGACAAGGGCCGTGCCCATGCGGGCGGAAGGCGTGACGCCCGGATCTCGCGGCGACGGGTGGGCCTCGGCTATGGGCTCTCGGCGAGCCTGCTGGCCCAGCCAGGCGCCGAGGAGCAGCGCCAAAGCGGTGGCCACGGCCACGCGAGCCAAACCGAGCGGTAGGCCCAGCAAGCGCAGCGAGAGCCACACCGAGCCAACGCCGATCTCGGGCGCTGCCACGAGCAGTGCGATGGCCGCCGCAGGGGGAACGCCGCGGCGGTCTAGCTCGCGATGGATCGCGGCGATGCCGCACGAGCAGGCGCTCAACGGCAGGCCCAGCGCGGTGCCCACGAGCGTCTGCGAGGCCGTTGAGGCGCGCCCGAGCAGGCCGGCCAGGCGCGCGTAGCCATAGGCGCGGACCAGCCCCGCGAGCGAGACGACCAAAAGCAGCGGCGGGGCGGTCGCCAGCGCCAAGGAAAGGAAGGTCTGTCCAGTGGGCCGCGCGTCGAGCTCGAGCAGCCCGTGGTCGTGACCGTGACTCATCCACACGAGCAGGCCCACCGCCAGGAGCGCCCCGACGGCAGAGGCGGGCCGCCAGCGGCTGGCAGGCTCGGCTTGGGCCGTGGTGTGGCGATGGCCCAGCACCACGTGCACGAGCGAGCCTGCGACCAGGGCCTGGAAGGCGCTTCCCGCCGTGCCGGTCAGCCATCCGGAAAGCTCGGGCGCCCATAGGTAGCCCGCCGTGGTGGCCACGGCGATACAGGCCACGATGAGCGCGGCGAGCGGCAGGCCCAGCCGCGGCCTGACCAGCCACCAGATGCCGAGGCCCACGGGCAGGCGGTGGAGCACGACCGCCAGGGCCAGCGCGTAGGCCTCGGGGTGGTGCTCGGCGCCGTGCGCTGCCAGGGCCACGCCGTCGATGGTGGCGTGCATGGCCAGGGCCACGAGCGCCACGGCCAAAGTGGCGCGGCGAGCAAAGTCCTTGCGGCCGTGGAGCAGCTTGGCCGAGCCCAGCGGCAGCCCGAGCCCCGCCACGGCAGCGACCAGGGCCACCAAGCCCCCGTGCGCGATGGCGTGCGGCAGGATGTGGACGAAGATGAGCCCGCCTACGCTGACGATCACGAAGGCATCGAGCAGCCGCGCGGCCCAGCGGGCGGACTGCAGCAGCCGAACCAGCAGCGGTCCGAGCGCGAGCGGAACGAGGCTGGCGATGTACAGTTCCATAGTGCCCGCGTTGACGCCGCGATCTCAACCGAGGGCGAGGGCCAGCCAGTAGTCGACGTAGGCGTCGACCTCGGGCAGGTAGTGGTAGGCGCCGATGCCGAGCGCGATGCCCACGGCAAAGGCGCCCGACCAGCCGAGCCAGCGTAGATCAGTGGCTTTTTGGCGCGGTCCTGCGGTCCCGGCTGGCGGCGGCGGAACACGCGGCCCGCCTCGGGATGGCGACGGCGGCCTGGCTGGCTGCCCGCTCATGGCGACTCTCCTGCGGGAATGCGCCAGCTTCCTCGGGTGGCAAGCGGCGGGTCGTGGACCACGATGCGACCCGTACCGGTCTCGCTGGCTAGATCGATCTCGCCCAGCACCTCCACCCGGTAGCTGTAGCTGTCGCTCTTGCCGCCCGGGCAGCTCGCGCTCGCACCGCTGCGGGTTCGGCAGTTGGAAAAGCCGTAGCTGCCCGTGCCGCTCATCGTGCCCGTCAAGCGCAGGGGCAGCTTGTCTGCCGATGCCAGCTGCTCGGCCGAAAAGGACTGGCTGGCGGTGATGACGTAGCGCTGCGACCAGCTCATGTTGGCGGTGCCCAAGCTACAGCGCAGATCGGGCCTCGTGCCGCGCTCGTCCGCCTTGAGCGTGGCCGTGGCCTTGTTGCTTCGGCTATCAAAGCTCAGCCGAAGCGTGCCGCGGGTCTTGGGCGAGGGCGAGAACTTGCAGTCCGCGCCGTCCGATTGGGTCATGACGAAGCTGCCCTCGAGCGTACCGCCGATGCCGCGACGAAGCTCCAGCCGTCGCGGGATCGGGGCCATGGGCTCGGGCGCAAAGGGACGAGCGTCGAGATCGGTGCAGGCCCGCGCGAATCCCTTGCGGCTCAGGCACAGCCGAACGCGCGTGGGCCTATCGAGCACCGCCCGGGCCTGGTCCTCAGCGTAGAGCTGCCTAGCGCGCTCGGCGATCGCGCGACTTGTCGTGTCGACCTCGTGCGATCGGACGCTGTGAACGGCTCCGCCCGCCGAGCTCGCGCCCTTGCCCAGGCCCTTGACGCACAGCGGACCGGTGAGCTCGAGCGATCGGCAGGCCAAGGCCGTGACGCCCACCGCAGCCACGACGCCCGCCACGTCGACGAGCACCTCCGTGGCCGTGCTGCGCTCGTCGGTGGCCTCCCGCTTGAAGGGCTTCAGCGCCTTGTCGCTCGGCGGCTTGCTGAGCTTGCCCGCGGGCACGGTCCCGGTCACGCCCACCCGCACGGTGCTGCGCCCAGGCATCGGGACCTCGGCCGTGGCGGGCAAACAGCTTAGCGGCGGACAGCTCGCCACCACCTCGGCCTTGCCGCGGTCGGCGGCCTTGCCACCGGGCACCTGAAGGTCGAGCGAGACCGCGATCTCGCGCCGAACGCTGACCTGCTCTTCGCCTTGCTCCTGGGCCCAGGCCTGGCCGATCAGCGACCCCCACAGACCGCGCCACAGCGCGGCGAGCGTCGGTCCCTCGGGCGGGGCGGCCTGGGCCAGGCGCAGGGACGAGCGCAGCCCCGCGGGTACGGTCAGCACCTTGTCGCCCTGCTTTCGCCCAGCGGGCCCCAGGAAGGCCACTCGAGCCTTTGCCGCGCGGTAGCCCAGCAGCGCGCGCGAGCCATCCGGTCCCTCGAGGCTCGAGGGACGGGCCTTTTCGACGTAGCGCACGGTGAGCTCCTCGCCCTGACGCAGCGCCACGCGCGCCAGCTCGGGCTTGCCATCGGGGCTGCGGGTCACCTCGACCGCTTGGATCGGCAGCTTCGGGTTGCTGAACACGACGCGGGTGCGGGTGGTGGTGCCCGCCAGGCCCTCGTGCTCCACCTTCATCTTGCGCCACGGCTGGGCGCGCAGCTGGCGGGTCTGCCAGGCCGAGCCCACCGCTCCCACGGCAAAGCCCGCGGCGACCAACAAGACCGCCACCAGCGCTGTCCACGTCCTGCGTCGCCCGCTCACGGGACCCTCGTAACGTCCCCGGCTGGCGCAGGCAACGTCGATGGCGTGCGCTCGGCTGGCCCTCGCTCGACCGGATGCTATGCCACAGCGTATGAGCGAGCTCTGGTGCCGCACCCTCCGCTGGACCGCGCTGGTGTTGGCCCTGGTAGCAGCCAGCGGCTGCAGCGCAGGCACGCCGCCGCCCGAGGCGCCCTCCCCTGTCGTGGCCGAGAAAAAGGACCGCCATCGGCTGCCCGCCACGCTGGAGGCGCTCGAGCTCGACCCGTCTCAGCGCCAGCAGATCCTCGCCCTGCGCGAGCAACTGCGGCAGCGGCTGTGGCCCATGGAGGACGCCGCCACCGAGCTCGCGCTCGCTCTGGCCCGCACCGCGCGGCGCTGCGACGGCGACGTCCGAGCCCTGGAGGACGCGGGCTCCTGGGTCGTACGCACGGGCGAGCAGATGCGCGGCGTCGTGCTCGACGCCATCGACGAGCTACACCGCATCCTGCGGCCGACGCAGCGCAAGGCCCTCGCCCGACAGCTGCTAGACGCCGAAGAGCGGAGCAAGACCGAGGACCGCAGCGGAGCTAGCACCCGCTCGGTAGACGATGTGCTGGACCTGTCGCTCGGTCAGATGTTCGCGGTCCTGCTGCGCGCCCAGGCCCTGCGCCGCGCCAACGAGCAACGCCTGGCACCATGGCGCCCGCGCCTCAAGAACGCCATCACCGCCTTTGCCGACGACGACTTCGCCGTCCGCGACCACGACATTGCCGAAGTCCCCGCCGTGGCCATGGCCGTCGAGCTTCTGCAAGAAGCCGCCGCCACGCTGCTACCCATCCTCGAGCCCGAGCAGTGCCAGGCCCTCGGCGACCTCATCGAGCAAGCCGTGGAAAAGTACCAGCAAGCCTCCCAGGCGGGCGAAGAGGGCGCGGACGGCGCGGCCGAGTGAGGGATTTCAACGGCGCGGGCGGTCAGGGCTGGAGTCATGGCCGAGAACTTCGTCCACATGGGCGGCCCAAACGCCCGTCGCCTCGCGCAAATCTTCGCGGCGCCGCAGGATGTTGTCGTCTGCTGTGATGACGAGCTTGCGGGCCGTCGATGCCGCGGCCTCGTAGAGCGGGATGTCGTCGGACACATCGTCGTGACCTCGGGCAGCAAAGGCCGCCCGCTGCGCGTTGGTCAACTGGCGCAGTGTTGACCGCTTGCGTCGACGCAGCTTGCCGCGCTCGTCCAACTCCTTCAGCAGAGCAGATTGTTGGGGAACTCGAAACCCGTAGCGCCGAAGATGGGGCAACGCCTCCTTGCTGAGGGCCCGCGTCCAGATCACTCGCGCACAGATCGACACAACGCAGTCGAAGAGCCGTCGCTCCTCGCCGTCAACGCCGTCCCTGCACTGTTTCGCTGCGGCGACGAGCAGGTGCGTGTCGACTACGAGGCCGTCACCCTTCTTGATCGCAACCATCGACCCACTCGTCGAAGAGTTCTTGCTCGACCTTGGCGAAGCTTTGCACCCAGTCCTTCAGGTTGCCCCGGTCCGAGACGTCGATGCGGGTGGGCTCGAGGCCCGCCTCGGTACGCTCGACGTGCCAGATGGCCAGCTTGTCCGCTGACAGCAGGTCGCGGCGCACGGCCTGGGCCAGGGCGGCGACCAAGATCTCGCTGTGGGTGCTCAGGATCACTTGCTGGCCGAGCTTGACTGCGTCCGCCAAGAGCTCGGCGAGGAGCTTCTCGTAAGCGGGGTGAAGGTTGATCTCGGGCTCCTCGATGGCGAGGATCGACCCCGGTTCGGTGACCAGTAGTTGGGCGGCGAGGATCAGCGCTTGGCGCGCGCCGCCCGCGGCGTTCCGAAGGTCCAGCCTGGTGCCCGCGATGCGGTCCATGAATGCGGCATTCAGCCGCCGGTCGCCCGTGGGGCCAGCCTTCATCTGAGAGAGCCCGAACCGCTCGAGCCATTGGTCGAAGAGGGAGCGCGCCGCGTGCATCTGCCCCGAAAGGCTCGCCAGAAGGCGAAGGGTATCCTGCCCGTGGGCTCCCACGAAGCGCGCCTGGCCGCCGACTTCCTCGTTCATGAGCTCGGTGCCGCGAAGAGCCGAGAGGAAGCCCACTCGACGCAGTCGCTCCTGGAGAAACGGCACGATGAGCTCTAGGGCTTCGAGCGCGCGAGCCACAGGCCTGGCGAGGGAGCGATCGGCATCGTCGAACGTCGGACGCACGAACAGATCACGGCCGAGCACGCGGGGCAGCGGCGGGACCGAGGCGAGCTCGCGGGGCTTCCCGGCCGAGTCCTGGCAGCGCACGATCCCCTGGCCAGTAGCTGCGGCGTCGTGCTCCCACAGCAACTGACCGTCCGCCTCGAAGCGATGGCGCCACGCGGCTCGCTGGCTCACCTCGGTTCGTACCCACTCGTAGGCAATCTGGGCAGGCGGCCAATGATGGGCCGGGCTGGGAGCGAGGTTCCCAGGGATCTGTAGGCCTGGCCAGGCGGGTCGATCCGCCACGTCGACCACCAGCCGCACGCTCATGGGCACGGCGGGGTCGCGGCGAAAATGCAGGTCCGCATAGCGGGACTCCTCGTCGGCCGAGACCGCGCCGATCGACAGGCAAGAGCCATCGAGCACGAGATCGAGGTGCCGCGGCGCCTCGAGGGCGCTCTGAGCCGTCAGCACCAAGGCCTCGAGGAAGCTCGACTTGCCCGCACCGCTTTCGCCGACCAGAACGGTCAGCGGCGCCAGATCCACGTGTGCCGCCTTCGGCCCGATGGCGCGGAAGTTGCTGACCGTTAGTCCTCGCAGCACGGTTCCTCCCGTGGTCTACGCCCGACCCGCAGGGCACGCCCTCAGGGCTGGACAGAGCCCTACACGAACGACGAAGAGGTAGCACCCCACAGCTCGAGTCTGAACCGAAATCCGTGTGCGGGGGCGAGGGCGAGGGCGAGGGCGGTCATTCGTAGGGCGGAGGCGGACCCCCGCGGTTTTCGAAGCTGCACTGAGCCGAGCGGCGGGGGACAAGCCCCCGCCCCACGCGGTATCCTGGCGCGGCCGCCCCCAGCAGGCGGCGGCCTAGCCCAGGAGGAGATGGCGATGCTCACAAAACGCAGCGCACTGGTTTTTGCGATGGCCTTGTCGGCATGCACGCTCGACTCCGAGCCGCTCGGGCCGGGGCCAATGGGCGATGCGGGCCCCCCCGGAGAGCAAGGGCTGCCTGGTGAGGCGGGGCCACCCGGCACAAGCCAATGGGCGGACGACGCCGGGCAGGTGGGCACCGACGGAGATGTAGCCGTGGGCGGCAACCTCACCGTGAACGGCAACCTCACGGTGGGCGGCAACCTCGCCATCGCAGACACGCTCACCGTGAAGGGGCGGACCATCGGGTCCTGCCCGGACGACATGGCGCAGGTCGGGGATTTCTGCGTGGACAAGTACGAGGCCATCGTCGTGGACGAGACCTTCTACAATGGTGGCGCCTGCAACGGGAGCTGTGAGGAGGACGACACGTGCTTCGGCACCAACGGCGGCGACAACTACCCACCGACCTTCCCAGACAACGGCAACTGGACCGTGCGGCTCTACGCCTGCTCGGTGCCCGACGAGATCCCGTCGCGGAGCATGACTTGGTTTCAGGCCGCGCAGGCTTGTGCCAACTCGGGCAAGCATCTCATCACCAACGCCGAGTGGCAGGCGGCGGCAGCGGGAACGCCGGATGGCTCCGCCTCGTGCAACATCTCGACGTCGAGCCCCACAGCCGCCGAAAATTGGCCGGACTGCTACTCGAAACACGGCGCCTTCAACATGGTCGGCAATCTGTGGGAGTGGACGGCCGACTGGTTCGTGGCGGGCCGGGACTGGCAGACGGACGATGGCCAGAACGCAATCCCGTGGCCCGATGATAGCTACGGAGGCGACACCACCCGCAACGTCGATGGGCGGGCATACGGCGCGGACTGGGTCGAGGGACTTCCGGCTGTGGCCCTCCGCGGCGGGAACTGGGGTTATGGTGGAGGCGCTGGCGTCTTCACGGCACATTTGGATAGCGGTCCGACGTCTAGCGGTCTTGGTATCGGCTTCCGCTGCGCCCGCAGCCTGTGAAGTTTGCGCACAACGCGCCCGTTCCCGCTCGACCAGCAGGTGACCGCTCGCCTCGCTTCTCTCCCACTTCCCCGCCTCACCCCAGTAGCAGCAAGCTCAGCGCCATAACCGCCATTCCTCCGATGACGCCGTAGATCGCCAAGTGGCCCTCGCCGTACTCGCGCGCGGCCGGGAACAGCTCGTCGATGGAGATGAACACCATGATGCCCGCGACCGAGCCGAGCGCCACGCCGAGGACGGCCTCGGAGAACACCACGCTGATGAGCCCGTAGCCGACCAGGGCGCCGACCGGCTCGGCCAGGCCCGAAAGCGCCGAGAGCCAGAACGCCTTCTTGCGACTACCCGTGGCCTGGTAGATGGGCACCGAGACCGAGATGCCCTCGGGGATGTTGTGGATGGCCACGGCCACGGCCACCGACACGCCCACGGTCGGGTTGGTTAGCGCGGCGCTGAAGGCGGCCAGCCCTTCGGGGAAGTTGTGGATGGCGATGGCCAGGGCCGAGAACAAGCCCATGCGCATCATCTTGCGGCGACTGTGCTCGGCGCTCATCTGCTCGATGGGCCGCGGCTCGTGGGGGTTGTGTTCAGCCGGGATGAGCCGGTCGATGACCGCCGCGACCAAGAGCCCGCCAAAGAACGCGCCCGCACCCGCCCAGCTCCCCCAGCGCTCGCCGTAGCTCTCGCTGAGGCTCTCGATCGCCTCGGGCAGGATCTCCACGAAGGAGACGTAGATCATCACCCCCGCGGACACGCCCAAGGCCACGGCCAGAAAGCGCCGATTGGTGCGGCGGAAGAACAGCGCCAGCGCGCTGCCGATGGCCGTGGAAAGCCCGGCCAGGGCCGAAAGGGCAAAGGCAAAGGCCAGGTTGCTCGACATGCCGCTCGTCCCGCAAAGACGGATGGGCCGGCCGCTCGGCTGGCCTTGTCCCGAAGGGCGCTTATCCACCAAGCAGGGCGCGGCAGCAAGCGCGGAGACGGTACTGCAGGATTGAGCCGTCGGGCGCTAGGAACGATGCGGACCATCATCCGCGCTTGCGCTTTGACAGAGCCCGAGCGGCAGCCCACCATGGACGGGAGCCCACGCACCCAGGGCTTCGAGGCACGCCATGAATACGAGGATGCTCATCGCCGCCGCTCCGCTGCCGCTGATCGGCGCACTGGTCTATTGCCAAGCCGCTGGCGAGCGCAGCGACGCCGCGCATCAGGAGCCTCCGGGCGACGACGGCGGCGGTGGCTTCGACGCAGGGGGCGGCGACGGCCAGATCGAGATCGACGCCAACCCGGACGCCGACTGGCCCGGGCAGTGTCCGGGCGCCGAGCAGTCCTTTATCTGGATCGCCAACACGGGCGAGGGGACCCTGTCCAAGGTATGCACCACCAACGGCGAGGAGGTGGCGCGGTACATCACCAGCCCCCAAGGGTCAGGCGGGGATCCCTCGCGCACCTCGGTCAACCTCTACGGAGACATGGTGGTCACCAACCGCGATCCCAGCTCAGGGCCGTCGTCCGTCACCAAGTTCGCCGCGGCGGTCGAGGATTGCGTGGACCGCAACAACAGCGGCTTCATCGACACCTCCACGGGCCCGAGCGACGTCCTTCCGTGGGAGCAGGACGAGTGCATGCTGTGGAACACCCCGCTCGGCAGCGGCGGCGCCGTCGGCGCTCGCGCCACGGCCTGGGACGGCGAGGAAAACCGCGAGACCGGTCTGGGAGGGCACGTCTACATCGGCGCCATCCTCAACAAAACCATCTACAAGCTCGACGGCGACACGGGCGCGATCCTCGACCAGCAGGCCACGGCGCTCTCGCACTACGGCGGCGCCATCGACGGCCGCGGCCACTTCTGGACGGTGGACATGAGCTGCACCATCGGGCTGTGTCAGATCGAGCGCATCAGCCTCGATAACCTCTCCGACCATCAGACCTTTGGCGTGCACTGCGGCTACGGCATCTCCATCGACTCCGATGGTCGCGTCTGGACCGCGGGCATGAACATCATGGGCGGTGGCGGCTGCATCTCGCGCTTCGACCCGGACACCGAGGAAAACGTCTGGGTGGTCACCGGGGCCGCCGACTTCAACCGCGGCGTGGCCGTGGGCACCGAGCTCAGCGCGGGCTCGGCCTGGGCGGCGAGCACCAACGGCGACCTCATCCAGGTCGATCTCGAGGCCGTCGAGATCGTCAGCCGCTGGCCCGTGGGCGTGTCCGAGATGGTGGGCGTGGCCATCGACTTCGAGGGCTACGTGTGGACCGTCTCGCAGGGCGGCAACGCCGCGCACAAGGTGCACCCCGACACGGGCGACGTCACCACCGTGCCCATCGGCGTCTCCCCCTACACCTACAGCGACATGACCGGGCTGCAGCTCCGCGGCGTGATCCCGCCGCCCGAGTAGCCGCCCGCTTCGATGACGGCAGGGGACAAGCCCCCGCCCTACACCCGCACCCCTTGCGGCGCTATGGTCTCGGTCATGCTCCTAGACCGTTCCGCGCCGATCACCGCGGCGCTGTTGCTGTTCGTCGGGTTGCTCTGCGCCTCGTGTAGCGACGACGCCGCGAGCGAGGCCTTGCCCACCGCGGGCCCGGGCGGCCATGGCCAAGCCGGGCTCTGGCCCCATCTGGACTGCGACTCGCTGGTGCCCGAGATCTGCGCCTACCCCTTCCCCAACAACGTCTACACCGAGCCCGACGAGAGCACGCCCACGGGCCGACGGGTCTCGCTCTACGCCCAGACCATCCCCCAAAAGCAGGGCGGCGAGCCGGTCGACCCGAGCCCGTGGAGCCAGAGCGACGGCTTTTCCGCGGGCGTGGCCGTGCTGGCCTATCTGCCCGGGGCCACGCTCGAAGGGCTGCCCCACCCCGACGACATCGACCGCTCGCTCGAGGACGACTGCCCGACCGTGCTGCTCGACGCCGAGACGGGCGAGCGGGTGCCGCACTTTGCCGAGCTCGACATGGCCAACGCCGCCGACGAGATGCGCGCGCTGCTGCTGCGACCCGTCGAGCGGCTGAACGACGCCACGCGCTACATCGCCGCGCTGCGCGGAGTCCAGAGCGCGGACGGGGCCATCGCGCCTTCGCCCTCGTTCCGCGCGCTGCGGGACGGCACGGCCGCGGGCGCCGACTGGTCGGTCGACGACCGACGCGAGCTTTACGCCGACATCTTCGCGCGCCTTTCCGACGCTGGCGTGGGCCGAGCCGACCTGCAGCTCGCCTGGGACTTTCACACGGCCAGCCTGGACAACAACACGGGCTGGCTCCTTCACATGCGCGACGAGGCCCTGGAGCTCTCAGGCGAGGACGGCCCGCCCTACCGCATCGACGTCGTGGACGAGAGCTTCCGGCCCGAGCACATCGCCTATCGCATCGAGGGCGTCATGACGGTGCCCCTTTACCTGGACGAGCCAACCCCGGGCGCTGCGCTGCTGTTCGGCGACGACGGCTTGCCCGAGCCCAACCCGGACGAGCCCACCTACGAGGTCCCCTTCGAGCTCATCATTCCCCACAGCGCGCTCACCGAGCCCGCCAGGCTCCTGCAGCACGGCCACGGTCTATTGGGCAGCCGCACCCAGGTCGAGGCCTCGCACTTCGCCTCGTGGATGAACGAGCACAACTACGCCATGTTCGCCGTGGATCTGGAGGGCATGTGCGGCGACGGCGACGACACCCACATCTTGGACAGCGTCTCCACGGGCCGCTACCACCTGCTCGCCCGCATGTACGACCGCATGCACCAGGGCCAGCTCAACTACCTGCTCGCCATGCGCATGATGAGCCGCGGCATGGCGAGCGATCCCACCTATGGCCCGCTGCTCGACGGCGAGCACCGCTACTACCAGGGCATCAGCCAGGGCGGCATCGCGGGCGGGGTCTATCTGGCGCTCAGCACCGACGTCGAGCGCGGCATGCTGGGGGTGCCAGGGCAGTCGTACAACCTGCTGCTCAACCGCAGCGTGGACTTCCGCCCCTTCTTCCTGTTCCTGGCCATGAGCGCGCCGAAAGGCGCCGACCAGCAGATCCTGCTATCGCTGGCGCAGATGCTGTGGGACCGCGTCGAGCCGAGCGGCTACACCCAGCACGTGACGGGCGATCCGCTGCCCGGCACGCCCACCAAGCAGGTGCTGATCCGCTCCGCCATTGGCGACCACCAGGTCACCACCCTGGGCGCCCACGTGATGGCCCGCGCCATGAACGCCCAGCACCTCGATAACGGCTTGCGCAGCGTCTGGGGCCTGGACCACGTAGCCGCGCCCACCGCCGACGCGGTCTACGTCGAGTACGACTTCGGCCTGCCCCCGGAGCCGAGCTGCAACGTCCCCATGGACGTGTGCGACGATCCGCACGGCCACGTCGCCCGCCTCGACGAGGCGCGCCAGCAGCTCGACCACTTCTTCCGCCACGGCGAGGTGCTGGACTTCTGCTCCGGCCCCTGCTCCTTCCCCGAGCTTTCGGGCTGCGAGGGCGACGAGGATCCGGAAGCGCCCTGTCAGCCGTAGGCGGAACGGCGATTCCGAAACCGCGACGATCGCGGTGCCTCCGAGTCAACTGGGGAGGGGGTCCCGCCGCAGGGGGGGGGAGGGGCGAAGCCCCTCCACGTAGACAAAATCCCGAATCGCGCGCACATGTCTACCGCGCGCCAATTCAATAGCTGTGGGTGCCTAGCACCACCTCGACGCCGAACTTCTCCTCGAGCAGCGGTTTCAGGTCGTCGAAGTCGATGGGGCACTCGGCCGTCTCCATGGCGAGCTTCATGCACGTGCCCAAGTGCAGCACGTCGATCGGCCGCTCGAGGTTCTTGGTGACTTCGCTCAGCAGCTTGACCCGCGGCACGCACAGCCCGGGGCAGTCGCCGCAGTCGGTCATGGCCACGAGATCGATCTCGTCGTGACGCGCGTACTCGCCTGCCTTTTCGGCGATGGCCTTGTGGCATTTCGCGCAGGCGATGCACGAGTAGTCCTTGATTCGCTTGCAGTACAGCACGGCTATCCTCGCCATGGCGTCCTCCTGTTGCTCGCCGCCGTTTCCCGGCTCGGCGTCACGTCGCTAGAAACACCCCAAGTGCTGGTAGTATTTCGACAATTTGCCTGCCCCAAAGTAGTCCTCCCCCGTCGGCAGATCAAACCCGCTGGCTTCGGGCTGTGGGTCTCCGAGCGGCGCTGCGCGGCAATGCCGCTTCGGCTACCGCACCGCGACCTTCACGCCGTCGGCCACGCGGTCGCTCGGATGGGTGACGACCCGCTCGCCCTTTTCCAGGCCCGCGGCGATCTGTAGCTCGACGCCGCTGCGCTTGCCGAGCTCGACGGGCCGCAGCCGGGCCACGTCGTCGTCGACCACGAACACCGCCCAGCCCTCGGCGTGACGGAAGGCCGCGTTGGCGGGCACCTTGAGCACCCGCTCGGCCTGCCAGGTCACGATGCGCGCCTCTACCCGATAGCCATCGCCCAGCGCGGTCCACTTCGGGCGCGGCGAGCGGAGATCGATGATGGCGTTGACCCGTTGCTCCTCCACGCCCAGCGACGAGGCGCGGGTAAAGGCCGAGGGCTCGACCAGCCGCACCACGGCCTCGAGCGGCTCGCCGCCCCAGCGCTCGATGTGCACGGGCGCGCTCGGCTGGATGTCCACGGCATCGCTGGTCAGCACGTCGACCACGATCTCCAGCGCCGCTGGATCGCCCACCTCGAGAAGCGGCGTGCCCGCCTGCACTGCCCCCTCGCTCTGCTGGATGACTCGGAGCACCCGGCCCGTGACCGGGCTGGGCACCTCGAGCTGGTCCTCGCCCTGATCGTCGCCCTGGATGTGACCCAGGGCCGCGCGGGCCATCTGCAGCTCGTAGTCGGCCACGCGGGCGCCGAACTCGGCGCTGGTGAGCTCGGCCTTGCGGCTGCGCTCCTCGAGCAAGGCGCGATCGAGGGCCTGCTCGGGCGTGCTGCCCCGCTCAGCCAGCTCGCGCTGCTGCTGGGCGTCCTTTTCGGCAAAGCTGAGCGCGGCCTTGGCACGCTCGATCTGGGCGCGCGCTTGCTTACGGGCGGCCACGCTGGCCGCTACGCGCGCCTCGGCTCCCTGGCGCGAACGCTCGTCGAGCAGCGGCGAGGCCAGCGGCACGATGCGGGCCAACACCTGGCCCTGCTCGATGGCATCTCCCGGGTCTAGCTCGATGCGCGCCAGGTTGCCGCCTAGCGGGGCCGAGACCACGTAGCGGTCCTTGACCCGCGCCCGACCGTCCTCGTCCACCGTGACCTCGAAAGCGCCCTCTTGCGCCTCGACGACGTCCACGGGCACGGGCTTGGGCAGCGAGGCCAGCACGATCATGCCGACCACCGCCAACAAGAAGGCGGCTATGGCCACGCGCTTGGCCCAGCGGCCCACGGCCCGCCAGCCGTTCTGGCGGCGCTTGGGCTCCCAGCGGCGCGACGGCGGTGGTGGCGCCTCGGGTGCGGGCGCCCCGGACGCGGGCGAGCCATCGCCCGAGACCAGCGTCCCGTCCAGACTAGACTTCGAATCACCGTTCGCCATGGCATCATTCCCGCGTCTTGAGCACGCCGATGAGATCCAACCGGTCGAGCCGACGGCGCACGAGCAGCGCGCTCACGAGCCCAGAGCCCAGCGCCACGGTGGCGGCAAAGGCATAGGTGCGCGTCGAGATGATGACCGGAAAGCGATAGGTCTCGGGGTCCACGGTGGCCATCATGGCAGAGGAAAGCCAGGTGCCGATCAGCATGCCGACGGGCACGGCCAGCAGCACTTGCACGCCCAGCTCGCCCAGCAGAATCGCCGAGATCTCCGCGCGCGTGAAGCCCAGCACGCGCAAGCTGGCCAGATCGCGGCTACGCATGGACAGGGCCACCCGCGCGTTGTTGTAGACCACGCCCACGGCGATGATGGCCGCGAACAGCGTGAGCACGAAGGTGAAGACCTTGAGCATGTCGGCGCTCGTCTCGTTGAAGCGCTCGCGCACGTTGTCGCGGCGCGTGACGCTGGCGACCTGGGGCAGGAGCTTGAGCCGACGATGGACCGCCTCGCTCTCGGCCGGATCGATGCGTAGTAGCGCCATCGATACGGTGCGCTCCTCGCCGAGCAGCTTGCGGAGCGCGCTAAGGCGCATGTGCCCTTGCAGCCCAAAGGACTCGTCGACCAGGCCCGCCACGGGCACCCAGAGCTTGGGCCGATCGCCCTCGCGCACCTCCACCTTCACGCGGTCGCCCGGCCCCACGCCCAGCACCTCGCCCAGCTTGGCGGTGAGCAGCAGGCCGTCAGAGGGCAGCGGCACCTCGTCGCCGTACTGGTCGAGCACCCGCCGTAGCTCGGGCTCGTCCGGAAAGCCCCAGATGGCCGAGTCGCGGTAGCGATGGCCCACCCGAAAGCGCACGGGCACGAGCCGCATGCCCTCGGCGTAGAGCACCCCAGGCACGTGGGCGATCTCTCGCACGGCCCGCTCGGGCAGCGGCTGGTTGAAGCTCACGGAAAGGTCCTCGCGCATGGCGCGGTGAAACTGCACGTCGATGAGAAACTCGACGGCGTCGCCCCAGAAGCGCCCCACCACCACGATGGCCACGGCCAGCGCGATGCCAAAGGACGACAGCAGAGTACGGAGCGGGCGACGCTCGATCTCGCGGACGACCATGCGGCTCGCGGGCCCGAGAATGCGGAACAGCCCGAGCCGCTCGAGAATCGTGCGCTTGTACGTGGCGGGCGCGGGCGGCCGCATGGCCTCGGCCGGGGGCAGCCGGGAGACCTGCCGCGCTGCGCCGAGCGCGCCGACCAGCGCAGCCGCTAGGCTGATGAGCGCGCTGGTGAGCACCACCCGCCAGTCCAGCCTATAGGCGAGCCCGGGGAACTTGAAGAAGCGCGCGTACATCTCGGTCATCTCGCGGCCGAGCCAGGCGCCGAGGGCCACGCCGATCACCCCGCCGACCAGCACGATGAGAACGACCAGCTTGAGGTAGTGCAAGGCCACGGCGCGGTTGCCGTAGCCCACCGCCTTTAAGACGGCGATCTGCACGCGCTGCAGGCCCACCAGCCGGGAGAGCACCACGTGGAGCAGAAAGGCGGCCACGGCGAGGAAGATCACGGGCACCACCGTGGCCATGGCCTCGAGCTGGGCCAGCTCGCCGTTGAGCATGAAGTTCGACATCTGCTTGTCGCGCCCCACCGCGCCCATGCCGCCGTAGGGCTCGAGCAGCCGGTCGAGCTGGTCCAGCACCGCCAGCCGGTTGGCCCCAGGCCGCAGCGCGAGCGTCAGGTCGTTGAAGGCCCCCTCCATGTTGAAGGCCGCGGCCACGGCCTCGCGGAACATCCAGATGACGGCGTTGCGCTTGTCATCGACGGTGATGTCGCCAGGGGCCATGACGAAGACGTACTCGGGCGAAAGCGCGGTGCCGACGATGCGCAGCTCGCGACGGGTGCCGTTGATGACGGCGGGCAGCCGGTCGCCAGGCTCGAGCCCGTGGACGTCGGCGAAGCTCTGCAGCAGCAGGATCTCGTCCCCGCGCTCGGGCCAGCGGCCGCCCTGCAGGTGGATGTCGTTGAGCGCGGGCTTTCCCTGCTCGGGGATGGAGACGACGGTGCCGTTGGCCGGCTCGGGCAGTGCGTCCATCGGCACGCTGACCGGCTGGACCACGCGAGCGCTGACCCGCGCAACCCCGGGTAGCTCGGCCGCGCGTCGGGCCACCGCTTCGGGGGCGCGCTTGAGCTGCACGAAGGCGTCGGCAAAGCGGGTTCGCTCGTAGTAGGCGCTCTTGGAGTACAGCAGCGAGCCGTAGGTCGTGGCCATCACCACGTAGCTGGCGATGCCGCAGCTGACCACCAGCGCGATGGTGACGAGCTGCCCCTTGAGCCGCCCGAGATCGCGCAGCAGCTTGCGGTCGACCGCGCTCACCATGACACGTCCCGAGCCCGCACGCGCCGCTCGTTCGGCCGATCGGACTGCACCTGTCCGTCGCCCAGGACGACCACCCGATCGGCGATGGCCGCCACGGGCGCGTTGTGGGTGATGACCGCGGTGGTGGTGCCCAGCTGTCGATTCACCCGCTCGATGACCTCGAGCACCATGACCCCGGTGGCGCAGTCGAGCGCGCCCGTGGGCTCGTCGCACAGCAGCACGTCGGGCTGCTTGGCGACGGCCCGGGCGATGGCCACCCGCTGCTGCTCGCCGCCCGAGAGCTGGGCGGGAAAGTGATCCATGCGCGCGCCCAGACCCACCAGGTCGAGCGCATCGGCCGGGCTCAGCGGCTCGGGCGCGATCTCGGTCACCAGCGCCACGTTCTCCCGCGCGGTCAAGCTGGGGATCAGGTTGTAGAACTGGAAGACGAAGCCCACGTGGTCCCGCCGGTAGTCGGTCAAAGCGCTCTCGCCCGCCTCGCTGAGCTCGAGATCGCGAAACAGCACGCGCCCGCCGCTGGGCACGTCCAGCCCGCCCAGGATGTTGAGCAGCGTGGACTTGCCGCTGCCCGAGGGCCCGAGCAGCACCAGAAACTCCCCTTCGTACAGCGAGACGTCCACGCCCCGGAGCGCGTGGACCTCGACCTCGCCCATCGGATAGACCTTGGTCAGGCCATGGGCCTGGAGCACGGCTGCGCTGCGCGCCAGCGGCGAGCCGGACGACGGGACGGAAGCGGAAGAGGTGGACACGGGCTGCGGGCGGCCGCCAACAAACCGCCGCTCGGCATTCTGGCACAGCCGCGCGCGGCCATGTAGCGGCGATGTGCCGAGACGCCCAGCCCGAGGTCCGAATCTCCCTGCCGCGGTCCGGTCGTGCTTGACGCGCACGCGCATCCTGACCATCACTCGCCAGCACGACAAGCTTCGCTCGCTCACTCGAGCCATCTCGAGCCGCACGCCCGGCCCCCATGATCGAAAGGGCCGTGGCTTCGGAGGCAAGGGATGACGGCCGACGGCGGCGGCCAGGCCTGAGCCGACCACCCTGCCCCGCGGCCCGCTAGAGCGGAGCATCGACCACAAGGAGGAAAGACCGTGGACCTGGGACTCGAAGGAAAGGTAGCCATCGTTACCGGCGGGAGCTTGGGGATCGGACAGGCCGTGGCGCTCGACCTCGCGCGCGAGGGGGTCAACGTCGCCGTCAACTATCGCCGCCATGACAAGGAAGCCAAGGCGGTGGTCGGCGAGATCGACAAGATGGGCCGTCAGGGCTTGGCGGTGCAGGCGGACGTCTCGAGCTACGCCGATGCCGAGAACATGGTCCAGAACGTGGTCGACAAGTTCGGTCGGCTCGACATCCTCGTGTGCAACGCGGGCATCACCTGGGACGGCGTCATCTGGAAGATGACCGAGGAGCAGTGGGACCAGGTCATCACCGTCAACCTCAAGGGCTACTTCAACTACAACAAGGCCGCCGCCAAGGTCTTCAAGGACC
>CAYTYV010000032.1:13909-25368 GCA_964441055.1 uncultured Polyangiaceae bacterium | reverse complement strand
AAGAGATCGACGTCGTGTTAGAGAGGTTCGAACAGACCTCGGGCGGCAGGCGGCAGTCGCGCTCAGGCTCCTTGCAGCCGCCCTTGTCGAACTCCGCCTGCAGGCGTTGGAGCCGGTCGGCGTTCTTGGTGCTGGCCGGCTTGGTGCACCCGGGCCACTTGCTGCCGATGCATTCCGCATCGCTGTTGCAGGTGTGGGCCTCGTTGAGGACCTCGAAGGCCTGGCTGCGCAGGGTGGCGCACTCCTTTTCGTTCAGCCCGCAAGCGGGCAGGCTCGAGCTCGCCGCCAGCAGCGTGCCCATCGCCCACGCCCAGCCCTTGCCAACACCTCTCATCGTCGAGCTCCTATCCCCCCGCGCCAGCGCGCATCTCGAGTCCGCCATGGCGCCCACGGCCAGCCCGCGTCCCGACCGCAAAGCGGGCAAGCCTGGACGCGCTGCGGCACAAAGGGCCCCGCGGGTCCGGTTGTAGGCAGCAGCGGCAGGCTCGAGATGAGCTGCCAGCTGTTGTCGGCCCGAGCCCGCAGACGCCCCGAGGCTACGACGAAGCAGGCGGCGGGTAGCCCGGGATGATGCCGCTCGGGATGGGTAGGTTCGACGGCAGCCCCGAGGGGATCGGGAAGGGGTACGGCTGCGACGAGGTGGTCGTCGCGGCAGGCTGCGTCGTCGCGGGCGGCGCGGTGGTGGCCGGCTGCGTGTAGCCCGGCTGCGTGTACCCCGGCTGCGTGTACCCCGGCTGCGCATAGGGGTCTTGGTAGCCCGGTTGCTGGTACCCAGGATAGGCCGGCTCTGGCTCTCGCTCCGCGCACGAGCCCACGCCGACCACTAGGCCGGCTGCCAACCCCAACAAGAGGATTCGTAGGCCATTCATCGCATGGAGTCTTAGACGGCCTCGGCCGGGTGGCAAGATGGATTTTGCCTTCGAGCACGGACGAGACGCCGAGCGGCCTTCGCCCCTGCCCCTTTGCGCCCCTTGCCCTGCCCCCGCGTAGAACGAACCCAGGGCCATATCGGGCCGCGGCAACCGCGCCGAGCTTGCCCACGCCCGCAAGCTTCTCTAGCCTTGCCTCTTGATGGCCGACAAACCCCAGAACACCAAGTGCCCCAGCTGCGGGGCGCAGAATCGCTCGGACGCCAACCGCTGCGCATCGTGCGGAGCCTCCATCGAGGAGCTCAAGCCGATCCACTCGCCCGAGCGGGAACGCGAGCGGCGCTACAGCCAGGAGGGATTCAGCATCCTGTGGGCCCTCATCGCGCTGATCGTGCACGCGGTGCTGACCGTGGCGGTGCTCGTGGCGCTGCCGCGCGCCTTTGCCGCGCTCGACTTCGAAGGCTACTACGGCATGTCGCTGGCCATCCCGGTCTGGTGCCTGGGAGGCCTACTGGTCGGCCTGGTCTCGCCGGGCAAGACCTTCGTCGAGCCCGTGTCCGCGTCGATCATGGTCGCCTTCCCCACGGTGCTCTACTTGCAGGCTGGCGAGACCGTGCGAACCATGCCCTGGTTCATGTACATCATCATGGCCTGCATCGGCGTGATGTTCACGCTGGTGGGCGCGTACATCGGCGAGCGCATCCAGATGGGACCGCCGCCCAAGCCCGCCGAGTAGCCGAGCGATGGCTGCGGCCGCTCGGCACCGCCGCCGCATCACCCAGGCGCTGGTACTGTGGGTGGCCCTGGGGCAGATCGGCTGTAGCCGCGGCGACGAGCAAGTGCAGTCGCGGCGCGTGCTGGATCGCATCGAGCGCATGCGCCTTAGCGCGGCCGACGAGCGCGAGCCGCACATCCAAGCGCTGGCCTCGCAGCCGGCCGAGCACCCGCTGGCGAGCCGAGCCAAGCAGCAGTGCCTCGAGGCCTACCGCGCCCTGGCGGAGTCGCGTCAGCTGGAGGCTCGAGCGCGGCAGAGCCTGCGCGAGGGCCGCCCTGGCACCGACGCGGCCGCCGAGGCCCTGGCCGCCGAGGACGCGCTCGCCCAGGCCACCCGAGCCATGCCGCAGTGCGACGCGGCCGTGGCCGAGCTGCGCCGCCTGCTGGACTCCTGAGCGCGCGCGTCCGCCTGGCAGTCGACGCGGCTCACTGCTAGATCGCTTGAAGCCAGCAAGCTGATCGTCCTAGCTAGCGGCTAGCCGCCAATCGCCCGTTTTCCAGTGACTGCCCATGTTCGACACGCTCACCAAGGGGTTTCGCCAGGCCCGTAACCGACTGGCTGGCTTGACGGAGCTCACCGAAAAGAACATCGAGCCCGCCCTTCGCGAGGTACGCCTCAGCCTGCTCGAGGCCGACGTCGAGATCGGCGTGGTCAAGACCTTCCTGGCCCGCGTCAAGGACAAGGCCGTCGGGCAGACGGTGGAGACGCGCATCAAGCGCGGCGGCGCAGTGCACGAGGCAGGGGCGAGCGAGCAGTTCGTCAAGATCTGTCACGACGAGCTGGTCTCGCTCATGCAGGACGACCGCGAGCCCTTCGTCGAGGCCGACAAGGGCCCGAGCAAGGTCATGTTCATCGGCCTGCACGGCTCGGGCAAGACCACCACCTGCGTCAAGCTGGGCTGTTATCTCGAGGACGAGGGCCATCGGCCGCTCTTGGTGGCGGCCGACACCTATCGGCCCGCGGCGGTCGAGCAGCTCCAGGTGCTGGGCGAGCAGGCCGAGCTGCCAGTCTTCCACATCCCCGACGCCAACCCCGTCCAGATCTGCGCATTCGCGGAAAAGGAGGCCCGCGCCAAGGACCGCGACGTCATCATCTACGACACGGCCGGCCGGCTCACCGTCGACCACGAGCTCATGGCCGAGCTCGAGAAGATCAAGGCGGCCGTCTCGCCCGACAACATCTACCTGGTGGTCGACGCCATGATCGGCCAGGACGCGGTGCGGACGGCCAAGGCCTTCCACGAGCAGCTCGGCATCACGGGGGTCGTTCTCACCAAGCTCGATGGCGATGCCCGCGGCGGCGCGGCCCTCAGCGTCAAGGAGGTCACCCAGGCGCCCATCGTCTTCTGCGGCGTGGGCGAGACCCTCGACAAGTTCGAGGTCTTCCGCGCCGAGGGCATGGCCAGCCGGATCCTGGGCATGGGCGATGTCGTGGGGCTGATGCAGGACTTCGAGAAGGTCGTTGACGACAAGAAGGCCGAGGAGGATGCGGCGCGGCTGCTCCAAGGCGACTTCAGCCTCGACGACTTCCTGCACCAGGTCGAGATGATCCAGCAGATGGGCTCGCTCAAGGAGCTGGTCGACAAGCTGCCGCTCGGCGGGATGTTCCCCGGAGGCCTACCCGAGCACGTCAACCTCGACGACCGCGAGCTCGTGCGCATCCGGGCCATCATCCAGTCGATGACGCGCTTCGAGCGCCGCGATCCCTACTCGCTCATCCGCGAGCCGAGCAGGGCGGAGCGCATCGCGCGCGGCTCGGGCACCTCGGCCGAGCAGGTCAACATGGTGGTGCAGCAGTTCCTGTTCATGAAGCAGATGATGGGCAGCATGGGCCAGGACATGGGCGTCATGGGCAAGATCCCCGGCCTCAAGCAGGTGGCGAGCGCCCGCAAGCTGAAGAGGATGATGGCCAAGGGGGCCCTGCCCAAGATGCCCGGGATGCCCGGGATGCCCGGAATGCCCGGGATGCCAGGGATGCCAGGGATGCCAGGGATGCCAGGGATGCCGCCCATCCCCGGCCTGGGCGGGATGCCGGGCATGCTGACCACGCCAGGGCTGGGCGAGGCCGACGGCGCAGGTGCGGTCGGCGACGGAACGGCCGCCCGCCGCAAGCCGCTCAGCTCGTCGGAAAAGAACGCCCGCAAGGCCCAGCGGCGGCGGCAGCGGGGCGCGCGTAAGAAGGGGCGGCGCTAGCCCATGGCGGCGGCCTCGAGCGCGGCCGCCGTGCTGCTGGGCGCGCTCGTGCTGGCCAGCGCGAGCTGCATCGGCGATCCACCTTCGGCCCGACCGACCGAGCGCGAGCGAGCCACCGCCCAACGGGGCGAGCCCCGCAAGGCGCCGCGCGGGGCTGCGGCAAGCCGAAGCAAGCGCGCCCAGCCCGTCGCGGAGCTCGACGTGCCGCAGCGGCCCGAGGCCCTGCCGATCGCGATCGACGGCAAGCTCGGCGAGCCGGCCTGGCGCGCGGCCGCCGACACAGGAGCCTTCGTCCACCCGGGCACGGGCCGCTTCGCCGCCCGGCTGCCCGTTCAAGGGCGCGCCAAGCTGCTGTGGGACGAGACCTTCCTCTACGTGGGCTTCGAGGTGAGCGACCGCACCGTGACGGGCGGCTTTCCCGCTGACGCCCGCGACCCCCATCTGTGGGAGCGAGACACCGTGGAGATCATGATCGATCCCGACGGCGACGGCGACAACCGCGACTACTACGAGGTCCAGGTCAACCCACAGAACCTGGTCTTCGACAGCCGCTTCGACCGCTACAACCAGCCCCGCGGCGGCCCCCAGGGACCGTTCGGCCACGAAAAGTGGTCGGCGAAGCTGACGAGCGCCGTGGCGGTGCACGGCACGCTGGACGACGACTCGGACCGAGACCAGGGCTACACGGTCGAGCTCAAGCTGCCGTGGTCGTCCTTGGAAAAGGCTCGTAGAAGCCCGCCCAAGCCGGGCGACCGCTGGCGCATGAACCTGTACGCCATGCAGAACAACGGCGGCGTGGCCTGGTCGCCCATCCTGGGCCAGGGAAACTTCCACCGCGCCTCGCGCTTCGGCCGCGTGCGCTGGCTCGGCAAGGCGGTTCCAGAGGCTGGTGCGCCGCGGAGCTCGCCATGACCGTCCACCTGCTCGATTGCGCCACCATGCATCCGCGCGGCGCCAAGCTGCTCGGCGGAAACGGAGGCCTGCTCGAGGCCGCCACCATGACCACGCGCTGCCTGCTGGTCGAAGGTCGCGATGGGCTGGTGCTGGTCGACACGGGCCTTGGCCTCGAGGACATCGCCCAGCCGGTCCGTCGGCTCGGGCGGCTTTTCGTCACGGCCGTGCGCCCCGCGCTGGAGCCAGCCGAAACGGCCCTTCGGCAAGTGGAGGCGCTGGGCTACGCGGCAAGCGAGGTCAGGCACATCGTCGTCTCGCATCTGGACGTGGATCACGCTGGCGGTCTGGCCGACTTTCCCCAGGCCCAAGTCCACCTTTTTCGGGCCGAGCTCGAACAGGCCCTCAGACCTCGCCTGGCCCAGCGCCACCGCTATCGCCAGGCGCAGTGGGCGCACGGTCCGCGCTGGGTGCCGCACGACCGTGGCGGCGAGCGGTGGGGACCGTTCGAAGGCTGCCGACCGCTCGAGGGGCTCGAGCCCGAGATCGCGCTGGTGCCGCTGCCGGGCCACTCGGCCGGTCACGCGGCCGTGGCCGTGCGCACCGAGCCGGGCTGGCTGCTCTACTGCGGCGACGGCTACTTCGACCGCCGCGAGATCGACCCTGGCGGCGGTGAGGCTCCGCTCGGGCTGGTGCTGTTCCAGCGCATGCTGGTGGTCGACGAGCAGCGGCGGGTGCAAAGCCAAAAGCGCCTACGAGAGCTCGCTATCGAGCGCGAGGACGTGATGGTGCTCTGCGCCCACGATGCCGCCGAGACCGCCTCTGCGCTCGGCGAGCGGCTCGAGCGCCATGGCGTCCGCTGGAGGAAATAGGCTTTAGCGGGCAGGAACGCCGCGCTCGAAAGAGCGTCCGGGTCGGCTGGCCCTCGCCGCCTCCTTCGTGCCAAGATGGACGCCAGGCCATGACGCGCTCCCCCCAAGACGGCGGCGACGATAGCGAGGAGCCCACTGCCGCGTCCTCCGAGCCCGCCCCGAAGTCGCCGCCGCCAGCCGCGACCGAGCTCGGCTCGCCGCTGCCGTCCACGACCGAGCTCGGCTCGCCGCTGCCCAAACCGACGGTGGTGGGTGGCCCGCTCGAGCCCGCGGCGGGAACCGTGTTCGCTGCGCCGCGCGTCTCAGGCGAATCAGGCGGCGAGCCTCGGTTCGAGGCCGGCCACACCGAGCCCGGTCCTGCCGCGGCGCCGAGCGGAAAAATGCCACAAGGGCCGCTGGGCCCCATCGGACAGCAAGGCGCGCAGCCACCGGCCACGGAGGTGGGCGCGCCCCGCTCGGACCAGACCGTTGCGGGCGGTCCGCTGGGGGCTGCGCCCGTCACCGAGATCGGCTCGCCACCAGCTGCCCTGGACCCAGCCTTCGCACCTGGGCACACGGTGCTGGGGGGCGCGTCTCACGAGCACCCGTCCGCGGCCGCAGCACCAAGCCGCCCCCGTAGCCGCAGCGTCGTGTGGCTGGTGGCGCTGGGCGCGGTCGCGCTCGGCGCGCTGGTGCTGGCGATCGGGATAGGCATCGGCCTCGCCTGGCACAGCTCGTCCTCGTGGGAGCCGCCGCCCGCCCAGCCCGTGAGCAAAAGGCCCGATCCCGAGCGCCCGGTCGGCAACCCCTCGGTCGAGCGCGGCGCACTGTCCCGCTTGGCGCCCGAGCGCCTCGAGCGGGTGGTCGAAAACGCGGGCTACGACGTCATCAGCAGCCAGACCGGCCGCCACTCGACGGGTGTGGCCACCGCCTCGGTCGGCTTTCGCACGCTCCGCTACGGCGGCTCGGTCATGCTCTACCAGTACAACGACTCACACCTGGCCGAGCACGTGGTGCGGGCCTTTTCGACCAGCAACCAGTACGCCGTGCGGCAGGACGGCGGCACCGTGCTCATCGTGTTCACCTGGCAGGGAGATCCCCACACGGTCATGCGCGATCTCCTGGCGCAGATCTAGCAGCCACCTCCCATGTCGGTCGGCCCGCGCAAGCCCTTCTTCCGCCCGCCCGCGCTGTTCGAGCTAGGCCGCGCGCGCTACGGCTGGTCGGTCGGCGCGGGCATCGGCGCTGCCCTGGTCGTCATCGGGCTGCTCATGGCCTTGCTCTGGCTGCGGCCCGAGCTGGCTCGCCGCGACGTAGACCCGGTGAGCCTGCTGGTCGTATTCGGCACGCTCGGGGCGGCCGTCTTCGGCGCCGTACGCCTGGTGCGTGGGCCGCCGCTCGTGGCCGCCTTCGACGGCGACTCGCTATCGCTGCGGACGACCTCGGCACGGCGCCTTTGCGAGAGCGCGGTCTCCGATCTCGAATGCGAGCCCGTCCAAGGCAGGCTCGGCAACTTCGACCATCCCGCCGTTCGGCTGCACATGCGTGGCTACGGGCGACGGCTGCTGATCGGCGTCAACTACCCGCTCGAGCACCTGCCCTGGCGCGGCTCCAGGCGGACGGCTGGCGAGCCCTCCCATTGGGTAGAGCCTCAGCTCTGGCTCGCATTCGTCGAGCGGCTCGGCTTGGCGGCCGAGCTCGGGCAGCCCGCGCAGCCCTTTGCACGCGTCGAGCCGCCGAGCGAGCTCGCGGAAACGCCCCCGTGGCAGCGCTACGCAAAGCTCCTTCCCTTTGTGCTGCCGATCCTGTTGCTTCCGGCCTTGATGGCCCTGAGCGCGCTCGGCACCTCCGAGCCAGAGCCCGAGTGCTTGACCGCGGCGCGCTGCTGTCTGGCTCGCCTCAACGCGGCTCCGCCGGTCGAGCCAGCGGAGCTGCAAGCGTGCACCGCCGTCGCGCTCGGCGATGCCGACCGCTGCGTCTCGCTTCGCAGCCATGCCGAGCAAGAGGCGCGAGCGGCGGGCACCCACTGCGACGAGTCGCTGGTCAAGCGGTACGCTCGATACGACTGGACCGCGGCTGCCACCGAGCTTCCCGCCGGGGAGCAGCGGCAGGAGCCCGGGCAGCAGTACCCTCGAGTGAGCTGCCGCGAGGCGGCCATGAGCCTGGTGCGCGCGGTCGAGACGCAAACCGCGGGCGAGCCCCTGGTCGTGCGGCCAACCCATCTCATGACCCAGGCGGTCGCCCTGTCCGACCCCAACGCCACCCTGTACTGCGAGGGGTACCCGCTGCCCGTGTTCGAGGCTCGGCTGGCAAGCTCGGAGGCGCCCGTGGTGGCGGGACCGGGGCCCCACGCCGTGCTGCTTCGCCCCCTGCCGAGCGGCCGCTTCGAGCTTGGGCAGTACTGCCTGGGCTGCAACCGCGTGGGGCAGGAGCCGCGAAGGCGCTGAGGCGGCGCGGCGTGCGAAGAGCGCCAGGTCTGATATAAGGTGACGCCATGGCTTCGCGCGCTGGCATGGGGGCGGCGGGGAAACTCGGCTTCTTGCTTCCGGGACTGGCTCTATGCAGCTTGCTGTTCGCGTGCGTCTTGGACGGCGCGGGCTCGGGTAGCGGGCAGGCCGGAGGCTCCGCGCCCGTGGGAAACCGCCCTGGTGGCGCGGGCGGTGCGGCCGGTCAGGCAGTCACCGAGGGCGGCGCCGAGCCGACTGGCGGTCAGGGCGGCACAGCGGGGACCGCTGGCACGGGGCCAACCGGGGGCGGCGGTGGCGGAGGCGGCGGCACCGTGCCGATTTGCGGCAACGGAGCGATCGAGCCGCCCGAGCTCTGCGACGATCAGAACGACGAGCCCGACGACGGCTGCTTCGAGTGCGAGGTCGAGCCCGGCTACATCTGCGACGACGAGCCCAGCGAGTGCGAGCCCATCCCGCCGCAGGTCGTGTTCACCGAGCCGAACTTGGGCATCGAGATGCACGACGAGGCGTACTGGTACGACGGCACCCTGGACAGGATGGACTGCGTCGCGATCGAGGTAGGCGACAACGGCTTTCCCTCGGTCGAGCGCGTGGAGGTGACCATCCACCTCGACCACCCTTACGTCGAGGATCTCATCATTAAGGTGGCAAGCCCAGTAGGCACCATCACCACGCTCATGAACCGGCCTGGCTACGACGAGCCCGCGGACACCTACGACGAAGAAAACAACGGCAACGGCGCCGACGTCGTTGCGACCCATCCCGTCACCTTCCGCGACCAGGGCGCGTTCAACGCCGAGATCATGGGGGATGGTCTGGACAATTCGCAAGCGGTGTGCCGAGACAACGCGCGTTGCGACTACTTCCCCAGCCCTGGCATGGGTGAGGGAACCAACCTGGGCGACTTCCAGGGCGAGGACCCCGTCGGCGAGTGGCGGGTGTGCTTCGGCGATGGCGACGATGTCGACCGGGGCACCATCCAGCAGGTCGTGCTGTCGGTGCTGTCCTGGTAGGGCTGGCCGCCAACTCTCGTTGGAGAGAGCTCCGTTTGCCCAATCGAGCCGTCCGCATCCAAACGGCAGGTGGGCCTTGCACGCGAGGATAGCGGACCTCCCGCCTCAGGACCGACGGCGGCTGATCCGACGGTAGAGATCGGCCGCGGGCAGACCGGTCTCGAGCGACAGGGCCTTGGCGGCGTCCTTGGCGCGCATGCCCTGGGCGAGCAGCTCGTCGATGCGCGCCTCGAGCGCTTGTTCGCTCACGGGCTCGGCGCGGTCTGCCGCCTGCCAGGGCCCGAGCACCACCACGAGCTCGCCCTTCCACGCCCGTTCGGCGTGCGCGGCCGCGAGCTCCGCTAGGTGGCCGCGCAAGAACTCCTCGTAGAGCTTGGTCATCTCGCGGGCCAGGACGGCTTCGCGCTCGGGCATCCAGCGGGCGAGCTCGGCCAGGGTGGAGGCCATGCGGGTCGGCGCCTCGAACAGCACTGCGGTCTCCTCGGTCTCGACGATCTGCCGCAGGATCGAGCGGCGGGCAGCCGCGCGCCGCGGCAAAAAGCCGAAGAAGCGGAAGCGGCTGGCGGGCATGCCCGAGGCGGCCAGGGCAGCCGTGACGGCGCTGGGCCCGGGCAGCGGCGTGACCTCGATGCCCTCGGCAGCCGCTGCGCGCACCAGCTCGGCGCCAGGGTCGCTCACGGTGGGCGTGCCCGCGTCGCTGACCAGCGCCAGTACGGCGCCGCGGCGGAGCTGCTCGAGTCGGCGCCCGATCTCCCGCGCTTCCATCGCGGCGTCGAGGCGCTCGACCCGCTTGCCCGCCACGCCGAGGTGGCGCAGCAGCTTGCGCGCTCGGCGGGTGTCCTCGGCCAGCACGCAGTCCGCCTCGCGCAGGCACGCCGCAGCGCGCTCGCTCAGATCGCTGAGGTTGCCGATCGGCGTCGCCACCAGCGCGAGCCGCCCACTCACGGCCGCGCTTCCCCGCGCGGGTCGGGCAGCGCCCCGCTACCCCGTACCCATCTCCACGGCATCGCCGAGCTCCGCTTTGAGGTACTCGCGCAGCCGTCGGGCCAGCCTCGCCTCGAGCTGCCGCACGCGTTCGCGCGAGACCCCGAACTCGTCGCCCAGCGTCTGCAGGGTGAGCGGGTCCTCGGCCACCATGCGCTTGTCGAAGATGACCAGGTCCTTGTCCGAAAGCGTCTCCCGAAACCGCCCGAGATGGTGGTGGACCAGGCGCCCCAGCTCGTCGGCGGCCACGGTCTCCTCGGCTCCCTGCCCGGGCGCGGGCAGAAGCTCACCCCGCGACGGGGCCCGCCCTCCGCCCTCGGTGCTCACGGGCGCATCGAGCGAGGCCTCCGCGCTCGACATCCGCCGATCCATCTCGATCACCTCGCGCTCCTGCACGCCTAGCCGCTGGGCGATCTCCTCGGGAGTGGGCTCGATCCCCATCGCGCTCAGCTTGGCCTTCTGCTTGTTCAAGTTGAAGAACAGCTTGCGCTGGGCCTGGGTGGTGCCCAGCTTGACCAGGCGCCAGTTGTTCAAGATGAACCGCAGCATGTAGGCGCGTATCCACCACGCGGCATAGGACGAGAGCTTGACCCCGCGATAGGGGTCGTAGCGCTTGACCGCCTGCATGAGCCCGATGTTGCCCTCCTGGATGAGGTCCATCATGTTGCGGTAGGCGCGGCGGTACTCGTAGGCGAGCTTGATCACCAGTCGGAGGTTGGCCGTGACGAGCTGGGCCGCCACCTCGGGGTCGCCCGTCTCCCAGTACTCTCGGGTCAGGGTGGCCTCTTCCTCGGGAGTGAGCAGCCTATAGCGCTGCACCTCGCGCAGGTAGGCCTGGAAGGGATCCAGCCGGGAGAGCGCGGTCGTCGTCTCCGGCATCGAGACCAGCGGCGCGGGCGACGGCCCGGTCGGCTCCTTGACGGGCTGGTCGAGATCGTCTGTGGAAGGCGCGTCCTCGCCCGGCTCGCCTTCGAGCGAGGCGTCCGCGCGCTGTGCGGACGGCGCGGGCGAGCTTGGGTCGGATGGCTCGGGCCCCGGCGTCTCAGCGTCGGCCGCTCCAGCTGCGGCGCGCTGCTGTGAGCGGGCCGTCCCACTGCGCATGCGCCGCGAGGCGTCTCGAGGGCTCCGCTTCGTGCCCTTGTGTCGCTTTGTCGAGCCCTTGGTCGTTGCCATGGCGCCAGCAGCAGAACGTCGGGCGGGATCCGCCATCACTCTCATCACCCGCATCGCCACGCGAGGGCCTGCCGTTTCGTCGGCGGCTGCGGGATCCGCGAAATGTTGGGCATACCTACGCACATTCGCGCCCGCTCGCAAGCCCTTGAGAGCCCATCTCGTAAATCCGGACCGAGGATCGCGGAGCGCGGCGGGCGCGGCTGCAAGGCGCGGCGACGAAGGAATAGTGGGACTATTTCGAGG
>CAYTYV010000032.1:0-13899 GCA_964441055.1 uncultured Polyangiaceae bacterium | reverse complement strand
TTTTTTTTGGGTTTTTTTTTGGGGTGCCGGTCTGGGGGTTTGGGGGGGCCCCCCCGCCCGCGAGCCGACGGGAGGGTTTTTGAGATGGGCTCGAGTCAGCCGGCCGCCGAACGTGCTACACGAGCGGGGCCTGAGAGCGACCCGACCGAGGGGCCGCTCGCAGGCGGTCTGCCCTCCCCCAACCCCACCCTTGCGCCCCGCTGTGCTCGATCGCGACGCTCGTCGAAAGCTGCGCCCCTGGTACCTGGTGGTGGCCATGTGCCTGACCTGGGTGGTCGGCGTGTTCGGCGCGACGGCGGGCTGTCAGGACCTGAGCTATCTGCGCGGCTCGCAGCAGCTTCCCGACATGCTCGAGAGCGAGGCCGATCGAGACGACCACCCGGTGCTTCGCTCGGGCGTGGTGCGCGAAAAGGCGCGGCTGCAGGCGTTGGGCAAGCTCCACCAAGTGGCCTTCCCGATCCGGGTCGGCAAGCTTTTGCTGGGTGCGCTGCTGGTGCTGGCCTCGGGCGCCGCCCTGGCCGGACGGCCGAGCGCTCGCGCCTGGACACTGCAGGCGGTCATCGCCAACGCGGCTCTGGCGGCGCTCGACTTCGCGGCGATGGGTCCAGTGCGCGACGCCATGGCGGACGCAGTCGCTCGGGACGTCATTGCGACGGCGGGCAGCGCCTTGCCCGGCCTCGGCACCGAGGAGTCCATCGAGCTCTATCGCGGGCTATTTCTCTGGGTGGAGCGCTTCCGCCTCGCCCTGCTCGAGGTGGGCGTCTTCGGCGGGGCGGCCTACGTCTTGACGCGCCAGCGGACCAAGGCGTTCTTTCGCGCCATGGCCCAGCCCTCGGGCGCCGACGGCAAGGGCGACCAAGGGACCTGAGTGAGAAACCTTCGGATGCGCCGCTTTTCGCCCGCCTGCCCGTAGAGCCTATGGAGCCCGCCCGTCCTCGACCGGTTCAGCTGCTCTCCACGGCGGTGGCGAACCAGATCGCTGCGGGCGAGGTGGTCGCGCGCCCCGCCAGCGTGGTCAAGGAGCTGGTCGAGAACGCCCTGGACGCCGGGGCTAGGGCGGTGCGGATCGAGATCGAGCGCGGAGGCACGGCCCGGGTGCGGGTGACCGACGACGGCCATGGCATGGGCCCCGAGGATGCGCGCCGCGCCATGCAGCGCCATGCCACCAGCAAGATCCGCCAGGCCGAGGACCTGCACGACATTCGCACGCACGGCTTCCGCGGCGAGGCCTTGCCCAGCATCGCGGCCGTCAGCCGCTTTTCCCTGCGCACGCGGCGGCGCGAGGACGAGGCGGGCGTCGAGATCCAGGTCGAGGGGGGAGGCGAGCCGAGCATCGCCCCGTGCGGCTGCGCACCGGGCACGGTGGTCGACGTCGAGGAGCTGTTCTTCAACATGCCTGCTCGGCGCAAGTTCCTCCGAGCGCTCGCCACCGAGTCCGCCCACGTGACCGAGGTGGCCCTCGCCGCCGCGCTCGCCCACCCGACCGTGGGGCTGGCGCTGGTGCGGGACGGACGGCGCGCCCGCGAGTGGCTGCGCATGCCTTCTCGGGCCGAGCGAGTACGCGATGCGCTCGGCGACTACAAGCTGGTCGAATGCGCGGGCAGCCGGGGCCCCGTGGAGATCGAGGCCTTCCTGTCGCCGCCCGAGCGAGCCCGGATGGGCGCGGGCGGCCTGCGCATCTTCGTCAACGGCCGCCCCGTTCAAGACCGCGCCCTGTGCCGAGCCGTGGCCACGTCCTACGGCGGCGCGCTGGAGCAGGGCCGCTACCCGGTCGGCGCGGTGTTCATCGCCATCCGCGCCGATCTCGTAGACGTCAACGTCCACCCCCAAAAGGCCGAGGTGCGCTTCGCCCATGCCCGGGCCGTCACCGAGGCGCTCTACTCGGTGTTGCGCGCGGAGCTGGAGCGCGCGCTGGACTTGCCTGCCGACCCCGTGGTGACGGGGCTTGGCCCGACCCGGCGCACGGGGCTCGACGGCGAACGCGACCCGAGCGAGCCGGCCTCCGCCGCCTGGGTGTGGCCCGAACGCCGCCAGGCCCTGCTTTCGAGCGGAGAGGCCCGAGCCGCGCCGAGCTGGGGCTCGGACGACGGCGCCGAGAGCGGCCCGACCGAGCTCAGCCGGGCGGCGGGCCACGGCGACCGCAACGGAGACGCGCTCGGCGTTGCGCCTGGCAGTGAGCAGCTCGACTCGAGCTCGGTGGGCTTCGTCGCGCAGCTCCGCGACCGGTACCTGCTGCTCGAGGGCCCGACGCACCTGCTGGTGCTCGATCAGCATCTGCTCGCCCGCCACCTCGCCCGCGGCAAGATGATGCGCGAGCTCGCCTCGGGCCAGCTCTCCTCGCAGTGCCTGCTCTTTCCCCAGGTGCTGGCGCGACCGGCCGAGCTCTGCCAGGCCGTCGAGCGCGCGGGCGCGCTCTGCAGCCGCCTCGGCTTCGACCTGCGCCAGGCCGGCTCGAACGCGCTGGCGGTACACGCCGTGCCGCGCGAGCTGGCCGCCGCTTCGCCGGAAGACCTGGTCGGAGAGCTCGCGACGGCGCTCGGGCCAGCGCGCGAGCCGCTCGACGAGCCTGCGGTCGAGCGCTTGGTGCAGGCCCTGGCGCGCCACGCCTCGCCGCGTCCAGGCGATCCCCTCACGGCCTCCCAGGCGCTGGCCTTGTTGGACGACCTGCGACAGCTCGAGGGCGATCCTGCGGCCGCCACAGGAAGCTTCGTGCTCAAGCGGATCTCCTGGCAGGAGCTCGGGCCGCAGGAGAGCGCTCCGTGACCGCGCTCTCGGGCCTGACACCGCCCGAGGACGACGAGCTTTGGGTGGTGGTCGGTCCCACCGCGAGCGGCAAAACCGATTTGGCCATCGGCCTAGCCCAGGCCCACGGCGGGGAGGTGATCGGTGCCGATAGCGTGCAGATCTACCGCTACTTCGACCTCGGCTCGGGAAAGCCCACCGCCACAGAGCGGCGCCAGATACCGCACCATCTGGTCGACTGTGCCGACCCCTTCGACCCGTACGATGCGGCGCGCTTCGCCCGCGAGGCCGAACAAGCCATCGCGGACATCCGCGGACGCGGGCGCATTCCCATCGTGTGCGGCGGCTCCTTTCTCTGGGTCAGGGCGCTGCTCTACGGGCTGGTCCGCTCGGCGCCCGCGGCCGAGCCATCCCGCGAGCGCCATCTCCGCCTGGTCGCCGAGCGCGGCCGCGCAGCCCTGCACGACGAGCTCCGCCGCGTCGACCCGCAAAGCGCAGCGCGTCTCGATCCCCACGACGTCGTCCGGGTCAGCCGGGCGCTCGAGGTCTTCGAGCTCACGGGCAAGCCGCAGAGCCAATGGCACGCCGATCACGGCTTCAAGACCCTCCGCCATCGCCACCGCCTGCTGGGGGTCGGGCGCTCGCGCGACGAGCTCGACCAGCGCATCGTCGAGCGCACCCAAGCTTGGCTGGCCCAGGGCTGGCTCGACGAGGTCGCCGACCTGCTAGGCCGCGGCTATCGCCACGCGCGCGCCATGGAGTCGGTGGGCTACCGCCAGGTGCGCGACCACCTCGACGGCGCCCTGGAGCGCTCGGCCCTGGAGGAAGCCATCGTGCGGGCCACCCGCACCTTGGTGCGCCGACAGCGCACCTGGCTGCGGGACCGAGCGGTCACTTGGGTGGAAAAGTAAATAGGGGACAGGCTACTTTCCTACCGCTCGAAGCTCATCCGCAGCGCGGCTGCCATGAGATCCCCGAAGCTCGGCGCACGCGTGGGCTGCACCTCGCCGATGAACTCGCCAACGTTCGGCGACTCGATCAGCGCCGGGCGGATCACCACGGGCGTGAGCTCTGCTCCATCGGGCTCGGCCGCGTGAACCACGGGGGTCGGGCTGGGCTCGGGGACCGCCCTGAGCGCGGGTGACGGCCGCCGATTGTGGCGCACCCGTTCCAGAAGCTGCTCGAGCACTGCGATTTTCTGAGCGGTGTTCATGGGGACAACTCGCCGCGCGCGCCAACACTCCACGCCCAAGCGCGTCAAATGGCCGGTTGCTTCTGATGCAGCTCGGCCAGCACGCTGCCCCAGCTATCGGCCTTGGCGATCTTGTCCTTGACCTGCTCGACGATCGACGGCGAGACCACCAGGAACCGGGCCCTGGCCTCGTGCCGCTCGAGCGGCACCACCCGCACGGGCTGCCCGCCTAGCTCGTGCAGGGCCGCCTGCAGGATCTCGCTGAGCAGGACATCGCCTCGCGCCCCGAGCGGCGAGCGGTCGAGGACGAACACCGTGGCCTGGCCCCATCGCTCCATGCTGAGCGCCCCCAGCCCGGTCAGGGCGAGCTCGGCGGCGAGGTGCTCGAGCACCGTCTCAGCCGCCGCCGCTCGAGCGGTGGCCTGTCGGTCCTCGGCATCCCTACCGATGCGCACGCCAGCACGGTGACCCATCGCCTTGCCCATGGCCTGACCCAGCGCGGTGGTGGCCTGCTCGCCCGCCGCATCGCATAGCTGGAGCAGGCCATCGCTCGGCACCATGATGCGGTGGGGCGCGCCGTCGAGGTGCACGTGGCCAAAAGCCAAGTCGAACATCACCGCTTCGGAAGGATCGAACTCCGGTTCCGCCATGTGTCCCTCGTGCCCCCGGCGGACGGTCGACGTGCCGCACAAGCCGGTGTTGCGTATCGTTGTAAGGCTGGCACTTCGACGCTGTCAAATCGATGTGGCAGCCCATCAGCGCTACAGTGCAATCTATGAACGCCTCTGCTCGCCGCCGCCGAGCCTCGCTCGCCCTGGTCGCCGCAGCGCTCGTCTCGCTCGGCACCGCAAGCCCGCAGGCCGCGGCGGGCCCGCGCGTAGACGCGCCGTCCGACCGGCCCCGCCTCGCCTCGCGCACCCGACCGGCCGCCACGCTGCTCGGCTGCGGCGCCGAGCAGGCCATCTGCGTCCACTGGGTGCGAGGGTCGGGTCCGTCGAAAGCTCGCGCTCGAGCGGCTGACGCCGAGCGGGCGATGGCCGCTGCTGCCCATCGCACCTGGCGCGCCCTCGAGCGCATCATGCAGACTTACCAGGCCCTGGACCTGCCGCCGCCCTGGCCCGACTCGGGCCGCGGGGGTAGCGACCACTACGACCTGTACCTGGACCCCCGAGCCGAAGCCGCCACCACCGTGGCCGAGTTGCCCCAACCGGTCGCCGAGCTCGACCGGGCCTACGCCTTCAGCATCGCTCCGCCACCCGTGGCCGAGGGCGGCTGCACCTTCGACGCGGCGCTGGCCCGAGCGCTCGCCGAGGCGCTGCTGCTCGCCCTGGACCCGGCCATCCATCCCGGCATGCTCGCGCTGCATGCCAGCTACCTCGCATCGCTGGCCACCCCTTGCAGCATCGTCGAGATCGAGGCCGTGGACGACTTCCAACGCCGACCCGAGCTGCCGCTCAGCGCGATCTGGCCCAGCGCCGCCTCGGGCGGCATGCTCTTTTCGCACTACCTGGACCACACCTACGGCACGGCCATGCCCGGCGCGGTGATGACCGCCCTTTTGGCGGCGAGCACCCAGCAGACCCCCGCGGGCTCGCCCGACTGGCACAACGAGCCGGACGTGTTCGACACCCTGCGCAAAGCGACCCGCGAGCGCAGCCACCTGCTCGGTGACCTCTTGCTCGACTTTGCCGTGGCCCGCGCGTTCGTGGGCAGCCGCAGCGACGGCGAGCACCTGCCGAACGTCGAGCGCTTCGGCGACGCAGGACGCGTGCGCTTCGAGTTCTCGGTGCCCTTCGGCTCGCTGCCTCGCCACCTCGGACCGCTGTGGCCCGTGTACCCGAGCGGCGCGAGCTATCTGTGGCTGGACCTCGCCGACGCTCCCAAGGGCAGCCAGCTCGGCTTCGTGGCCCGGTGGCAAGCGCCCGTCCTCTTTCGCTGGGCCCTGGTCAAGGTGGACCATCAGGGCCGCGAGGTCGGCAGGCTGGTGCCACCGGGCATCTACGGCAGCCAGAGCGCTCAGCTGACCGTGGCGGATCTGGACGATCTGGCGGGCCTGGTGATCGTGGGCACCAACGTGGGCAGCGTCGATCGCGCTCATCCCTTCGACCCGGACGACGGTCCTGGCATCGCGGCCATCTACGGCGTCCAGCTCGCCTCGCTGTAGCCGCGTGCCAGCCCGGCCGACTCATCCTTGCTCGGGGCGACGCGGTGAGTCATCCGGGCTACGCTTGCAAGGCGATGGTGCCCGTCAACCTCATGCTGGAGAGTCTGCGCCGCAGTGGGCAGCAGAACGGCGGTTCGTCCGGCCGCTGGCTCCAGGTGGCGATCCTGTGCGCCGCGGCCCTGGCCGCAGCTCTGCTCGCTCGGCTCGGCACGCCCTGGGCGCGGCTGGCCGCCGCGGGCGTGGTCTTGGCGGCGGTGGTCTTCGCGCTGGTCAGGCATTGGCGGATCCGCCGCGCGCGCGGCGATGCCCGAGCGCTGCTTGCCGCAACGGTGGTGCGCAGCGATCCCGAGCTTGGCGAGCGCACCTTGCGGGCCCTCGACCTGGTCGACCAAGCCAAGCGCGATCCCGCCTGGGGATCGGTCGCGCTCGCACGGCTCCACCTCTCGCGGCTGCTCGACAGGGCGCCGCTCGGTGCCATCGCGCGGCGCGCCGCTCGCTCGGCCTGGCGCTGCTCAGCGGCCGCGCTCGGCGTGACCTCCGTGGGCCTGGCCATCACGGCGGCCGATCCCTTCCGCGTGGTCGAAGGCGCGGACGTGGCTCTGGCCCGTGATGGCTCGGCGCCGCTCGCCCTGGAGTGGTTCGACGATCGCGTCGTGACGGCCGAGCCCCCGGCGTATCTGCAGCTGCCCGCGCTCGAGCTCGCCCCCTTCGCGCCCACGGCCTTGCCGCAGGGCAGTCGCGTCATCGTGCGCGGTAGGCCCCTTCGCCAAGGCCGAGCCCTGGTGCTCACCGACGGGCGACGCGAGGCGCGCTTCACCGAGGATGGGGCCGGCCTGTGGGTAGCCCGACTCGCGGTCGAACGGGACGCCGAGCTTTGGGTGGCCGCTCGCTTCGGCGACGTGCTGGTGCCCGAGCCGCGCCGCCTGTCGGTCTTCTCGCTTCCCGACCTGCCGCCGCGCGTGCGGCTCAAGACGGCGCCGCGGACCGTCGCCCTGCTCGACGAGCCCACCATCGCCATCGAGTACGAGGCCATCGACGACCAAGCCCTGGAGGAGGTGTGCCTGGTGCTGCGAGCCGGAGACCAGGAGCACCGACGCGTGCTGTCCAAGCCACCCGCGGGGACGCGGCTCGACCGCGGGGGCATGGAGCTTCACGCCAGCGACGACATTCTCCGGCGAACGCACCTGCCCGTGGAGGTGACCGTCGAGGCCCGCGACAACGATCCCGTGGCCGGGCCCAAGTGGGGCCGCAGCCGCGCCATCATCGTGGTGCCGCCGCGCATCGGCGAGCGCGAGGCCCAGCGCCACCGCGCCCTGCGAGAGGCGCGCGATGCGCTGACCGACCTGCTCGCGGTGCGCCTCGGCCGCCCGATTCCGACCCCGCGCGAGCGCGCCGCCTACCTCGCCGCCGAGCGCGAGGCGCAGCGGCGAGCGCGCGAACAGATCGCTTCCGCGTTGGAGCGCAGCTTCGGCGATCTGTCCGTTCCCGGAAGGCTGTCGGCGTTGATCCAGGGCCAGATGCAGCGACTGGACCGCGTCCTGGGCGAGGCGCGCTTGGCGCCCGTGACCGCAGCCCACCAGCGCCTGGTCGAGACCACCGAGTCCGTCTTGCTGGCCCTGGATGCCGGGCTCGGCCTGCTGGGCCGACGCGACGCTGCCCGCACGGCCCGCAAGCTTTCCGAGGTGGCGGGTGACGCTGCCCGCAGCGCAGCGCTGGTGCGCGTGACGGCCGATCGCGAGCGCTCCGACCGCAAGCTCCAGGCCGCTCTCGGACTGCTCGACGGCGGCGCAGCCCAGCTCGTCGAGCTCGGCCCGCTGGGCTGCGACCTCGGCGAGATCGCCTACAACGGCGTTCGCCGGATCCGCCGCGCCTGGCAGGCAGGCGATGTGCGCCACGCCGAGCTCGCCGCCGAGGACCTGGCCGCCCGCCTGCGAGTGCCGAGCCCGTCCTTCGCCTCGGCCGGTGGCAGCCGAAGCGGCGGCGTCGAGTCTGGCGGGCGCGCCCAGCCCCAGGATCTCGAGCCCTCTCAGGCCGCGCGAGAGGCCCAGGCGCTGTACGAGGAGCTCGAGCGGCTGCGACAGGAGCACGCGGGCGAGGTGATGCGCGTGGAACAGGCGCTGCGCCGCGCAGGCGAGAGCCCCGACGACCCCGCCGAGGAGCAGGAGCGGCGACAAAGCGCCCAGGCCGTGCGCAAGGCGGCCGCCAGTCTGCCGCGCATGGGCGCGCAGGCCCGCTCGGCGCGGGCGGCGGCTGCCGCGGCGCGAGCGCACGCCGAGGCCATGGCCGCCGCGCTGGAAAGCGGCAACCTGGAGCAGGCAGCTCGGCGCGGTGAGGAAGGGCTCGAGGCGCTGGGCGACGCCCAGCGGTTGGCGGGCGGTGACGGTAGCGGCCCGCCGGATCCCGAGCTGGCCAGGCGCCTGGCGACGGCGCGGGGGCCGCTATCGCGCGCGCTCGAGCAGGCCCGCCGCGCGCTGCGCCAGAGCCGACAGAAAGCCTCCGAGAACGCCAGCGCCGAGCTCGACCGGGCCGCCCAGCGAGAGGCCGAGATGGCGCGCCGAGCCGCCGAGCTACAGCAGCGCAGCCAGCAGGGCGAGGCTCCCATGCCCGAGGCCTTGCTCGAGCGACTGGGCGAGGCGGCTCGAGCCATGACCGAGGCCAGCAGGGAGCTCCGTGCGCGCGACGGCCATCGCGGGCTCGAGCGACAGCGCGAGGCTCAGCGGCTCCTCGAGATGGCCGAGCCCCCCGACGAGGACCAAGCGCCCATGCAGCAAGGCGCTGTTGGCGAAGGGCAGCGCATGGCCCAGAACACCTCGGTGCCCGACGAGCAGCCGAGCCAAGAGGCCGAGCGATTCCGCCAGCGCGTCACCGAGGGACTGCGGGGCCGCGTGCCGCCGCACCTGCGCGACGCGCTGCGCCGCTATTCGGAAGGGCTGCTGCGATGAGGACGCCGAAGGCGCGGCCGCGTTGGCGGCGGGCACTGGCCGCGTTGGCGGTCGGGACCGTCGCGCTCGGGGCCACGACAAATGCCCGCGCCCAGTCCTTCGACGCGGTGCGGGCCCGCCAGGCCATCCTCGAGCTCAGCCTGGAGGCCGCCCAGCGCATTTTGGCCGACGCCCGCGACGATCCCGCGGTGGTGCTCGAGCGCGCGCGGCTGGCGCTGTACCGCGGCGACTGCGACGGAGCCGTGGCCCTGCTCGATCGGCCCGATCTCGAGGAGCTGAGCCGCGGCGCCGAGCTGTACGCCGTTGCCAGCGGCTGCGCGCGTACGACGGCAGCCACCATCATCGTGAGCGACGAGAAGCTGGGCGTGGTGGTGCGCCTGCAGGACGACGAGGATGCCGTGCTGGTCTATCGCGTGCTCGACACCGCCGCGGCCACGCGCGCGATGCTGGCCGAGGACCTGGGAGTGCGGCTGCCCGATCCGCTGATCATCGACGTGGTGCGCGACCAGTTCAGCTTGGCGGCCATGACGGGGCTTCCGGAAGAGGCGGCCCAGACCACGGGCACGGTGGGCATTGCCAAGTGGGGACGGGTCATCCTGGTCTCGCCGCGGGCCGCTCCGCACGGCTACCCGTGGCTGGACACCTTGGCGCACGAGATAACGCACTTGGCGGTCAGCCGCGCCACGCGGGACCGGGCGCCGCTGTGGCTGCAAGAAGGCGTGGCCAAACGCCAGGAACGGCGCTGGCGGCCGCCAGGGCCGCTGGACGAGATCGTCAATCCCGACGTGTTGGCGGCGCTGGGCATGGACCGAGGGCTGGGCCTGCCGCTCACCGAGCTCGGCCCGTCGATCGCCATGTTGCCGAGCCCCGAGCAGGCGCGGGTGGTCTTTGCCCAGGTGACGAGCTTCGTCCGCTACTGGGCCGAGCAGGCAGGCGCCGATGCCCTGCCCGAGCTGCTCACTCGGATCCGCGACACGCCTGGAGCGGCTTCGGTGAGCGAGGCCATGCGCGAGGTCTCGGGTGCGGGCCTCGAGCAGTGGGACGCGCGCTGGCGAGCCCATCTGCGAAGCGTGCCGCGCACCCTGCCCCCCAACCTGGCGCCAGGCGAGGATCTGCCGCAGGCAGCCGAGATCGCTCGGCGCGCGCGCTTGGGAGCGCTGCTCCAAAGGCGGGGCCATTTTCTGGCGGCCGCCACCGAGCTCGATCGGGCGCACCAGCTGCTCCCCTCGGCCCCAAGGCTGCGCGCCGAGCTTGCCGCGAGCCTGCTCGGTGCGGGCGACCGGGCCAACGCGGCGATGCTGGTGGCCGATCCCACCGAGCTGGACGATGCCTCGGCGCGCTGGTGGTCGCTTCACGATGTGCTGCATCGCGATCGCCACCCGCTGGCGCGCTGGCGGGCCATCGCGCTCGATCCGCTCAGCCCAGAAGTGGCATGCGCTGAGCTGCCGCCGCCCGAGCTACCGGACGATCGCCTGCACGCCGCGCTGTGCGCCGCCGCTCGGCGCATGCCGCGCTAGCCCGCCGCTGTTGGCAGCGCGCCTGTCACCGCGTATTGGCTGCGGCAGGACCGTCGCAGCAAGGCGTTGTCTGGACCTTTGCGAGCAGGCCGTCCAACCACTCGCCGCAGTTGAAGGCCACGTAGCCCTCTCCTTGGTCCAGCGTCGCGCCGCGCTGCCCGCTGAGCTCCGAGACTGTGGTGCCGACCGTGAGCTCGCCGAAAGTCTTCGGGGAGACCTCCAGGCCATCGCACCAAAGGTCGCGAATGGTCTGGAGCTGCGCGGCAAAGCCGGCCAAGTGCTCGCAGCAGACCGACACCCGGCGCAGCATCACCTTCTCGGTGCCGACGGCGATGGCCAAACCGCGCTCGCGTCCCTGCAGACCACAGCTCGAGGTGCAGCCGACCAGGTAGCTCACATCCTCGGGCCAGACCGTGCCTACATAGGCCGGCTCGCATCCGCCGAGCGACATCGTCACCAGTAGACCGACCCAGCGCAGCCCGATGTTGGGTGCTTTGCTAGCCATAGAGCAGCGCCATCATACCTCGGGCGCAGTCCGCTCCGCCACGGCTAGCTCGACGTCGGCACCGAACACGGCTGCCCGATCGCCAAACCCCTTGCCACTCGCGCCTCCGTGTGTAACACGGCGCCCGAGGACGCGGCTTGGCCGGCCCGCTAGCGAAGCGCCCTGCCCTGCCCTGGGCAGCGGCAGCGCGGATCGCGGTCCCCGCCCCCACGCCTCGCGACACAATCAGGCCCTCGCTGCGGAGAATCGGGATGAACCTACATCGCTCGTTGACGGTGACGGCGCTCGGCGCCAGCGCGCTCCTTTGCGCAACCGCAGGCTGCGACTCCTCGACCGACGACACGGCCGCGGGCGGCGCGGGTGGCAGCGGCGACTGCCCCTGCTATCCCTGCGGCGTCTACGCCCTGGAGAGCTTGACCGAGCGACCCGCGGGCGCCCCGAAGGACGTCATTTGCGCCGACTCGCTCCCGGTCATGGATGCCCTCAACAAGTGCGTCTGCGGCCCCGCGGGCGGCGACTGCCAGAGCGTCTGCGCGGCCACCTGCGCCCTCGAGCTCGACAGCGGCGGCGCCGGGCCCGGCGGTGCCGGTCAGGGAGGCGCGGCCGCGGGCGGCGACAGCGCCGATTGCATCGCCTGCCAAGCAGCAGCCGTGGAGGCCTCGGCGCCCTGCCTCGACGAGTGGAACGCCTGCGTTGAGCTCTCGGAATGCCCGCAGTAACGGCGGGCGGCTATTTGGTGGTCATCCAGTACTCGCCGCCCCAGGGCTCGGCGGGCTCGGCGTGGCGGTACGCCTGGCAGCGCTCGATCAGCACCTCGGCGGCGCGGTCCTCGGGCCGCAGCCGCTTGGCCTGCTCGAACCGCTCGATGGCCTGGTCCCACTGTCGCGCGCGGTAGTGCTCGAGGCCCTGCTGGTAGCGATCGCGCGCTTGTGCGAGCTCGGGCTCGATCTGGTCCTTCTCGCCCAACAGCTCGTAAACGTCGATGGCGCGCTCGCTCCCCTGGACCACGATGCGGTCGACCAAGCGGGCCTCGAAGCTGTCGGCGACGCGCCCGTAGGTGTCCTCGCTCACCAGGATGCACGTGCCGTAGAGCTTGTTGGCGCCCTCGATGCGGCTGGCGAGGTTCACGCCGTCGCCCACCGCGCCGTAGTACATGCGGTCGGCCGAGCCGAAGTGGCCCACCGTGACGCGGTCGGTGTGCAGCCCGAAGCGGGTGCGCATGGGGATGGTTCGCTCCTCGTCGGCGCACAGCGAGTCGGCGATGCGCGCCGCCTCCAGGGCAGCCTGACAAGCGCAGACGGCGTGGTCGTCCACGGGTAGGGGCGCGTTCCAGAAGGCCATGATCTCGTCGCCGATGTACTGCAGCACCGTTCCCTTGTGCTCCTGGATGGCGCGGGACATGGCCGCCATGTACGGTCCCAGCCGCTGGGCCATCTGGGTCGGGCCCAGCTTCTCGCTCAGGCTGGTGTAGCCCGCCAGGTCGGAGAAGTAGACGGTGACCTCCTCGACCTTGCCGCCGAGCTTGGGCTCCTCGCCCTTTTCCAGAAGCTGGCGCACCAGCAGCACGGGCATGTACTTCTGGAAGGATCGCAGGCCGGTCTTGGTGCTCTCCAGCGCTTCGAGCACGTCCCGGATCTCGCCGAAGGGTGTCTCGCTGCTGCCAACATCGCGCTCGAGCTCGAGCCGCTTGATCTTGTGGCTCTGCACCACCAGTAGCTTGAGCGAGCGGGCGATCCAGGTCGCCAATAGGAGACTGGCCGCGAGCGCCAGCACGCCGAAGATGACGGCGGTCACGAGGTTGTTGCGATTCTGCTGCTTGACCTCGGCGAGGAAGTCGTCCTCGGGCGCGATCACCGTGACGAACCAGCGAGCGTCACCGAGCACGACGGGCCGAACCGTGGCCAGGTACTCGCGCTCGTCCACGGTGTAGCGGAAGGTCTGTCCCGCGCCCTCGCCATCGAGCTGCTGCAGGAAGCGCCCGTCCGAGCCGAGGGTGCGGAGCGGCGCATCCGAGCTTGCCCCCAGCGGCGATAGCCCCAGCTCCTTGCCGCCGTCCCGCCCTCGCTCGAGCACCAGCCCGCTGGGATCGGGCGAGGCGATGAGCCTGCCCTGGCCGTCAACCAGCACGGCTTTTCCGTGCTCCGAGACCGATAGCGACGCGAGGAAGCGGGAGAAGGCTGCCAGCGTGATGTCGGCCGCCACAACGCCGACGAGCTGGCCGCCGCGTCGCACGGGCGCGGCCACGGTGACGCCGGGCGCCCTGTCCGTCCAGAACACGTAGACGTCGGTCCAGAACACGGCGCCCGTCGTCTTGGCGCCTCGGTACCACGGGCGCGTGCGCGGATCGTAGCGGTCGCTCGGGTCGACCACCTCCCTGTCGACGCCCGCAATGCCCGCCCCCGGCTTGCGATGCCGCCAGCGCACCTCGCGCCCCCCGGCCTCGCCATGGCGCACCAGCTTGGTTGCCAGCGCGCCGTCGGGCATGCGCTTGACCATCACCAGATTTCCGGCTTCGTCGCCGTAGACCATGGCCGACAGCGAGCGATGAACCTCGAGGCTGTTGAACAGATGCCCTTCCAGAGCCGCGGTGTCGGCTGGATCCAGCACCCCCTGCTCCAGGTTGTCCGCAGCAAGCTCGGCAGCGTGCCGCGGCGACTCGACAAAGCTGCGCAGTCGCTCGTGGCTCAAGCCAGCGACCCGCTCCAGGATGGTCTGGGAGGTGGCCAGCGTGTTGCGGCGCGCGGTTCGGTACGACAGCGCCGTGATGGTCAGCGCTGTCAGCACCACCATGGCCGAGAGCACGGCCACCAGCGTCGCCCGCAAGCTGGTCCGTCGGG
>CAYTYV010000031.1:0-25668 GCA_964441055.1 uncultured Polyangiaceae bacterium | reverse complement strand
GCGCGGCGGGCGGGCAAGCGGCTCATGTGGTCTCCGCCATCGCGGCTTGGACGTGTTCGGTGCTGACGGCTTTGGCTTTGGCGAGCGCGGTGGCCATGAGCGCGTGGTGCGCCGGCAACTGGCTGGCTTTCTTCATCATCCAGTTGATCACCTTCTTCCGCTGGCAGAGAGAATCGTGGTGGCTCGTGCTGGTGGCCGGTTGCAGGTTCGGCGACTGCCTGACGGACATCACCTGGGTCGTCTGCTGCGACAGCATCAGTGTGTTCGGCCTGATGTCATATCCGGTGGCCGGCGCCACGAATGTGGTCCTGGGTGTGGTGCTGATGAGGTACTACCAGGCTCTGTCACGGCCACCCGAGGGCCGTACCGCCAACCAATAATATCCACCCCGTCCTGCTGGGCGTGGGCCACCCCTCGTCGGGCTGGATCAACACCCGGTGGATGAAGCCGCCGCAGAGCCGGTAGCCCAGCCATAGGCACACCAGGCCGACGGCGAGACGAGCATGGAGTCCATCGTGCACGCTCGTCGTACGCCAGCCGCCGCGACGCGCAAGGGCAGCCCGGGCCAGCTCACGGGGCCCCTCCGGCTTGCTCCCGCAGCGAGGACACCCCTACACTGCGCCGGTCGACCGTGGACGAGCGCGTTTCCGGGGAGGCCGAGATGGGTGTGCGGTGGAGGAACGGGTGGACGTGGCTGTGGGTTGGAGCCATGGCGACGGTGGGTGGCGGGGCGTACGCCCAGGACATGGTGGCACCGCCGCCGGCGGCGCCTGGTGCTGACGAAGGACCCGCTACGCTCCACGAGGAGCCCGAGGCTCCAGGGGAAGACGGCTCCGGGAAGCCAGCCCATCCAAACGAGCGGCCGCCAGGACCGCAGCAGCCGCCACCGCCACCCGCGGTAGGCCACCCACCCGGCTACGGCGTTCCACCCGGCCACGGCGCTGCACCCGGCTACGGCGCGCCAGCCGGGCCGGGCCATCCGCCACCGCTGGCGGGCCCGCCGGGCTGGGGGCCTGGCGCGCAGCCGCCGCCAGCCCACTGGCCGCCGGTACCCCCGCCGCTCGAGCCGAAAAAGCGTCTGTTCATCGGCATCACCGAAGAGGGCTTGCCCCTCGGTCAGCGGGGCGGGCTGTTGCTGCACACGGCCTCGTTCGCCTCCACGGACGAGGACTGGGACTGGGGGGCGGCCGGCCTGGTGATCCACTCCAGCATCCCGCTAGGCGCCCGCACCTTCATGGACGCGCGACTGCCGCTGGGCATCGCCATGGCCGGCAGATCACGTCCCGAGCTCGGCAACGCGTCGCTGGGCTTGCGCCACGTCGCGCGGCTCGCCTCCAAGCTGTGGCTCACCCCGGGCGGAGGCCTGGGCATCCCCTTGATGTCCGTCGAGACGCAGGGCGCGGCCATCGGCTCGGCGGCCGTGCCCAAGGCCTACTGGGATCTGCACGAGAACCTGGCCAACGTCATGCCCCTGATCATGCGCTTCGGCTTGGAGGGGCACGCGGGCATCGCGATCTTCCGACTGGATGTGGATCCCGTGGTGTGCTTTGCCTACGGCGAACGGGAGGACACCGAGTTCGTGCTGCAGAAGGGCTTCGAGATGCAGCTCGGCCATGGCTTCGGCGGTGGCCTGCGCATCCAAGGCGTTGCGCTCACCGGCGAGGGGCTCATGACCGAGGACGGCTATCAGTTCGCCATGGAGCCCTTCTTCCGGGCGGAGCAGGAGCTTCTGTACACACGCATCGGGCTCATGCTGCCCTTCGACGAGGAGCTCGGGCCACCGTTCGAGCGGTCCTGGGGCTTCCGCTTGGGCATGGGCCTGCGGCTGGATTGACTCGCCTCTAGCGCAGCTACACCCCCCACCCGAACCGACCGATTGGGCCCTAGGGAGGCTCCGCCTCAAACGGTCGAGTTTCTTCACTGTTGCGCCCTTGCGGTAGATGACGACCCTGTCGCGGTCGATCTCGATCTCGACGGCGACGTCGGTATCGGCATCGATGGGGATGTGGCGCGAGCGAGGCTTGGGCCGGGATGAGGCCGCGGCTGCCCGTGGGCTTGGGCCATCGGCGTCGGCCGCGCTTTCCCGATGCTTGGCATAGCCGGCATGCTCGCCCTGCACCTCGCAACCCTTGCCGCGGGTCGCAGACGAGCGCGGCCGGTCGGTCGCCGCCAGCTTGCGCCGCAGGAGCTTAGCGAGCAGCAGGTCGAGCGCTCGCTCGCAGATGACCTCCAGGTCCCCGCTCGATGCCGGTTCTTGCCGCGGTGGCTGCACCAGGGACGAGCCTGGACTCGAGGGCGCCAGCACCGAAGGGCTGCCAAAACCAATGCCTCTACCCATAGGGAGCCCAACGTCGAACCCGCAGAGCGCCCGCTGGAAGCCCGAACGCGCCCTCGGATGGCTTTGCATTCATTTCCAATGGCGCACAGGTCCTGAGCGGCCCATTACGACGCCCCACGAGCCGTTTCTGGTAGGAGCGACACTCCGGACCCTTTTCGCGCCCGAAAAGTGTTGCGCGAAATCGACGTCGAAATCCTGCTCTGCGCGGCACGGGCCGTCTCGCCATCCCCATCAATAGGGAGGATAGTTCAACTTCTCTACCATTGTGAGCCCGCCCTCGAGCCGACGTCTTCGTGGTCGACGGAACCAGACCCCCGCGCTAGAAAGAGACCATGGTGGGCTTGAGTAGATGGAAAGCTCGGTCTGCGGGAGCGGCGCTCGCGGCGATCCTGGCGACCTCGAGCTGCGGCTACATCCTGTACCCGGAGCGTCGCAACGGACCGCTGTCCGATGAGACCGACGTTGCGACGGTCGCCTTCGACTGTCTCTGGCTCCTCGTGGGCGTCATTCCCGGGGTCGTCGCGATCATCGTGGATGCGACGAACGACACCTGGCTGTACACGCAGAAGGAGCTGAACGAGCTGAAGGCCGCGCAAGGGCCTGTCAGGTCGGTACGCCCAGGCTCCGAGGTCGTCGTGCGGGTTCACGGACGGGCCCTGCGCGACGCGGAGCTTGCGCTGATGCTCGTGGACGATCAGGGACGCGAGATCGGCTCCGGCACGACGATCCAGGCGGTCGAGAACGAGCCGACCGAGCCGTTGCGCGTGACCTTGCCCGCCGACATGCCCGAGGGGCTCGCGGAGATCGCTGTCGAGCTCGACGGCCGGCGCCAGGTGGCCTGGACGATCGAAACAGTTGCCGGCTCCGCCACCGAGTGATCAGACCGACAAACTGCCGAGAGGCGAACCTGCGGTCAAGCTGGTCGGCCGAGGCACGAGGAGAGGGACAGTGTGAAGTTGGCGCACGATGCACCCTTTTCCGCATCTGCTCGAGTCGAGCCTCAGCGGCCTGAAGCTCGGCCAGCTTGTCGTTGAGCCGTTGCTCCAGCGTATCGGCCACCAGTCGGTTCTTGGGATCGACCCGATCGAACTGCTCGGAGGCGCGGTCGGCGGCGTACTGCGCCGGTTCGACGGCCAGCCGTGCTTGCTCGACGGCCTGGCCGTTCTCTTGATTGCGTCGCTGCTCGGCCAAGCGCGCCGTCGAGCGCGCACTGCGGCGATGACGCGGCCGCCCATTAGCGGTAGAGCTTGCCCCGTGAGCCTACGCGACGAGCAGCGCATCGAGCCCGCCCCCGAGGTCATCTCGCGCACGTTGGACGGCGAGGCCGTGCTGCTCGACCTCGGCAGCGGCACCTACTTCGGCCTGAACGAGGTCGGCACGAAGGCCTGGGAGCTGATGGGCGAGGGCTGCACCTGGGGCGAGCTCAAGGCGCGCCTGCTCGACGAGTACGAGGTCGATGCCGCCACGGTCGAGTGCGATCTGGGCGAGCTCATCGCCACGCTCGCCGAGCGCGGCCTGGTCACCGTCGGCGGATGAGCCGGGGACGGGTACTCGCTGGGCCGTCGGGCGCCGAGCACCGCGAAATGTAGCTGTCGCGCGGCTCAGTCGGCGGCGGGCGGTGGATCGGTCAAGCCGGTCGGGCGCCGGATCGTCAACACCGGGGTATTCGAGTCTCGCACCACTCGTTGGGCAACGCTCCCCAGCCTGTCGCTGTCCGCCTGGCCGCGGGTGCCCATGATGATGAGGTCGTAGTCTTCGGCGGTCGCGATGGCCAGGATGCGCTTGTGCGGGTCGCCCGACTCGAGGCGACCGCCCACTTCGAAGAACCCGCTCTGCTCGAGCTTGGCCAGGACCTCTTTCATCTGCTTGCCCGCCTCGCTGTGGACGAACTCAGCCAGGGTCTGCTCCTTGCCTTCGCTCGACTGGACCTTGGTGTCGGGCTTCACCAAGCTCGGGGGTTGCCACACGTGCATGACGTCGATGGTCTCGACGTCGAGCGCGTTGCCAAAGTGGATGGCGTAGCGCAGGGCGGCCATCGAGCCTTCGGAGAAGTCCGTCGGAACCAGGATGCGTTTGATGGCGATCATCACGTTTCCCTCCCTTCGATGGCAGGGCGCACCCGTCCTGATCGACGCGGGTCCCCCGCCCGCGGTGTGTTCTCCTAAATGCTATCGCGAACCCTGCAGCCTGGCAATGGCGTGCCGTCCGCCCGCTCCACCGCTCTACCCAGCAGCGACCTCGACGGGCCCGAGCGCGCGATGGTCCACGCGGCCCAGGCCCATCTGCTCGCCCAGGTGCAGATAGCCGGGCAGCTCCTCGTCGGGCGTCTCCAGCAGCGAGCAGGCCCAGGCATCGAGGGCCACGGGATCGACCCCGGCTGCCAGGGCGCCGAAGGCTTTGACGTCGGCGATGTTGCCGCCCCGCGGACCATTGCGCATGAGCACCCGCGAGGCATCCATGACGGTCAGCGTCGGGAGCATCAGGGCTGACAGCTCGGCGATGGAGCGGTCGATATCGGCGTGGAACATCACGCGGCGCTTGGTGGTGATGCCGATCCAGTTCTTCATGCCTCCGGTCACGCCAGTGAACGAGTGGTGCTTGCCGATGGGCACGTTGATGAGCTTGGTCGCCTTCATGAACGGCTCGAGCACGTCCCACACGCCGAGGCGCTCCGAGATGCGCACCGGGTGGTAGGTGCTCTCTTCGGGTAGCACCACCTCGGCTCCCGCTTCGTGGGCTGCGCGCAGGATCCCGCTGCGCTCGAAGGCGCGTCGTGCCTCGCTCACCGGGCAATCGGTCACGATCACGCGCTTGGCCCCGGCATCGCGGCACAGGCGAACCACCTCGCCCACCACCCCGGGATGGGTGTTCGCCCCTTGGGCCGGACTACTGTCCCAGCCCATGTTGGGCTTGACCACGACCACGTCGTCAGCCGTCACGAACTGCTTCATGCCACCGAGCCGCTCGATGGCGGCGCGGGCGTTGCGGGCGGGCGTGCCACCGCGGGCGATGACCATCCGCGGCGCCGTTTTGGGCAGCTCGACGCGGTGATCCCGGATGGCCTGACTTGCGTCGCGTCCGAAGCGCTGCCGACGGTCGTAGATCAGGTAGCCCCCCGCTCCCACCGCGCCCGTTGCCAGAAGAGCGCCCGCCGCCTTTAGCACGATGCGTCGGGTGCGCCCCTTGCGTCGGGCAGGCTGGGGGCTCGGCTGCTGTCCGTCGGCGCGCGCGGCGCTGGCCCCGTCATCGGCGGGCTCGCCATCGGGGCTGTCCGCTCGGTCCTTTTCTTCGTCCGAGGCTACGTCCGGTTGTACGGTCTGGTCATCAGGTCGGTTGCTGGGCACGATTCGCCACCGTAGCACGCTCAGCGCTACAGTCCCGCGAGATCTCTTGCGTCCCATCGCCAACGGAGCCGCGGCAAGGAGAGCCATGATCGTTCAGAAGAGCACCGAGTTTCAAACCTGTCTCGTGCTTCGCGATACCTTCGAGGAGCTGCAGCGCGATGCCCTGCAAATGCTGACGCTCTTACACGACGACCCAGCGTACGACTTTGCGCTGGCGGGCGACCCGGGTCAGCAATGGATGAGGGACTGCATCAGCTACGATCTGCCCGACGGTATCCTCGCAAAGAACAACCTGAGGCTGACCGTGCAGCACTCGACCATAGGCAGCAGCACGCGGACCAAGACCAAGCTCAAGCACAAGGGGTATACAGCGAGGATGGTGTCGCCTGAAAAGAAGAAGCGCTCCGCCGTGCGCCCCTGCGCCAAGTACGCGCAGAAGATGAAGCTCGAGTATGACGCCTACCATGGCACGATGCGATATGCGATGTCCGGGACCAACATCGTGCCTGGCAAAGAGGTACATTTCGAAAGCACCAACGACTTGTGGACGTTCTATCCGAATCTCTGCAAGCAGCTTGGTATCCGCAAGGACGGCCCTCTGACGAAGACACGCGAATTTCGCGAGCACGTGTTCGATCATCTGGGCGCACGAATTCGCGAGACCGATACCGAATTCGTGCTGACCTACCGACAGGGCGTGATGTCAGAGCTGTCGTTCAAGCTGGATGAGACCGATGGCCCCGTGCCCTACAAGACATTGATCGAGTTCTGGCGCTGCTTCTGGTCTACGGTTGACCATCCGCGAAACCTGTACCCGGACATTCCAGCAATGGTGCACGTGCCCACGTGCATCTACTGAATCAGCGAGCGCGATTCTGGGCCCGGTAGAGAGAGGTCCTGCGGGCTAGCCCGTGTCCGCGCGCCGCGCCGCGTCCGCTTCGATGACGGCGCGCACGGCGGCCAGCGTCTCGTAGCGGTGCGGAAACCGCAGCTCGGCGACCCACACGCGAGCCACCAGCTCGGCGAGCGGATCGATCTCAGCGGCGATGCGCTCGCGGTCGTCCGGGTCCAGCCGGTCGAGGTGCTGGGCCAGCGCCACCAAAGCGTCTCGTCGGGAGAGCGTGACGATGGTCGGCTCGCCGTCGGCTGGCCGCAGCAGGTAGATGCCCTCCAGGACCAGCGACTCGACTCTGGTCGGCATGCTGGCCCGCCACTTGTCGCCCGCGGCCGGGAGCGCTGCGTTCTGGTCGTCGCTGAGCAGTGCCCGCAGCGAATCGGCGCGAAGCCGCACCGAGGGGTAGCTCGGCAGCACCACGACCCCAGGACCGTCCAGACACACCGCCAGGCAGTCGTCGCACACCAGGCCGACGTCCGGAGCGAGGCTTCCGGCCAGGGTGGACTTGCCGCTTCCGGCCGGGCCTGCAAAGGCGATGGCCTTGCCGCCTGCGCGTTCGACCGCGCTGGCGTGGAAGGTGAAGGTGGGCATGCCGCGGAGCTGCAGCACCTGCGGCAGGATTTGATCCAGCAGCACGTGCTCGACCAGCCCGAGCGGCGCGCCCGGCTTGCAGGTGCAGTCGAGCTCGCGGCCGTGCCCGTCCACCCGGAAGTCGGCTATCCCGTGGACTCGCAGCAGGTACGACTCCGGCTGGCGTAGCACCGACAGCCAGGGCTTGGCATCGCCGTCGACGGTGCGGTGGAAGTCCCAGCGCTCGACCCGCTCGGGCGAGCCCCAGCGCAGCCGCAGGCGTAGCGCGGGCCGGTGCCGATCGGCCGCGCTCGCCCTTAGCAGCGATGGCAGCGAGACGTTGCTCTCGAGCCGCACACCGCTGACGACGTAGGTGGCGCACATCACGAGCGGCCCGCACCGCGCTGGCGGAAACCCAGGCGACCCCGCCCTGCTCCGGCGGGCCCTGCCCGCACCCGGAATCCCGCCGAGCCGCGCCTAGAACGGCTTCTTTCCGCTCGGCTCGTCCCTCGGTCCGGTCGACCCGCGCGTCAGCTCCCGAACATTGCCGAACTCGACGAGCTCGGGCTTGTGCCAGGGACGCTTGCGACGATCGGCGAGCTCCCGCGTGTCGATCTGCTCTTTCGGTTCCATCTCATCCTCACGACGTGGCTTGGCGAAGCCACAGCTCTAGTCCCACCAAGTCGATCATGGGCTCCGGGGGCGACCCGTCGCGTCGTCCTTGCTCCAGCATACGGACAACCTTGGCGAGGTCAATCACTCCGGCTTGCGCGAGCCTGCTATCGGCCCAGAGCGACCGGATGAAGTCGGCATGGCGCTCGAACGGCCGCCGAAGGTAGCGATCGTAGCTCACGCATGCCCGCCGCGTGGCTACTCGGGCGGGCAGGGCGGAGCGCATGGCGCGACGCGCCACCGGCTTGGCCTTCTCCAGGCCAGCGACGGCGCGCTGCTCATGGGGCATCGACAGCAGCAGCTCGACGAGCTCGAGGTCGACGAAGGGGTGGCGGTACTCGGCGCCGACCGAGCCCGCCAGCCGGTCGGCGAGCGCCAGGCCCAGCTTGAAGGCGGGTCCGTCGAGCTGCTCGCAAGCGCTGCGGACGGCCGGGTCGGGGTAGCGTTGGGCCTGCGGCCGTCGAAAGGGCGCGTAGCTGTGCTCGAGCACGGCGCGGGCGGCCCGTCGCGTGAGCAGGTCGTCGGGGGGCGCGCGCATCGGTCGGAGCGGACGGAGCCACGCCCGCGTTCTGCGCGGCAAAAGCGGTTTGAGCGCGCCGTGCCAGAGCTTGCGCCAGCTCGCCAGGGCCCACGGGCGGGCGCCGATGCCCGTGCTCTGGAGCGCCTCGGAAAAGCGCCCCGCGAGCAGGTCGGCCGCGGGCTCGCGCCCGGTTGCGCTGAGCAGAGTGTCGCCGCCCAGCCCGGTCAGCGTGCTGCGGATGCCGCGCTCGGCCAGGGCGGCGAGCAAGCGCTGCTGTGCTGTGTGGAAGGGGCTGTAGTACAGATCCGGCTGCTCGGGGCTCGAACCCGGTCGCGGGCAGTCGGCCAAAGCGTCCACGTCGAGCGGCTCGGCGCCGAGCGCTTCGGCCACGGAAAGGCTGTAGCCGCTCTCGTCGCAGGGCAGCCCCGGGAAGGCCAGATAGGCGGGCAGGGGAGGCGACCCGTCGCGGTGCTCCTCGCCCCAGAGCTCATGCGCCTCCACGGTGACCGATGACGAGTCCAGGCCGCCCGACAGGTGGCAGCCGAGCGGACGGTCGGAGCGAAGGCGTCGACGCACCGCCTGGCGCAAGACCTCGCGAAAGCGCGCGGCATAGTCGCGGTCCGTCGCCTCGTGCCAGCGCTCGTCCGGGTCGGGCTGCCAGTAGCGCTCGAGCTCCACGGCGGCCGCGGTGGCGGTGAGGCTGTGCGCCGCGGGCAACGCGAAGACGTCTTGGTAGAGCGTCTGGCCGTTCTCGGTGTAGGCCCCGCGCAGGTACAGCGCGAGCGACAGCCAGTGCGGCCGCGGCACCAGCTCTGGATCAGCGAACAGCGCCCTCATCTCGGAGGCGCAGCGAAAGCGCTCCTGGTCGACCTGGTAGAACAGCGGCCGAACGCCCAGCGCGTCGCGCGCGCAGTAGGCCCTCCTCCGCTCGGTATCCCAGATGGCAAAGGCGAAGTCGCCGCGCAGCTTGCTCGCGCAGCCGCGGCCCCAGCGCTGGTAGGCCGCCAGAATCAACGCCGCATCCGACATCGCCCGGCCTTTCGGGCCCTCGATCCCACAGGCCGCGGATAGCTCGTCCCGGTTGTCGATCCGCGCGTCGGCCACGATCCATTGCCGACCGCAGTCGCTGCGCCGCGGCTGCTCGTCGCCGCGGTCTTCGGCCGTGGTCTCCAGCATGCACTGGCCCAGCGCCATCGAGCCGATGGCCCGCCAATCCATCCGGTCGGGGCCGCGATGCTCGAGGGCTCGGGTCATGGCGCCCACGGGCTCGGTCGAGGCCGGGCCGTGGTTCCGCTGCAGCACCGCCGCAATGCCGCTCATGGCTCGGCCGCTCCGCTCTCGCGGCTCAGCAGCGCAGCGTAGCCCGCCCGCTCGCGCTGCGCCGACGGTCCCTCCACCCAGGCGTGCGCCTCGAGCGAGCCCTGACCGGAGCTGTTCGAGACGGCGCGGCGCACGCCCACCACGAGGCGCGCAGCCGTGCCGTCGCGCCGATGCAGCGCGTACTGCAGCAGCGAGCGCGAAAGGCAGGCGCCCCGCAGCAGATGGTAGCGGTAGATGCCATCCACTAGCCGACGAGCCTCGTCCGGCCCCAGCGAGCGCGGCCGAGCCCGGCTCGCTCGCGGCACGGCCTCGATCCACCGAAGCGTGCGCTCTAGCCCCCAGGCGGCCAGCGACAGCTCGACCAGCGGCGCGGCGAGCCAGGCCGTGGCGGCAAAGCGGCGCTGCTCCGATCGGCTCGCGGCGAGCTTCTGCAACAAGCGTCGGAGGTGGGACAGCGGGCGCATGGTCGGCCGGGGCGAGGAGCCGTCGCGGTCCGGTCGGCGCCCGACTGCGAGCCGGCCCAGGGTAAACGCGCAGGACGGATGCTCCTCTAGCCTGTTGCGCGCCAGGGCGAAATGTTCAAACGCGCGCTGCGTCCGCGCCCGTGCCGCGTTGCTGTTCGTCCCGAGAGAGCACTATGGTGGGCTCGATGGTCAAACGCGCGCTGAACGCCGCGGTGCTGCTGCTGGCCCTGGCGGCATTCTTCTTCTTGCCGCTCGGCGCCAAGACGCCGTACGAGCACCTCCGCGCCATCCTGGCGACCGAGCCAGCGCAGGAAGCCAGCCGCGCCCTGGTGGACACCAGCCGACGCCTGCTTGGACGAGTGGCCGAGGAGGTGGAGCGGATGCGCCGCGAAGCGCCGCGCGATGCCCCTTCCGCACCACCGCCCTCGGGCTCGGCTTCGACCGATCCGGCCGGCCCGGGTACCTCCCGCTCTTCGCCAGCGGAGGAAACAGGCGACGTTCCGGTGGTCAGGTTGCCCAACCCCAGATAGACTCAATGAGTGATGCAGCCGCTCAAGGCCCATGTCTGCAAGGGCCGTCTCGTGCTCGACGAGCCCACCGACCTGCCGGAGGGCGAGATCGTCTACCTTCGAGCTGTGGAAGGCATCGTTGCTGCCGATGAGGACGACGGGTTGGACGACGAGGAGCGCGCAGCCCTCCACCAAGAGCTGGAGGCGTCGATCGCCGAAGCTGATGCAGGGGAGACGGTCGGCTTCGCAGGGCTGGTCAAGGAACTACGGCAGCGGCTTTGAGGTTCGAGGTCTCCAAGCGAGCCCGCAGGTACCGCTACCAACCCGAGCGTGACGAGCTGATTGTCCTCGCCGTTTGGGGTGCGCCAAGAAGACGAGGCCCCAGACTGTAGTCGGGGTCGCCTTGTTGTACGCCATGCGCCTACCGGCATGAGATGCGGCCGGAGTCTCGGGCCCCGGTCGGGCGGGTTCGGTCGGGTTCCGACCAGCGGCGTGCTAGGACCCTCGGGCAGCGCAGAACGCCTTGTGTCGATAGGGGAACCCGATGAACAGGTCGGCTCGATTCACCGTCATCGACTTCGAGACCACGGGCGTGTTCCCGAGGGCGGATCGGGTCATCGAGGTCGGGCTCGTTACCTTGGACGGCGACCTGGAGCCAATTGCCGAGTACGAGACCCTCATCAACCCCGACCGCGACCTCGGCCCGACCTACATCCACGGCATCGGCGCACAACAGCTCGTGGACGCCCCCACCTTTGATCGGGTGGCCCGTGCCATCTTGGAGGCCATCGGCGGCGCCTACGTGGTCGGGCACAACGTGCGTTTCGACATCGGCTTCCTTCGGGCTGAGCTTGCACGTATGGGCATCGACCTCCCGGCCATTCCGGCCTTGTGCACGATGGAGATGAGCGGACAATGCGGCGGAAGCATCAGCGGGAAGCTGACGCACTGCTGTGCTGCCGAGGGGATCCGCGTCGACGGTGCGCACAGCGCCATCGCTGACGCACGGGCCACTGCAGCCTTGTTCCGTAGGTACGCGCTGCGGTCGGGCGGGCCCGAAGCCTGGGTGGGTGTCGGCGCTCCCGTCCATTTGCCGATGGAGACGACACCGCCGTCTGCGGCTCCCGTCACCAGGGCTCAGGCGGTCGCGGCCGAGGGGTGCCGTCGTTCGCCGTTGATCGATCTCGTCAATCGGATGATGCCTTCGGCGAAAGGCACGGGCGACATCGTCCCCTACCTCGACCTTCTCGACCGTGTGCTTGAAGACCGCATCGTCCACGGCGACGAGGGCCTCGCCCTCTTCGAGCTGGCCTCGGAGTGGAACTTGAACACCGAGGACATCCGCCGAGCCCACCGGACGTACTTTGATGGCCTGGTCGATGCGTACTGGGTTGACAACGTTTTCACCGAGTCCGAGATCGGCGATCTCAAGACGGTCGCCGGGCTCCTGGGCATCTCCCCAGACGACGCCGCAAAGGCGATGCTGCCCCGGTCACCAGGGCCTGTAGATGCCGCCAGCGTGGCCGAGCTGGCCCCGCCAGCAGTGGCCCCAACTCTGGAGGAGATGCGGGGCAAGAAAGTCTGCTTCACCGGACAATTCACTTGCCTGTGCAAGGGCGAGTACATCACCCGCGCTCTAGCGCAACAGCTCGCCGCCGAGGCCGGGTTGGAGGTCCAGAAGAACGTCACGAAGAAGACCGACTTCCTGGTTGCCGCTGACCCGCACTCGATGAGCGGCAAGGCGAAAAAGGCCCGGCAGTACGGGATCCCCATCATGGCCGAACCCGTGTTCTGGCGCAGGCTGGGGCTGCAGGTGGGATGAGACCAGCAGTGGATTGCATGGTTTCTGGGCCCAAGATCCTGTGCGTGGGAGGGGGCTGGCTAGTCTTCCGCACCCGCGCCCTCGACCTCAGCCTCGGCCATCCCCGTGGAGCCCCCGAGCCCGAACGCGCCCCCTCCCTGGTAGAAAGGGGACAGGCGACGTGTTCTCCGCCTCGATGGGGGCGCGGCCGAGCGTCCTCGAGCCGAGCGGAACCCCCTCGGAACAGCGGCTACTCTGGAACCGGAATCGTGCCGACCTCGACCTCGCCCGCGTTGGCGATCCACTCGAAGTTGTCGATGACCACCGACGAGTCGAGGATCTGATCGCCCGTGTCCCAGATGGCAAAGCGGATGGTGAACTCATCGCCCGCGCCGATGGGCGCGGTGGTCACCAGCCAGCTGGTGGCGCCGCCCTCGTTGCCCGAGGGGTAGCCGTCGAAGCCGTTGCCCTGGAGCTCGCCCGGGCCCATCGGGCAGTAGGGGTTGGGCGGCGAGGGGCAGCCCCCGAAGCAGTACATGGCGTACTGGCCGATGGTCGACGGGTCGCACACGTCGAACATGGCGATGTTGACGCTGACCGGGTTGGTCTGGCTGTCGAAGGAGATGTTGCCGTTGATGGAGCCGGGCGGCTCGGGGCTGACCAGGGCGATGAACTGGTCGTTGAAGGTGGTGCAGACGTACTCGGGGAACTCGAAGGAGTAGAACGAGAAGTCGAAGGAGTAGCCGTCGGCATTGGAGGGCGCGCGCAGGGTGAGCTCAAGCCCGATGTCGTCGTTGATCTCCGTGCCCGGTCCGCCCTCGCAGTTGGGCACGTTCTGCGGGAACTCGGGCGGGGCCGTGCCCTGGCCGTGGGTGTACACCGCGTCGTCCGTGGCGGGCAGGCGCGCGTAGCCGGACGACAGCGCCAGCATACGCTCGCCGTGGCGAACCGGCATGTTGGGGCCGAAGTCGGTCATGATGCCGACGGTCTGCCCCGGGTTGCGCGGGCTTCCGTTGGCCGTGACGTATTGGGCGCTCAGCAAGCCCCAGTCGCGGTCAGCGGGCGTCGCCTGCTGGCAGATATCGATGGCCGCGGCGCCGCTAATCGGGTCGACGTCGTCCAGCGCCAGGCCGTCGTCGCAGGTCTCGATGGGCTCGTCGATGTCGCCGTCGCAGTCCTCGTCGACCTCGGGCGCATCGGGATCGTTGGGGTCGGTGGGGACCTCGATGGCCGCCGGGTTGACCATGGGATCGCAGTCGTTGCAGTCGCCCTCGCCCACCGTCCACTCATCCTCGTCCCAGTCGTTGGCCGGGTCGACCGAGGTGCAGACGCCGCCTCCGCCCTGCCCGCCGACGTTGATGTTGATGCCGCCCGTGCCAGCCGTCCCCGTGTTGCCAGCGCCTGCGCCACCGCCACCGCCGCCATCATCGTCGTCGTCGTCGTCGCTCTGCTCGCCAAAGGTAGAGTGGCTGTCGAGCGCGCTGCAGGCGCCGAAGGAGGCGGCCGCCACCGCGAGCGAAATCGTTGTACACAGTCCCATCCACAGCGCGCGTCTCATGGTAGCTCTCCTGGCTGTTCGGCAAAACGCCGCCCGCCCCGCTCCGCACAAGTATAGCGCGTCGGGCTCCGCGGCTCAGCAGTGATTGGTTTTTGTCCGCGCAAGCCGCCGTCCGCAAAGCGGACGCCCGCGGCGGAGGAAGCCAATCGCCCTGCCCTCACCCTGGTCTGGGCAGGGCGAGGGGCGCAAGGGGCGACTGGCGAACGCCGCGCTAGCCGAGCAATGCGTCGGCCATCGCTGCCGCGCGGTCGGTCTTTTCCCAGGAGAACTCGGGGCGTCCGAAATGACCGTAGGCCGCGGTCGGTCGATAGATGGGCCGCAGCAGGTCGAGCTGGTCGATGATGTGCTTGGGCCGCATGTCGAAGTGCTTGACGAGATAGCGCTCGAGCTTGCGGTCATCGATCTTTGCGGTGCCGAAGGTGTTGACCAACACGCCCACCGGTTTGGCCACGCCGATGGCGTAGGCCACCTGCAGCTCGCAGCGGTCAGCCACGCCCGAGGCCACCACGTTCTTGGCCACATAGCGGGCGTAGTAGCTGGCCGAGCGATCCACCTTGGACGGGTCTTTGCCGCTGAAGCACCCACCGCCGTGTCGGCCCATGCCGCCGTAGGTGTCCACCACGATCTTGCGACCGGTAAGACCGGAGTCGCCCATGGGCCCGCCGATGACGAATCGCCCGGTCGGGTTGATGTACACCCGGGTGCGCTCATCCAGGTAGCGCTTGGGCAGGACCTTGCTCATGACCAGCTCGCGCAAACCCTCTTCGAGCTCCTTGCGCTTGACCGAGGGATCGTGCTGGGCCGACATCACCACCGTGGCGATGCGCACGGGGCGGCCGTCCTCGTACTCGAAGGTGACCTGCGTCTTGCCGTCGGGCCTGAGCCACGGAAGCTTGCGGCGCTTGCGCACGGCTGCCATTTGCCGAGCGAGCTTGTGGGCGTAGTAGATCGGCGCGGGCATCAGCTCCTTGGTCTCGTTGGAGGCATAGCCGAACATCATGCCCTGGTCGCCAGCGCCTTGCTCCTTGTGCTTGCCCCGTCCCTCGTCCACGCCCTGGGCGATGTCCGCCGACTGCTTCTCGATGACCGACAGCACACCGCAGGTGGTCGCATCGAAGCCCATGTCGGAGTGGACGTAGCCGATGTCCTTGATGACGCCGCGCACCACCTCGGGGATGTCCACCCAGGCGCGGGTCGTCACCTCGCCCAGCACGATCGCCACCCCGGTCTTGACCACGGTCTCCACGGCCACGCGGGCGCGCGTGTCCTGGGTCAAGATGGAGTCCAGCACGGCGTCGGAGACCTGGTCGCAGACCTTGTCGGGATGCCCCTCGGTCACGGACTCGGAGGTGAACTGGTAGCGCAGCATCGACGGCTCCTTCCTTGGCGCGGCCCGTCGTCGGCCAGCGTCAGGACGGGCCGCTGCACGGACAGCGGCTGCGACGAATACGCGCGTAGCTCCCCCTGGTCAAGGGTGCAGCGTCGCCCGTCAGCTCCAGGCCGTGCGCAGGGCGGCGACGGCCCGTGGCCGCGACGCTCGTCTGCCCGCGTTGCGCGCCCGCGGCTACTTGCCCGCCAGCTTGCGCACGCGCTCGATCAGCGCGGGCGAGAAGGTTCCCTGGGCCAGACGCGTTCGGACCTGCTGGCTCAGCTCATCCCATTTGGCACGGTCGTCGGCCGAGAGCTTGACCACGGTCATGCGGCCCTGCAGCCGCTTCCAAGCCTCGTCGTCCTCCTTGCGGATGCGCTTGGTGAGCATCTTGCCGGCTTTGCGCGCCGTGCTCGTGAGAAGCTCGCGCAGATCGGGCGAGAGACGGTCCAAGCTCTGCTGCGCGAACACCAGCGAGCCGATGCCCGTGCCGAGCACCGAGTCGGTCACGTGGTCGAGCTGCGGCGCCCACTGAAGCTGCTCGGCGACCAGCGCTGGGGCGATCACCACGTTGATGCGGCCCGCGTTCAGATTGGGCAGCACCTCGGCAATGCTGATGGGCTGCGGGGTCAGCCCCAGCACCTGGGCGACCACGGGAATGATGGGCTCGCCCACGATGGCGTTGGGCTTCATGCCCCGCAGGTCGTCGGGCGTGCGCAGGGCGCGGCCCTTGGACATCAGCCGGTAAAGGCCCACGTCGCCGATGCCGCCCAGGTAGAAGCCGTTTTGGCGGGCGCCTTCCTTGAGCTCTGGCAGCAGCGCCTCGCGGACCCGGTCGAGCGTGGCCCAGTCGTCGAAGAAGCCGGGCACCTGCAGCACCAGGATGGGCTGATAGACCTTGCCGAGGCCCACCGCGCTCACCGCGGCGCCGTCGAGCTGGCCAGCTCGCATCTTGCCGACCATGGCCTCTTCGGAGCCCTGCTGGTTGTTCCAGTAGAACTTGAGCTCGAGCTGGCCGTCGCTCTTTTTCTTGACGGCCTTGTTCCACACCCGAAAGACCTTGCCCCAGGGGCTGTGCTTGGGCGCGGTCGTCCCAATGGTGATCGTCTCGGCCTGCGCCCAGGCGGGCAGCAGGATGCAGGTCAGCGCCAGCGCAGCGCCGAGCGCGGTGGCCAAGGTCGTACGAAGCCTCATCGCCATTCTCCCGATGGGTGCCGCGGGGATCTCCGACCGTGGGGTCCCCCGAGGCGGGTGGGTTGCTCGTGCCCGGACTGGCCCGGGCCCATCCAAAAACCTCGCCCAAGAATGCTCGTTCTTGCGCGAGGCCTGACGCGTCAACGAGCAAGCCGGAACTATCACACGGAGTGCCTGCTGACCATCACTCCATGTGGACGCGCCAAGCCTCGGGATATTCAAGCCGCTACGGCTCGATGCGCTGCTCGGCCCCGGGGGGGTCCTCGGGCTCGTGAAGGGCCGTGCGCGTGAGCTCGACGTCGAGAACTTGCTCGCCTCGGATGATGGTCAGCGTCACGGGCGAGCCCACCTCGCCGCGAAGGCGTGCCTGGATCTGCTCGGGGCCGAGGTCATCGACCAGCACGCCGTCGATCATCTTGATGCGGTCGCCCGCGAGCAGCCCGGCCTGGTCCGCGGCCTGCCCCTCTGCCACCTGGCGCAGGTAGAGCGCGCCCGTATCGGGATTCCGCCCGAGCACGGCGCCCACCGATCCCACCGCTGACGTGCCGCAGGCGCCCGCGCTGAGCGCGCACAGCCCCACGGCCAGCGCCATGGCCCGCATGGCCCGACCCGGACGGCGGCTCGCTCGATTCCGGATCTGGATCATCGATGTACCACCTCAGCGCGAAGAGCCTAGCCCGAGGCCCCGCCAAACCCAAGGCAGCGCGAAGCAGACCACCCGGTCGCGCACCGAGCTGCGTAAATCCCTACGCACCACGGTCCTCACTCGAGACTAATAATCGCGCACTTGGCCTGACTCCCGCTCGGCATTTTTCTTGCTACAAGCCGCGCGGGCAAGTGTATCTGGACAGCGGCTACCTGATGTCTTCGCACGCAAAGCAACTGAGCCGACCGCCGGATTCCGGATCGGGTGCGTACCTGCCGTGGAAGACGCGGGTCGAGGAGCCCGTCAACCGCTTCGTCCACTATCCCATCGCTCGCTGGCTGGTTCGCTACCTGGTGCACACCCGGCTCACGGCCAACCAGGTGACCTTGGTGCAGCCCTTCATCGCGGCTTGCGCGGGTTTTCTCCTGTGCTTTGAAGAGCCCGCTTATCGCGTGGCTGCGGTGCTGCTGTTCGGCTTCCGCTCGCTGCTCGACTGCGTGGACGGCACCTTGGCTCGGGCCAAGAAGACGGCGTCGGCCAACGGTCACGCCATGGACGCCTTCTGCGACTGGCTGAGCGCGACCTTCTTCTACGCGGGCATCTACCTTCATCTCAAGCTGTACCCGCCCGAGGGCATCTGGAGCAGCGCCCTGCCAGTGGGCCTGGTCGTGGCCATGTCGCTGCTCAACGGGGCGCTGCGCTCGTTTTCGGCCGACTACTACCTGCAGAAGTACAGCGCGGTGTTCGAGACCGGTCGGGACCCGACGGTCGAGACCTTGCGCCACAAGGTGCGATCGCTGCGCCCGGGCGCGGGCTTCTTCCAGCGCATGGAGGTGGTGATCGGCTGGATGGGGCACCTGGCCTACGAGCAGGAGCGGTTCGACCCCGAGCACAGCCGCTCGCTGAGCGACGAGGAGGCCGAGGCGCTGGCCGCGGCCAAGGACGAGCCGCTGACCCGCTTGGTGGCCGCGCTCTGGAGCGTATCCAACGGCGACTTCTTCCTCACGCTGACCGCGGCGAGCGTGCTGTTCGGCTGGATCTGGGAGATGCAGGTGTTCTTCGCCACCGCGGGCTTCGCCTGGATCGTCGCGGTGGTGGCCTTCAACGCCTGGTTCATCCGCCGCACGGCCCGTCGCGCCCAGCTCGTGGTGGCCTAGCTCCGCTCTGCGCGCCTCAGTTCAGCTCGGCGGCCAGGCCTCGGGCCCGCTCGACGTCCTCGGGGAAGTCGATCTCGGTCCACGGCAGGTCGTCGACGCGCTCGTAGCCGAAGGGCACCAGGTCGAGGGCTTGGTCGAGCGCGTCCTCGTGCTCCTGGTCCAGCCGGCCAGCGGCCACCTCGGCGTCGAGCACGCGCTTCATGGCGGCGCCGCCTTCGCGGTCCACCTTGAAGAAGCCGACCGACTCGCCCACCAGATCCCAGTCCGCCCCCACCGCGCGCCCGATGCGCCGCACGCGACCGCCTCTGACGGCCAGCATCATCTCCTCGCCCGTCTCGTGGGCGCGGCCGTCGAGCATGGTGCAGTTCGGATGGGAGGACTGGACCAGGCGTCGGAGCAGCGCGTCCGGATACAGCACGTCGGCATCCATCCAGATCGCCCCCTCTGCCAGCCGATGCGCGGCCCGCTGGAGCGAGACCAGGCTGCCGTGCTGGTACAGCTCGTTGAAGATGCGCTCGATGCGCAACGGACAGCGCTGCCCAGCCTGCTCGTAGCGCGCCTCGATGGGTTCGACGGCGGCGTCGAGCTTTTCGTGGGCGTAGCCCAGCACCAGCGTGAGCTCGTCGACCCCCGCGGCCACCAAGTGGTCGACGTGGCGCGCGAGCAGGGTGCGGCCAGCGATGTCGATCAGGCACTTGGGCTCGTCCACGCCCAGGCGCCGCCCCTGGCCCGCGGCGAGCAAGATCGCCCTCATCGCGCACCTCGCGGCGAGGCCTGCGCTCGCTTGGCGAAACGCTCGGCCAGCTCGGGCGGCGGCGGCTCGACCCGGCCGATGCCCGGGACCTTGCCGGGCTCGACTCGGCCGAGCACCATGATCGGACCCTGCGGCGGACCTTGGAGCACTTGGCGGAGCGCGCTCTGGAAGGCGTCCTCGGTCTCGACTCGGTGGGAAGCGCGGTAGCCAGCGGCCAGGGCAACCCGCTCGAGCTCGATTCGATCCGAGATGGTTCGCTGGCCTCCAGTCGAGTCGTGCACGCCGTTGTCGAGCACGATGTGCACCAGATTGGGCACCGTCTCGGTGGCCGCCGTGGCCAGCGAGGAAAGGCCCATGAGCACGTTGCCGTCGCCGTCGAGCACGACCACGCGGCGGGTGGGCTGGCCCAACGCCAACCCCACCCCGATGGACAGTCCCAGGCTCATCGAGCCGATCATGTAGAAGTTCTCGGGCCGATCCTGAGTGGTGTACAGCTCGCGGCCGATCATGCCGTTGCAGCAGACGACCAGATCGTCGGGCGCGAGCTCGGCGACCAGCGCTCGGACGGCTTCGACGCGCTTCATTGCAGCACCCCCTTGGGCGCGATCAGGGCAGCCGTACGCCGCTGCCCGTCGATGAGATCCGTGGCCCACGCGACCGGGCCGTCCATGTCCTCGCCCGCTTCGAGCAAGCGATGGGGAATGCCGAGCAGGTCGAGCAGCGGCAGCATGATCTCGCCCATCAGCAGGTGCTCGGGGGCATCCTTGCCGCCTTGGCCGCGCCAGGAGATCACCAGCAGGGCGGGCGTTTGGTACAGCAGCATGAGCGAAGAAAGCGCGTTGACCGCCACGCCCAAGCCGGAGTTCTGCATGAGCACCACGGGTCGACGGCCGCCGAGCCAGGCGCCCACGGCCATGCCGATGGCGCTGTCCTCGCGGGTGGCCGATACGTAGTGCAGCTCCTCGTCCTGGTCTAGCGCGAGCACCAGCCCCTTGAGCAACGAGCAGGGCACCCCGGCGAAAAAGTCGTAGCCCCGTTGTTTGAGCGCGCGCACGAAGCCGGGAACTCCGGTCGCGGCAGATGGCGTGTCCAACATGAGCTCCGCTCCTCGTCAGGCCTCGATGAGCGCCCAGGCCCGCTTGTAGTCCTCGAAGGTGTCCACCTCCAGCCAGCCCTTGAACACGTCGATGGCCTGTACCTCGTGGCCTCGGCTGATGAGCTCCTGGAGCAGGTCGGTGAACTTGGCCGTGCGCAGCGACTCGGCCTCGTGGAAGCTCTGCCCCGCCTTGGCCTTGCGGAGCTCGGCGAGCAGCGCCGTGACGACCTCGGCCCCCTCGGCGCTGAAGGCCGCCAGACCGACGAACTCGCCGTGGGCGCCCGCCGGGTCGATGTGCTGGCCCACCTGCAGGACCTTGTGCGGAGCATCCGAGCCCACGAAGCGGTAGCCGGCTTCCTGAGCGCCCTCGAGCACCACGAGATCGGGCACGCCGCGGGCGTCGCCAGGGCGGTCGGCCTCGTTCCAGGCCCGGTCGACCAGGATGGTGATCGTCGCGGGGCTTTTCAGCAGCTTCTGCAGGTGGCCAGCCTCGAACAGGATGTCGCCGTAGCTCATCACGAACGGGCCAGCCATTTCCTTGGCGGCACAGGACAGCGAGTAGAGCTCGTCGGTGCTCGCGTACTCGTCGTTGTCGTAGTGGCGGACGTTGGGCAGCTCGACGACCTGCTTCTGGTAGCCGCGCACCACCGCGATGTTCTTGACGCCGCAGCCGTTGAGCACCTCGACTTGGCGCTCCAGGATGGTCTTGCCCTTGATGTCCAGCATGGCCTTGGGCCGATCTTTGGTCAGCGGCTGCAGGCCCTGGCTCTGGCCGGCCGCCAGCACGATGGCCGTAACCCCCGGGCTCTCGGCGGGCATGTAGCTCTGCTCGTCCTGCTTCATGCGCTGGACGCCGATGATCTCGTAGACCCGCGGCAGAGGAGCGATCTGCTCGTCTACGCTGCCCGTGCACATCTGCTCGCGCAGCGTGCGGAAGGTCTGGCTCATGGCGTGGATCGACGCACGCAGCCCGTGGTTGGCGAAGATGATGAGCTGGTAGCCGGCCTCGTGCAGGGTGGCGACCTTGGTGTCCTTGTAGATGGTGGGCACGCAGGCGAGCGCGGCGGGCCGATCCCATTGCGCGGCGAAGCTCAGCACCTCGTCGGGGCTCGGGGACTTGGAGTGCACCAGCACCAGGTCGGCGCCCGCATCGGCGTAGGCCCGCCCGCGGATGAGGGCCTCCTCCATGCCCCAGCCCGCGATGAGGGCCTCGGTGCGGGCGATCACCACGAAGCTCGGGTCGCGCTGGGCCTCCTTGGCCGCGCGCACCTTGCCCGCGTGCTCGTCCACCGTGGCCAGCTCGCGCTTGACGCCAGCGTAGAAGCTGCAGCGCTTGGGGAAGATGTTGTCCTCGATGCAGATGCCCGCGATGCCCGCCCGCTCGTATTCCTCGACGCAGCGAATGACGTTGATGGCATTGCCGTAGCCGTTGTCGCAGTCGGCGATGACCGGGACGGCGACCGCGTCGTTGATGATCTTGGCGGCCCCGAGGTTCTCGGCCATGGTCAGGATGTTGGCATCGGGGATGCCATAGCTGGCCGAGATCTCGAAGCCGGAGGCCCACAGGCCGTCGAAGCCGGCCTCCTCGCCGAGCTTGCCCGACAGGCCGTTGTGGGCACCGATGATGACGATCGGCTCAGGTCCGGCCATCCGCTCCCGAAGCTTCTGCGCCTTGCTCACGTAGCGTTCTCCTCTGGTCTAGGTGCCGCGGCGTAACACCATCGGCGCGAGGAGCAAATGGAGCGACAGGGCCTCGGGCAAAGTCCTCGATCGCTTTCAGCTCCTGGGTCCCAGCTAGTCCAAGCTGGTCGGTCATACGTAGGGCGGGGCTTGTCCCCCGCCGCTATCGAGCCTGCGCGGCGGGGGACGAGCCCCCGCCCTACTTGCTGCGCTTTTCGCCGAGCGCCTCTTCTTCGAGGGCGGCCTCTGCGGCCGCCTCGCGCTCGGCCTCTGCGGCCGCCTCGCGCTCGGCCTCTTCCTCGGCCAACGCGTCCCCCGATGCATCGATGCGCAGCGCGGGCGCAAAGGACAGCCGACCCTCTGGCGAGATGTCCGCCCGCAGCTCGTCGTCCACGGCGAGATAGGCCAGCAGCCGCTCCGCGCGCGCCTCGTCGACGGGCAGCGCTTGGGTGAGGGTGCGGGCAGTGACCGGGCCCGCGGCTTGCGTGGCGATGTCGCGGGCGGCCGAGGTCCAGGCAGCATCGATGGCCTCCCTGATCTGCTCGGTCTGCGCCCCCGACCGCTTCCAGGCCCACAGGGCGAGCAGGAAAAAGGGCAAGCTCAGCCCCAACCCGAGCGCCAGTCCCAGCGCTCCTGTGAGCAAGCTGCCGAGCAGGGTGAAGCCGACGACGAAGGCCGCGCCAAGACCCCCGAGGACGCCGCCTGCTCGCCACGCCGCTCGGCGCAAGCGCGCCTTGCCAGCCCGCTCGAGCGGCGCGCGCTCGGTGCCGGAAAGCTCCACGTTCTTTCTGCGCACCAGCACGCGCGGCCGTCCGCACACCTTGCACACCCGGCCGAGCTCGCGGTGGCGCGAGGTGGCAGTGACCGCGCCGCAGTGCGGGCAGCTCGGCGCCCCCTTTTGCGGTGCGCCGCAGCGGTCGCAGAACAGCTCGTCGGGCGCCAGCGGAGCGCTGCAGGCGGTGCACGCCTTGGAGGTCGGCTTCGGCGCCTTGGGCGATCCCGGCTCGGAGCTCATCGATTGCCAGCGTACCACGAGCCCGAAGAATCCCTCGCCTGACGGCCTCGACGTGCCATAGTGCCCCGACATGGACCCCCGCGAAGGGCGCCTCCGGCCGGGGGGGAGCAGCCGCGACTGGCAAGGGGTGACCATCCAGTCGGCGGCGGGCCGCATCGCCGTGGGCTACGGGCTGCTCGCCAGCCTGGCCACGGCCCTTGCCGTGGCGCTCACCGACGGTCTTCCGTGGATCTACCCCGCGCCCTGGCTGGCGCTGTCGCCAGGGGTGCGCGTGGCAACCAGCGCGCTATTGGGGCTCGGCCTGGGCGGCGCGCTGGTCGGCCTGACGCGCCTTTCCGTGCCGCGCTTCGGCTGGGCTAGGCGGCTTCACGCCCAGCTCCGCCCGCTGGCCCACGGCCTGACCGGAGGCCGCATCCTGCTCATCGCAGCCCTGTCCAGCCTGGGCGAGGAGCTGCTCTTCCGGGGTCTGCTCATGCCCTGGCTGGGGCTTTTACCCTCGGCGGTGCTGTTCGGCCTCGCCCATCAGGTTCCTGGGCGCAGCCGCTGGGTCTGGGTTGGCTGGGCCACCGCGGTGGGTCTGGGCCTGGGCGCCATCTTCGCGCTGACCGGCTCGCTGGTCGGGCCGCTCTTGGCACACGCGTTGGTCAACGCCGTCAACCTGGCCTATCTGCGCGACCACGATCCCGATCGTCCCGTCACCGAAGCCCGTTGAACGAAACCCGTTGAAGGTTTCTCCGCGGCAAACTTTGGCCAGTTTGCGGCAACCGCTACGGAAACGGCTGCCCGGGCTGGCCCCTGAGGAAGTGGAAGCGGAAGTAGCCCTCGAGGTCGGAGACGTACTGCTCGGGGACCTCGGTGGTTCCGGGGATGGCGTGGCGGGGGTCGGCCACCTGCACGCTGAAGCGGGCCTCGGTGAGCTTTTCGGCGCCCTCGGACTCGTGCGGATCGCCGCTGAACAGGGCGTCGAAGACGATCACGCCGTCGATGGCGTACAGCACGACGTTCTGGTTGTGGCAGGAGAACTGCAGGTACAGCGCCAGGTTCACGAGCGGCGGCGCGCCGGGTTGGCTACCCGGGCTGATCTCGGTCCAAAGCTCGGGCGCCACCCCCACGCGGAGCTGCTGGCCCAAGAGGTGCTGGCGCACGGTAGCGGTGTCCTGCACCAGGATGGCCACGCCGTCGGACACCTCCTGCATGTCGCTGCCGTGCTGGATGCGGATCTGCTGGGTGTTGCGGTAGGGCACCGCCGCAAAGAAGTCCGGCTGCAGGTCGAAGTCGCCGTGCCAGCAGTCCTCGACCGCCAGCTCGTGGCTGCGCACCCAGCCCTCGCCCTGTCCCACCGTACAGCCGACGAGCGCGCCGCCCAGCGTCCCGACTAGCAGCATTGCCGCGATTCTCATGGCTCCCTCGCCCGCTCCAGCGCCGCCTCGATGGTGGCCCCTCCCAGCACGCGATCTCCATCATACGCCACCAGGGCCTGCCCAGGGGCCACGGCTCGCACGGCCTCGGCAAAGCGAGCCACGAGCCGACGGCCGCCTTGCCGATCGCGCTCCCAGGCCAGGGTGGCCGCGGCCCCAGAGTGCTGCGAGCGCACTTGCACGCGGGCCTGCAGCGGAAAGGCCACGTCGTCGGCCCAGAGCCCCTTGTCGAGCACCGCTCCGCGGGCGTACAGATCGCGCTCGTCGCCCACGATCACGGCCGCGCGAGCCGGATCGATGCCCACCACGAAGGCGGGCCGTCCCAGCGCTACGCCCAGCCCCCTGCGCTGGCCCACCGTGAAGCGGTGGATGCCCTCGTGCCGCCCCAAGGGACGGTCCTGCCGATCGAGTAGGGGACCGGAACGGATGCGTCCGCGGGCGCGCGACTCGACTAGCGCTCGGTGGTCGGCCCCTGGGGCGAAGCACAGCTCTTGGCTCTCGGGACGGCTCGCCACGGGCAAGCCGCGCTCGGCAGCCTCCCTGCGCACTTCGGACTTGCGCGCCTCGCCCAGGGGCAGCTCGAGGCGGGCGAGCTGCTCGGCCCCTAGCGCGCACAGGAAGTAGCTCTGGTCCTTGGCCGAGTCGCGGCCGCGCATGAGCCACGGCCGATCCTCCGGCCCACGGCAAATCCGCGCATAGTGGCCGGTGGCGACTCGGTCGGCGCCGAGCCGGTCGGCCAGCTCCAAGAGCAGCGCCAGCTTGACGCGGGGGTTGCACCAGACGCAGGGGCTCGGCGTGCGCCCGCCGAGGTAGGCCTCCACAAAGGGCTGCACCACACGCCGCTCGAAGCGCTCGCGGCCGTCGAGCGCGTGGTGCACGATGCCGAGGTGGCGGGACACCAGCCGGGCGTCGTCGAGGGGTCCGAAGGAGCCGGTCCCAGCGGCGGTCGGCCCTTGCGAGACGGCATCATCGCCGAGCAGCAAGGTAGCCCCGACGACCTCGTGGCCTTGCTCCAGTAGCCGCGCTGCCGCCACCGATGAGTCCACCCCGCCGCTCATCCCCACGACGATTCGCATCTCGCCTCCCCCTACCACGCTTCTGGGGTGCGTCGAGTTTTTGAGGAAATCGCCGATCTACAGGACTATGATGCTCTGTTGATGCCGCAACCCCCCCCGCGCCGAAGCGACCCGGTTTCCGGGGTCGCACCGACTGGCCGCGATGCGGCTGCGGCGAGCCGCGGTCTGTCGGAGGAGCGGCGGTCGCTGCCCGAGACCTTCTTCCTCGGCCGCTATCGCGTGGTCGACGAGATCGGCATCGGCGGCATGGCCAGCGTGCACTTGGCTCGCGT
>CAYTYV010000030.1:7686-25825 GCA_964441055.1 uncultured Polyangiaceae bacterium | reverse complement strand
CGGAAGTGGAGGCACGGGCGGTACCGCAGGCACGGGCGGCACGGCGGGCACGGGCGGCAGCGGCGGCACCGCGGGCACGGGCGGCAGCGGTGGATGCACGCTCGTCGACGTGGTCGCGGACGGCGGCTTCGAGCTCGGAGCCGGCGGACCCTGGACCGAGCACTCCGACAACTTCGGTACGCCGATCTGCGATGCAACCTGTGGCGACGGTGGCGGCTCGGGTCCGGCCTCTGGCCTGTACTGGCTGTGGCTGGGCGGCTATGCCTACGGCACGGAGGTCGCCTACGTCTACCAGGACGTGCTCATCCCGCCGGGCGCGGCCACGCTGCATTTCAAGATGGAGATCCCCGCTTGTGATAGCTTCTTGGATCTGTTCCAGGTCGGGCTCGATACCTATCTCATCTACGAGACCTGGGGCGACGATCCGACCTGTGGCCAAACGGGCTACACCATATACAGCTTCGACGTGAGCGCCTTTGCCGACGGCGGCTATCACATGCTGTCGTTCTACGGCGAGACCTTGGCGCTGCTCGGGACCCCGACCAACTTCTTCGTGGACGACATCCAGCTCATCGTCTGCTACTGAGGGCTCGCGCTCAGCTCGTGGTAGCGCTCGATGAAGCGCTGCTCGGCCCGCGCGGCTGGCCACGGCTCGATGGTGCCCTCTAAGGGCTCGTAGGGCAGCTCCCAGGGCGCAGGCGGCGGCGCCATGATGTCGCGGGCTTCGGTGGCCAGCAGCCGGCCGTCGACCTGGGCGACCTCCTCGGGCATGGGCCAGTCGAGGCGGTAGTGCCGGGCGATGACCTCGAGCAAGCGAGCCTCGGCCTGTCGATACGAGGGCATCTGGCCCTTGATGGGGCGCGGCAGGTCGCCCAGATAGGCCTCCGCGGCATCGTGGAGCAGTCCCCAGAGGGCCAGGTCGACGGGTAAGGCCAGCGAGACGCGTACGGAGTGCTCCGCCACCGAGTAGAACGCCGAGCAGTGTCCGTTGAAGCGGCACTGCAGGCTCAGGGAATGGGCGATGTCGCGTAGATCGATGTCCTGCGCGCGGGGGTCCAACGGGTAGAAGAGCTTGCCCGTGAAGGTCTGGATCCAGTTCATGATGGCGCCGCTGGCAGGCGAGCGCCCCCATAATAGCGACTTAGCCCTCGCGAGCAAGCCGGCTCGTGCCGCCGCGCCGACCGAGCGCCTCAGAGGCCGTGGAACCCCCTCTCAGCGCGCCGAGAAGCTCACGTTGAACACCGGCATGCTGCGCTCGGTGCCGTTGGGGAGCACGACCGCGCGCTGGGCGTCGTAGACGGCATCGATGGCCTTGACGAGCTCCGAGAAGGGCATCCGGTTGTCGGAGTGCAGCACGCATTGGTCCGGCTGGACATCGTGAGGATCCTGGTGCTGCCCGTGCTGCTTCCACTCCGCGGCGATGTGCTCGGCCAGCTTGGCGTGGTCGCTCACCGCCGAGTCTCGCTCGGTTTTGGCTACGCGGCTCTCGCTGATGGTGGTGGCTCCGTGCTTCCACACCAAGGCATAGCCGTCCTCCTGGGTGTGCAGGTGCAGGATCTTCTCGACGTTGGTCGGCGGATCCACGCCTGCGCCGGGGATCTGAGCATTGGCATTGATCCGCGAAAAGGTGACCCACACTGCGGTGATCAACAAGAAGGCAATGGTGACCATCAACAGGTCGATGAACGGGATCATGTTGAGCTCCCTGTTGACCGACCGCCCCCGTTCCTCGCCCATTTCGATTGCCGCCACGACGCACCTCCCGACTTCGTCCTCGTTTTATGCAATGACCGCGAACCCGTCCGCGGGTCGCGGTTCGGCCCAGAGAGATGGACGGCGCGGAGCGTGTGAAGTTCCAAAGAAAACCCGAGAAATTCAGCGGGTTTTGATGTTAGCGGAAGGATCCGCCCGCGCTGTGCGCCCCGGCGCGGCCAGCTGGCGACATCGCCGCTCGCGTATTGACCGGTCTCGCCCTGCAGGACATAGATCCATGAGCACCTCGAAGCCGATCCGCGAGCCACCCCATGACGCCCTTGTATGTCCAAACGCATCGTCGCGGCGAGCTTCGCGAGCGCATCGAGCGGGCCCGCGCCATGCTGCGCTGCTGCCGGCTCTGCCCGCGGGCGTGTGAGGTCGACCGCCTGGCGGGCGAGCAAGGCACCTGTCTGCTCGGCGCCGATGCAGCGGTGGCGAGCGCGGGGCCCCACTACGGCGAGGAGTCACCGCTGGTTGGCTGGGGAGGCTCGGGCACCATCTTCCTCGCCTCGTGCAACCTGCGCTGTGTTTTTTGCCAAAACTTCGACATCTCGCAGCAGTCGGTGGGTCGTACGGTCAGCCCCGAGCGGCTAGGCCGCATGATGCTGGCTCTGCAGGAGCGGGGTTGCCACAACGTCAACCTCGTCACGCCCAGCCATCAGGTGCCCGCCATCCTGGCGGGCCTGGGATGCGCCATCGACGGCGGCCTGCGCATTCCACTGGTCTACAATAGCTCGGGCTACGACGCCGTCGAGGCGCTCGAGCTGCTCGAGGCCGTGGTGGACATCTACATGCCCGACCTCAAAACCCTGGACCGGCATTGCGCGCAAAGCTACCTCAGGGCCCCGGACTACCCCGAGGCCGCCCGGGCGGCGCTGCGCGAGATGCACCGCCAGGTGGGCGATCTGCAGCTCGACGAGCGAGGCGTGGCCACGCGCGGCGTGCTGCTGCGGCATCTGGTGATGCCTCAGGGGCTGGCCAGCACGCGCCAGGTGCTGACCTTTGTGCGCGACGAGCTATCGCCGCGCACCTACGTGAACATCATGGCCCAATGGCATCCGGCTGGTGAGACGCATCGCCACCCGAGCATCGATCGGCGCCTCAGAGCCGCCGAGCTCCGAGAGGCGCTGGCCGTGGCCGCGGAGCTGGGCCTGGATCGGCTGGATTGAGCCCGCTTCTAGTTGAGCCCGCCTTTAGTGGGGCGGGATCTCGGGCAGCCCTGGCGGCACCACGATGTAGACATTGCGCTCGTCGAGCGCGGTGACCAGATCGCCCAGCACCACGATGCGCGCCACGAATAGCTGGATGCTGTCGGTGTGCTCGACGAAGTCGTTGAAGGCGGTGACCGCGAAATGCACTTCGGTGCCGGGCGTCACCTCCACAAAGGTCTCGTCGATGGTGTCCTGGTCGCGGTCCGCCTTGGCGGGCACGGGCATGCCGGGCGGGGGAAAGGCTCGGTCGGCGGCGATCGACTCGATGAAGTCGGCGGTGGTGGTGCCGGCCGGCAGCGGCTCGCCCTGCTCCCCTTCGGTCTCGCCCTCGACCACCGTGGAGACGTCCAGCTTGCCGTAGCGCGCCAGGGCCAGGATGGCCTCGGTGGCGTGGCTGCCCATGCCGCTACCCGTGTTCAGGATCTCGAAGACCAGCGGGCACAGGCCGCCCGAGACCGGGCTGCGCGCGGCGCCGCCGATGCCCGTGCAGCACAGCCCCGGCCCACAGGCCCCCTCGAAGGCCTCGGGTGGGACCGCCGCGCTGGTGGCCAGGGCCATCGCCACCAGATCGTCATAGGGGCTGCACGTGGTCTCAATGGGGTACTCGCGGCTGAGCAGGCCCACCACGCGGATGCCCAGGCCTGCGAGCGCGGCCATGGCTTCGCTTCGATCGTGCGCGGTCAAAACCTCGGGGCTGCCGCCCAGGCCGTAGTCCAGGTAGCCGTCGAAGCAATCCCGCATCATGGGGCCTTCGCCAGGGGCGTGGAACACCGCGTCGGTCACGTGCAGCACCACGGGCAGCGAGCCTTCGATGAATCCGGCGCCGCCCAGCGTGCCCGGCCCTTCCATCGGGTCGGGCACGAAGAGCGGCACATTGGTGGAGCCCGGGCCGGAAAGGCCCTCGCCGGTGGCGAGCTGATAGAGCGACTCCAGCGAGGACTCGGGCAGATCGCCGCCGTTGTGGATGGCGAGCGAGTCCACCGCGGTTGCGAGCTTGTCGGCGTCCAGCGTGATTTGCTGGACCAAGGTGAACGGCTGATCGCCCGCCGATGACTGGCCGTAGGGCTCGAGCGGGAAGTCCTCGAAGCGGCTGACCCCGAAAGCCGTGTCTGGCACCTCGGCGCGAATGTCCTCCACCGTCTGCCCGAGCGAGGTCTTGAGGTTGTCGAGCTCGCCCACCATGCTGGCGGTCGTGTCCATGTTGATCACCACGGACATGCTTTTCACGTCGGTGGTGAAGCTCAGCGTGTCGGTCTGAGGGCCTTCGGGGTCCTCGTAGGGCAGCTCGAAGTAGAAATCCCCTGGCGGAAGCCCGCTGTCCGGGTCGAGGGGATCGGTGCCCGCAGCGTGCTCGAGCAGGTCGGAGTAGCCGTCGCCGTCCGTGTCCGGATGGCGCGGATTGGTGCCGATCTCCTGCTCGGTGGCATCGGGCAAGCCGTCGTCGTCCGAGTCGAAGTCGCGGTAGTCGGGGAAGCCGTCGCCGTCAGAGTCCACCGGGCGGGTCTCGGGGTCGTCGTCGCCTGCCTCCTCGGCGTCGCTCAGGCCGTCGCCATCCGAGTCGTCGTCGCGGTAGTCGGGCAGGCCGTCGCGCTCGGCTGGATCGGGCGCGTTGATGTCGCTGTCCACGCCGCCTTCGTGCCGATCCAGGATGGTGTCGCCGTCCGAGTCGGTGTCCTGGAAGTCGGGCACGCCGTCGTCGTCGCTATGGTTGGGGCTATCGGGATCGCCGCCGATCTCCCCGACGTCGAGCAGCCCGTCGCCATCGTCGTCCGGGTCGATGCGATCGACGAGGCCATCGCCGTCGCTGTCGGCGGCGAGCTCCTGGCCGTCGCCGATGCCGTTGTCATCGGAGTCGGTGTCCTGAAAGTCGGCCGTGCCGTCGTCGTCCGAGTCGACCGGGACGCCGTCGCTGCAAGCGCCTCCCTCTTCGCGGTCGGTGATGCCGTCGTCGTCCGAGTCGTCGTCGCGATAGTCGGCGGTGCCGTCGCCGTCGGTGTCGGTTTGCTCGGCGCGACCCTCGGCCTCGTCGGGAATACAGTCTCCGTCGCTGTCCTGCCAGCCCGTGCCCGCATCCTCGTCCGGGAAAGCCTCCGTCGAGGTGTCGCAGCCGCCGAGGCCGACGAGCGCCGCAAGGGCCACGCCCGCCGCCAGTGCGCACCGCGCGCGGCGCGCCGCGCGCGGCCGCCGCCTTCGCGCAAGGCGACCGAGCAGTAGCGCGCCAAGCCCCAACACGCCCCAGCCGAGCTCGCGGCCGCCCCGAGAAGAGGCGCCACCCGAGGTGCCCAGCCTGCAGGAGCAGCCCCCGGGCTCGAGGGCGTCGCCCATCGCGCTGCCGCCGTCAGCGCTTGTCCCGCCGTCGGTCGGGCCGGCGTCGGGTGGGGCCTCCCCGCTGTGCAAGGTCAGCGACACGTACTCCGAGGCCGCCGACTCGTTGCCTGCCAGGTCTGTGGCCTTGGCGTACACGGTGTGCTCGCCAGCGGTCATGGGATCAGTCGGGCTGCAAGTCCACTGCGCCTCGTCGTCGGCGCTACTATCGCACAGGGTGCTGCCTTCCTCGAACACGCTCACCGCGCTGCCGGGCTCGGATGTGCCGGAGAACGCCGGGGTGAGCGTCGCCAAGGTCGCGCCGCTTATAGGCTCCGAAATGGTCGGCGGGATCGGTGCGATGGTGTCGATCGCGAAGGCCACCGCCGCCGACAGGGGCGAGACATTGCCGGCCGCGTCGGTGGCCTCGGCCTGGGCCAGGTGGTCGCCCTCGCCGAGCGCAGCGCCCGCCAGGCAGCTCCACTGTCCCTGGTCATCAGCCTCGGCGTAGCAGCTCGGCTCGTCGTCGACGTAGACCTGTATGGTCGCCAGGGCCTCGGCCGTGCCGCCTAGCTCGGGCCGATCCTCGCCCAGCAGCGCCCCGGCGGTGGGCGAGGCCACGATCGGCGCATCGGGCGGCACCGTGTCGACCACCACGGGCGCGGTATCGCTGCTCGAGTGTCCGGCGGCGTCGGTGGCCGTCACGGTGATGGTGTAGCTGCCGTCGAGCACCACGTCGCCACCTTCATCGCGGCCATCCCAGTCCTGCACCAGGTGCACGTGGGTTGCGCTCGTCTGGTACTCGAAGGAGCGTACCGCAACGGTCCCGGCTATCTCCAAGGCGACGTGCTCGAGCGCGGTGAGGTCGGCGATCTCCGCCAGGATGTTGATCTGTTCCTGCACGCCGTCGCCGTTAGGGCTGAAGGCGGCCGGCTCGGCGCGCAGGTCCGAAATCGATGGGTCGCTCGCGTCCGCTACGATGAAGCCGTCGCTTTCGGCCTGAGCCGAGGAGGCCATTCCCGCGCCATAGGCCATCACCAAGAAGCGATAGGCATCGCCGGCCTCGAGTTGAGTGCCCGTGAACACCGCTTCGGTGGCGCCAGGCACGTCGGTCCAGGGCACGATGACGCTGCCGGTCTGGCTCACCAGCGAGGCGCGGTAGCCGATAGCACCGCTCACGGCGTCCCAGGCCGCCGCGGCGGCCGTGGTGTGCTCGCTTTGGTCCACGTCGGTGCCTGGGTCGACGATGCTGAGCGCGCCGTCCAGCTGTACGTCGCGCACCGACGGGGTATCCAGGGTGGCGCCCTGCAGGGCGTACAGATAGCCGTCCGCCGCCGAGACCAGCACCTCGAGCTGCCCGTCGTCGTCCAGATCGGCCAGGATGGGCTCAGCCACGGGGTAGCGGAAATTGCGGGCCCAGCCGAGCGAGCCGTCCTCGGCGTTGAGGGCATACAGGAAGCCGTCGCCCGAGGGCACGACGACTTCGTCCAGGCCGTCGTCGTCGATGTCGGCACCCACGGCATTGCCGATGGACAAGGCCTCACCTGGGTCGGCGTCCAGGACCGCGCCGCGGTGCAGCCATTTGTCGTAGTACAGCTGGCCGTTGTGGCCCCGCACCACGTAGAGCCGACCGAACTTGTCGCCGAAGGCCAAGTCGTGGCCGGCCGTGCCGTCGGCATCCACCGGAGCCGGATCGCGGTTGTCGAAGATGTAGTTCACCGTGGACGGGTAGCTCCACAGGATCCCCCCTTGGATGCTGAGCAGCCGCAGGTAGGAGGGGCCCGTGCCAAGGACCACCTCGTAGTCGGGGTCGCCATCGCACTCCATCAGCGCGGCGCGGCGCTCGTAGCCCACGTTCTGCTGGTGCAAGATGGCGCCGTTAGCGCCGCTGTAGACCTGATACTGGCCCGAGCCGGTCGAGTAGACGGCATCCTCGAAGTCGTCGTCGCCGCTGTTGACCGACCAGATGGCGAAGTCCTGCAGGTAGTTGTTGCCCATGCTGTAGTCGGTGGACCACTGGAGCGCGCCGTCGTCGCCGTCTAGGGCCATCAGGTTCCGCTTGGCCGTGTTGTTGTTATAGACGCTGACGTACAGGTCGGTATTGCCGCCGGTCACCAGGTTGGCCGGCTTGAAGACGGTGCCGATGTTCTGCAGACCGATGCCCAGTGGCTGAGACCACTTCTCGCTGCCATCGTGCTCGAGGATCTTGATGACCTTGCCGCTGCCGTCCCAGTCGGCCACCACGAGCTCGGCAGCATCATCGTCGTCGAAGTCCCAGCTCAGCGGATCGAAGCTGGTCTGGCTGCCGTAGCTCCACAGGACCTGGGGCGGGGTGCCGAGATCGGCCTCGCTGGGATCGAGCACCTGCAGGATGCCACGGGAGTCGACGACGCCCACGGCGAGCTGTCCGGTCGATTCGAGATCGACGGCGATGAGCCGGCGGGTGCTGTAGCCGCCCGTGCGCAGCACCGCCGAGGTGGCCATGAGCGGGTCCAGGCCCACCATGAAGCCGTTGCTCAAACTGACCAGGGTCTCACCCGGGCGGCCCTCGCCGGTCAAGTCATCACCGAGGGCCACGATGACCGGCCGCGTCAAGGTCTGCGAGGGGCGGTACTCAGCCACCACCTCGGGTGCTCCGGCAAGCTCCCCAACGGCCTGCAGCGCGTCCGGGATCGCGTCGCCGGTCTCCTCGCGATCGAGGTAGATCTCCTCGATGGTGTCGCCGTCCAGATCCTGCCGCGCGGTGCTCGGGGCGTAGTGCGCCATGCGGCCGTGTTGCCGGGACGGCACTTGATGCACCGCTGCGTCGGGCAGGCTCCAGCGCAGCGTGAGCGAAGCGGGAGGGCCGGGCTCGTAGGTGTAGGCGCCCAGATCGCCGTAGTCCACACCCGTGATGGTCGCGTCCGTGGCGTCCATGGCCATGATCTCCAGCTTGTCGTCGCCGTCCAGATCGACCAGCCCTTCCCATTGCAAATCGACCTCGTTGATGAGTTCGTCGCCCGTCATGGCGTCCAGCACCAAGAGGCGCCAGCGGTCGTCGTTGTAGCTGAGCTCGTTGAAGGTGCTGAGCACGATCTCGAAGCTGCCGTCGCCGTCCAGATCCACCACGCTCTCGGCCAGCAGCCGGGCGTCGCGTACATCGGTTTGCGCGTAGTTCGTGCCGATCTCGCGCATCCACAGGTTGCTCAGCGTCGCGCCGTTATACCGCTCCACCAGCACGCGCTGGGCATAGCCACGACGCGAGATGAGCACGTATTGGAGCTGGCTGCCCCCGTCCAGGCTCTCCAGCCATACATTGTTGTAGGTGTGGTTGGAGAACAGCGTGTTCTGCGACTTGGTGGCCCCGGTCAGGGGATTGAGCACGTAGAACGTGCCATAGCGATCGACCATCATCTCGAGATCGCCGTTGCCGTCCATGTCGCCCAGCACGAAGGGCAGCGAGTTGCACAGATTGGTGAAGTAGATCTGCAGATCGACCGGCGCGGCGTAGCCGCCGTCCGAGAAGTCGAACCAGCGGATCTCGCGGTTGCAGCTCACCCCCGTGTAGCCCTCCAGCACCAGATCCGGCACGGCGTCGTCGTTGACGTCGAATACGGTGAGGCTGACCACGCTCGAGCCATAGCCGTAAGACCACAGCACCGTGCCGTCCGAGCCGTCGATGACATAGGCCTTCTGTCCCGAGCGAGCGACGAGCTCGGCCGTGCCGTTGCCGTCCAGGTCCGCGATGCGCTCCAGTACCGAGACCTGCAGGGGAAGGCTGTCCCACTCGATGCGATTCTGGCCGTCTTTGACCAGCACCTTGCCGCCGGGGGCCATGACGATCTCGCCGTCGCCGTCGCCGTCGACGTCGGTGGCGAGCACTTGCAGAGCGCCCAGCGACCCGCCCAGATAGTAGCTCCAGCGCACGGCCGGGATGGTCATCTGGGCGGTGCCGTCCGAACGGCCGCCGCGCAGGCGCGAGCCGCGCCACATGGGCCAGTCCAGGACTTGGGCGAACGTTGCCGCCGAAAGCAGCATCGAGGCGCCGAGCAGCCCGGCGACGAGGCCAGTGCGCCCTAGGGCGCGGTTCCACGAGCGAGTCTGGTGCATGGGGTACCTCGGTTCCAACTACGCGCGGGCTCCGCGCGGGCGGACTGCACCAATATATCCCGGATCGAGCTGGTGCGGAGCCGCGGCACGCTGGCCGATGGCAGATTCTGGATCTACCCTGGGCAAGCTCATGTCGGCGCTTGGACCATACGGCAGCTTGCGCGTGGCGTTCGAGGGCTTTTGGTCAGGCTTCGATCCTCACGACAACTACTTCGTCGAGGTGCTGCGCTTCGCGTATCGAGATGTGACGGCGGCCAGCCGGGTCGACCGCCACGCGCCAAGGGACGTCGATGTGTGGCTGGTCGCGGGCTCTGCAGCGAGACGCCGAGACGAGCTCGGTGCTGGAGCACCGCAGATCCTCCTCACGATCGGGGATTCGAGGCGTTCGCACTGCGCAACGCTGCAGCTACCGCCTTGGCTGCCGTTCGTCGATTGGTTCGGCCTTCATCCGAGCGACCCGCGCAGGGTCTCGCCTGATGTGCTCACCCGCCGCCGTCGCGATGACGAGGTGGAGGCGCTGTTGGCGAGCAAGGATCGCGCTGTCGGCGTCCCGGCCGGGCGCCGCACGGCCGATCCGGACGAGGTGGTCGAGGCGCTCCGGCGCCATGGCGTGGGCCTGAGCCCATGGGATGGCAAGCCGCGCCGCTGTAGATTCGGCGTCGTTGCCGAGGGCGACAACCGAGCCGAGCACACCGCCATGGTGCTGCTCCGCACCTTTGCAGCCGACGCGCTGCCCATCTACCGCGGCGGAGCGGTCATCGTGCGGGGCTTCAACCCGGCCGCCTTGGTCTGCTGCCGTGCCTTTCGCGATCTCGATCGGGTCGCGCGCTACGTCCGTTTCCTCGAAACCACTGCGGGCGGACGGCGGCAGCTTCGTCGCATGCTCGCCGAGCCTGCGCTGCTCGGCGGACAAGTTCCGTCCGAGCTGCGCCCCGAGGAGATCGCCCGGCAGTTGAGCGACCGCATCGAACGACTTCGACGGCGCCCTCGGCAAGTGACGTCGGGGGCGCCCGTGCTCGCGCCGTCGCGGGTGTGTTGCGCCCGCGTCCTCAATCTCGACCGCCGCCGCGACCGCCTCGGGAGATTCCGCGCACGGCTCCCCTTTAGGCGACCGACGATGCAGCGCGTATCGGCCGTGGATGGGTCGCGCTTGAAGGCCTCTGCGGAACTCGCGCGGCTCATCGAGGGCAATGACCACGGAAGCCGTCGGGGCGTTGTTGCCTGCGGGCTTAGTCACTATCATCTTTGGCAGCAGATCGCCGTGGCGCCGTGGCCCCAAGGCCGATTTCATCTGGTCTTCGAGGACGATGCGACCTTTTGCGAGGACTTCGTCCGGCTTCTGAACCCCGCGCTGGAGCAGCTGCCTGCCGACGTCGACTTGGTCTATCTAGGCGGCACCGACCGCCTCGACGTCCGACCCGTGGGTGCCGAGCACCATCGCGGCGTCGGCGTGGACGCTCGAGCCGTTCGACTCAGCGCCAGCTTTCCGGTCGGGCTCGGCTCCTACGCCTACGGCATCACCAGCCGAGGGGCACGGCAGCTGTGCACCTGGATCGCGGCTCACGGGATGCGGCGCGCGATCGACGGCGTCATGGCAGACGCCATGTGGGCCCGCGAGAAGCCCGCCGCGCAGAACGGCTTGGCCTACCTCCTCGCGCCGCAGCTGTGTGGTCACGCCGACCGACGTGACAGCGATATCCGGGGCAGCCGCGCCGCGCTTGTCCCCGTCGCATGAGGCGGTATCCTCAGGCTATGCACAGGACTCTACGCGCAGTCGTTCTCGTCGCCTCCTCGATCGGGCTGGCGCTCGCTGCCGGATGCGAGTGCACCTCCGAGCTGGTCACCTGGCCCGGCGACGGTGGGAGCGTCGTCGGCGGCACGGGAGGCGTTGGCGGATCGCTAGCAGGCACGGGCGGCACCGCGGGTACGGGCTTTCAGCCGGGCGGCTACGGTGGCAGTGACGGGGGAAGCGCTCCCGGAGGCTCGAACGTCGGCGGGGTCGACGAGGAGTGCCTGTACGTGCCCGAGCCGGGCGAGTTCTCGCCCGAAATGGACTGCTCGTGGAACGGCGCGGGCGGCGGCCAGCCCTATGCCGTGCTCGACGACGTGGTCATGACGCCGGTGGTCATCAACCTGACCGACGACAATGACGACGGGGTGGTCGACACCGACGACATCCCGGACATCGCCTTCGTCAGCTACCAGCGCCAGTCCAGCCCTTGTCCCAGCTACGTGAGCTACTGCGGCTGCTGCAACGCCGACGGCGCCCTGCGCGTGGTCTCGGGCGGCTGCCAACCGGATGGCACCATGGTGGAGCACTTCACCGTGGGCGGCGACGAGACCGAGGCGCAGATCGGCCAGCGGGTATGGCTGGACAACTCGGGCGGCCTAGCCGTCGGGGACATCGATGCCGATGGCGAGGTCGACATCGTGGCCACGGTCAATCGCGGCGGCACCATCGCCTTCGAGCGCGACGGCGCGGTCAAGTGGTACCAGCCGCTGCACCCGGACGGAGCGGATCACGTCTCGGGCACGGCGCCGTCGATCGCCGATCTGGACAGCGATGGCATGCCGGAGATCGTCCAGGGTCGCGTGGTGCTGAGCGGCCTGGATGGCGCCTTTCTTTGGCAGGGCCAGGACCACCGTGGCTCGAACTGCTTGGGACCGGTGAGCGCGGTGGGCGACATCGACTTGGACGGCTACTCGAACGTGCTCGCGGGCGGGACCCTGTACGACCACGAGGGCAACACCCTGTGGAGCTACGGCGGCTACCCCAGCCACAACTGCTGCTCGTCGCCATGCGACGGCTTCGCGGCCACGGGCAACTTCGACGCCGATCTCGAGGGCGAGGTCGCAGTGGTGCGCGATGGCACCCTCTATTTCTTCAACCACGACGGCAGCATCCTCACGGCGGGCGGCTTCGAGGCGCGCATCGACATCCCGGTCGATGACTGCAGCCGCAACGAAGGCGGCCCCCCTACGGTGGCGGACTTCGACGGCGACGGCCTGGCCGAGGTGGCCGCAGCCGGAGCCGACTTCTACATCGTGGCCGACCTGGAGTGCCTGGCCAGCCCCGTGCCGCCGCAGTGCTCCGACTTCGGCATCCGCTGGAAGGTCCCCAACTTCGACTGCAGCTCGCGGGTGACCGGCTCGAGCGTGTTCGACTTCGACGGCGACGGTCGGGCCGAGGTCATCTACAACGACGAGCAGCACTTCCGGATCTTCGACGGCACCACGGGCGCGGTGCTGGTCGAGGTGGACAATCGCTCGCACACCCGACTCGAGATGCCCATCGTGGCCGACGTGGACAACGACGGCAACGCCGAGATCGTGTTCATCGAAAACGGCACGAATCATCAGGGGATCCGGGTGTGGGCCGACGCGCTCGACTCTTGGGTGCCGACCCGACGGATCTGGAACCAGCACAGCTACCACGTGACCAATGTGGACGAGGACGGTCATATTCCGATTTCCGAGGAGCCGAACTGGCTCAAGGTGACCACGGCCACCGAGTCGGGCTTCATGAACAACTTCCGTCAGAACCTGCCGGACTACAGCGTGTTCGCCGCGCCAGACCTGACCGTGGAGCTCGACATCGATCGCGGCTCCTGCCCCGACTATCTTTCGCTCGTCGCCGAGGTGTGCAACCGCGGGCTGCTGCAGGTGGGCGCTGGGCTGGAGCTCAGCTTCTACGACATCACCACCGAGCAGCTCCTCGACTCGTGCCTGGAGGGCAACCCGATGCTGACCAGCGCGCCGCTGGTGGCAGGCGCCTGCGTGGTCATGGAGTGCCGCTGGGCCCCACCGCCCGAGTCGCCCCAGACCGTCGAGGTGCGCGCCTGCGTGGACAACCCGGGTTTCGACTGCGTGCCGGTATCGCTGGGCGCTGGCGGCGCTGGCGGCGGCGCGGGTGCGGGCGGTGCGGCGGCGGTCGACAACGGCGGCAACAACGAGTGCAAAGAGGACAACAACCTATCGGACGACTCGGCCCTGGGTTGCGACGTCGTTCCGCCTTGATGTCCTTGGTTTCCGGGGCCCCGAGCGGTACGCTGGAGGGCATGAGCAAGACCCATCGTCCCTTCGCGCTGGCCATCGTTCTCAGCGCGGCCCTGCCCTGGGCGGCAGGCTGCGACTGCGTCTCCGAGCTCGCGTTTGCACCACCTGGCGGCCTGGGAGCCGCTGCAGGCGCGGGCGGACAGGGCCTGCTCGGCGGTAGCGGTGGCACGGGCGGAACGACGCAGCCCCCTGGCGGCAGCGGCGGCACGGGCGCCGGAGGCGGAGCGGCGGGCCTCGGCGGCAGCGGCGGCACGGACGACGACTGCCTGTACATCCCCGACTTCGGCGACTTCGTACCCGTGCAGGCTTGCGCCTGGGACGGCCCCGTGAACGAGCCCTACCCCAACCTCAACGATGGCGTCATGACACCGGTGGTCATCAACCTGACCGACGACAACGACGACGGGTTGGTCGACACCGACGACATCCCGGACATCGCCTTCGTGACCTACGGCTACCAAGGGGGCTGCGGCGCGCCCCATTGTGGTTGCTGCGACTCGAGCGGAGTCGTGCGGGTGCTCTCGGGCGCGTGTGAGCCCGACGGCACCATGGTGGAGCACTTCACCATAGGCGCCAACGAGATCGCCGCGGCCGGCGGCCCATCGGGCTTCTGGTTCGACAACTCCGGTCACATCGCGGTGGGCGACGTCGATGCCGACGGCGTCATCGAGATCGTGGGCACGGGCAATCGCGATCTGGGAACCATCTCCGTCGAGGTCGACGGTGCGGCGCCGACCCCAGTGCTCAGCGTGGACTGGTACCAGCCGAGCTATCCCTCCAACAGCGACAACTGGGGGGGGTGCACGCCCGCGATCGCGGACCTGGACGCCGACGGCATGCCCGAGGTCATCCAGGGCCGCGCAGTGCTCAACGGCGAGGACGGCACTCTGGCATGGCTGGGCACGGGCGCGCTCGGCACCAACGGCTTTCTGGGGCCGGTCAACGCCGTCGGCGACGTGGATCTGGACGGCTACCTGAACGTGATGGCCGGCAACACGCTCTACGACCACGACGGCACCGTGCTCTGGACCTACGCGCCCATCATGGACATCGGGAGCTGTTCCTACGCGAGCTGCGACGGGTTCACGGCCACGGGCAACTTCGACAGCGATCTCGAGGGCGAGATCGTCGTGGTGCGCGGCGGCTGGGCGCACGTCCTCAACCACGACGGCACGCCGCTCAACCAAGGCGGCGACGATGTGGTCATCGAGATCCCGCAGCTCCCAGGCGGCCATAACGAAGGCGGACCGCCCACGGTGGCCGACTTCGACGGCGACGGACAGGTCGAGATCGGCATCGCGGGTGCCGACTACTACGTGGTGGCCGACCTGGAGTGCCTGGCGAGCCCGCTGCCAGCGTACTGCTCGGATCTCGGCATTCGCTGGAAGGTGCGCAACAACGACGACACCTCGCGGGTTACCGGCTCGAGCGTGTTCGACTTCGACGGCGATGGCAGCGCCGAGGTGGTCTACAACGACCAGGAGTACTGCCGGATCATGGACGGCACCACGGGCGAAGTGCTCATCGAGGTGGAGAACATCTCGCACACGCGCCTCGAGATGCCCATCGTCGCGGACGTCGACAACGATGGCAATGCCGAGATCGTGTTCGTCGAAAACGCCTGGTCGGGCAACGAGCAGGGCATTCGGATCTGGGCCGATGCCGCCGACCTGTGGGTGTCCACTCGCCGGATCTGGAACCAGCACGCCTACCACGTGACCAACGTCAACGAGGACGGCTCCATCCCCATGATGGAGGAGCCCAACTGGCTCAAGGTGACCGGGGCTACGGCGTCGGGCTTCATGAACAACTTCCGGCAGAACCTGCCGGACTACAGCGTGTTCGCCGCTCCGGATCTGCGCGTCTCGCTGACCATCGATGACAGCTTCTGTCCCGGCTCCATGCACCTCGATGCCGAGGTGTGCAACTACGGGATGCTGCACGTCGCCGCCGGCGTTGAGCTGTGGTTCTACGACAACGATACGGAAGAGCTCATCGACAAGTGCTTGGACGGCAATCCCATGACCACCTCGATTCCGCTCAGCCCAGGGGAATGCGAGACGGTGACCTGCGTGTACGCGCCGCCGCCGGTAGAGCCGACGGTGCTCCACGCGCGCGCCTGCGTGGACAACCCTGGCTATGACTGCGTGCCGGTTATGGTGGGCAGCGGCGGGGGCGGCGGCGTGGCGGGCAGCGGTGGCGGTGGCGCGGGGGGCAGCGGCGGCGCAGGTGGCGCTGGCGGTGGCAGCGGACACCTGGACAACGGTGGTTACAACGAGTGCAAAGAGGACAACAACCTGTCCGATGCCGAGAAGCTGGGCTGCGAGTACGATCCGGAGTAGAGAGAGCCCAAACGATTCACCGTGCCGTAGGCACCGCCGTGATCGCTACGAGCAGTTGCCCGAGCCGCATTCGGCGGAGCAGGCCGACTCGAAGCAGGTGTCCCAATCGGCGTAGTAGCCGTTGGAGCAGCACGGCGGGTCGCTGAACGAGGTCAGGCAGTCCTCACAAGAGACGTCGTCCAGGCAGGCGTCGAAGGACGTGCAGCAGCTGCCGTTGAGACAGTCCACGCAGTCCTTGAACAGCACGTAGCCGTAGCCCGAGTCCGGGCAGATCTCGTAGAAGCACTCGTCGGCACAGGGCCCGTTGCCGCCGTCGAACAAGCAGTCGACCAGGGCGTTGTAGTGGGCTTGATCGGGGTCGTCGACAAAGGCCTCGGCCTCGGAGCAACAGCTCACGGCAGCGCAGGCGTTGCAGGCGTAGTCCGCGCCCCACGGGGTGAGGTCGGCGCTGCACGGCAGCGTGCACGCCGCTGCGCCGCACTCGGACCCGCAGCTGTCGGCCACGCACATATCCCAAGCGAGATAGGGCGCGTTGTTGCAGCACGGCGGGTCGCTGAAGGACGAGAGGCAGTCCTCGCAGCTACCGTCCAGCAGGCAAGCGTCGAAGTTGCTGCAGCAGGACCCGTTCATGCAATCGACGCAGTCCTGGAAGAGCACGTAGCCGTAGCCTGAGTCCGGGCAAATCTCGTAGAAGCACTCGTCGGCGCAGGGTCCGCTGCCGCCGTCGAACAGGCAGTCGACCAGGGCTTCGTAGTTGACCTGATCGGGGGTATCGACGAAGGCCTCGGCCTCGGGGCAGCAGTGATCGTCCGAGCACGCCTGGCAGGCCGCGTCGGCGCCATAGGGCGTGAGGTCGGCTGCGCACGAGCCCGTTCCGGTTCCCGTGCCTGTACCCGTAACTGTTCCGGTCCCCGTCCCCGTCCCTGTTCCGGTTCCCGTCCCTGTTCCGGTTCCCGTCCCCGTCCCTGTTCCGGTTCCCGTACCCGTACCTGTCCCTGTACCCGTACCTGTTCCGGTACCCGTGCCCGTACCCGTTCCGGTACCAGTAGTCGTGCCCGTGCTGGTACCGCTGCTGCCAGCCGTGCCCGCGGCCGTGCCGCTAGTAGTACCACCAGGCGTGCCTGCAGCCGAGCCTGCGGGCGTGCCGGCAGCCGTGCCCCCGGACGTCCCACCCGTGGCGGTTCCGCTCGTCGAGCCCGTGCCGGAGCCCGTTCCGGTACCTCGACCAGCGCCGTATTCGACGTCGGCATCGGATGTCGCCTTGCAGCCGCCCATCCAGAGCAGGCCCCCCGCCACAATGAGCATGGCTCGTCGCCACCAACAGATCATCGGACTATCGACCTCAGTGCTAGCGGGTTGGTCTGAACTACGGATTCGGATAGGGCTCTCGGTTTGGATCGAGCGCGACGAGCAGAGCCTCCCAGCAGCCTTCGGGAAGCGCTTGCTCGGCACCGAGCGGGGTCACGCGCAGCGTGCTAGCCTCGTCCGCCGGGCCCACGGCTACACGGATGGCCTGGTGCGTTTGCGGGCGCGTCGATTGGGGCTGCGTGGTCGTTGGCTCGGGCGACGGGGTGGGCTCGGCCTGTTGTGGCTCTGTGAAGGTTTGCCTGGCGTCTGGACTGGACGTCGACTCCCAAGGGCCTGTAGGCGGGTCTTCGATGTCGGCCGCGGCCTCCAAAGAAGCCTCTGCGGGCTCTGTGGCCGCTTCCTCGCTCCCTTCCGCGGCCTCGGCCGTTGCCGGGGGGGCGGCTGCCTGCTCGGCGGCGCCTGGCTGCGGCGAGTCGTCTTCTGAAGAGCGGGCGAAGTTCATCGGCGCGACCTCGGTCACCTCGTCGTCCAGCGACTGGAACGATACTCGTCGCCTCGTCGATGGCGGCGAGGGCTCGGCCTCGGTTGGTGCAGGCGGTGGCTCCTCGCTTTGGTGGGGCGGCGACTCCGGGGCCTGGGTCGGCTCGTTCGGGCTGGGCGCGGGCATGCCATCGGGCGGGCTGGCTGCCAAGGTGCCTGGCTGCGACGAGGGCGGCTGGTGGGACCACCCCGGTGGAGGCGGTGGGACATACGGCATCGCCCCCGTTGAGCTAGGCGAGCTCTCGGCCGGAGCAACGGGGCCGGCTTGGCCAGGCGAGCTCTTCGTGGCTGGTGTTATCATGCGCGCCGGCGGCGGCAGCGTCGCCCGCGCCCGTCCCGGCCGAGACGATGCCGACGCGGGCGGCGCGGGCGCTGCTGAGGGAGCCGAGCGCCGCGATGGCGGCGGTGGTGGCGTCGAGCTCCGTGCCTGGCGGGCAGGTAGCTTCTGCGTGCCGCTTCTTGCAGACGGCGGCGGCGGGACGGAGGGGTCGTGGGGGGCGGGTCTGCCTGGAGGCGCGCTCGAGGGGGCCGGCT
>CAYTYV010000030.1:0-7676 GCA_964441055.1 uncultured Polyangiaceae bacterium | reverse complement strand
GCGTCGATGACGGGGCGGCCAGGCGACCTCGTAGGTCGGCTGCCGCCTGGGCGTGGTCGAGGGCCCTGAGGTCAGCGCCCTCGTCGCCAGCTGTCTCGGCCGCGCGGCGAAGCCACTTGAGGGCTTCGCCGGGGTCTCCGCTGTCCCACATGGCCTTGCCCGTGTGCAAGGCCCAGCTAACGTCATCGGAGTCGTCGGGATGGTTGGCGGGGAACTCGCCGAGGTCTTGCTGGCCGGATGTGGTCATCGCTGCTCCATCGCACAGCGTGCCCGTTTTCCCCCCGAAACGCAACGAACCCGAACCGCGCTGCCGCGGTTCGGGTTCGTTCATGGTGTGGCCGCACAAAGCGGCCGGTTCGCTCGGTGTTGGCGGCTACTGGCCGCCAGCGCCGCCCATGCCGCCAGCGCCGCCAGCGCCGCCCTCGGCACAGGACTCCTCGAAGTCGCTGTTCACCGCGATGATGGTGGCGACTGTGGTGGCGCAGTCGTCGGGATCAATGAGAGCCTTGAGCGCCGGGTTGGCCACGCAGCCGGCTACACAGCCGTCGGACTGCTCACCCTCCATGAAGTCCTCGAGCGAGATGCCTTGCAGCCCTGGGCACTGGTCAGCTTCCTCGCCGATGCAGACCCATAGCTGGCAGCAGGCCAGCTCGCAGGAGTCTGCGTCGTAGATCGTGCATGGATCCGCGCTGCCACTGCCCGTGCCAGTGGTCGTGCCCGTGGCCGAGCCGCTGGGCGTGCCCGTGGCCGAGCCGCTGGGCGTGCCCGTGGCCGAGCCGCTGGGCGTGCCCGTGCCCGTGCCTGCGCCGGTGCCCGTGCCCGTCCCGTTTGCGTCCTCGTCGTCGTCGCACCCGGCGAAGCCGGCAAAGCATGCCAGGGTCAAGCCCGCAAGAATGATAGTGAAGCGTTGTTTCATCGCTGAACTCTCCTCGGAAAGTAACGGGTCATCGTCGACCCGGTCATCGCTACTCCATCGCACAGCCTGCCCGTTTTTCCCCCTGAAACGCAACGAACCCGAAACCGCGTTGCCGCGGTTCGGGCTCGTTCATGTAGTGGCCGCGCGGAGCGGCCTGTTCTGTTCGTTGGGGGTTGGTGGCTACTGGCCGCCAGCGCCAGCCATGCCGCCGGTAGCACCACCGGCACCGCCCATACCGCCAGGCGCGCCGCCGCCGCCGGCCATGCCGCCAGCGCCGCCGCCGCCGCCATCAGCACAGGACTCTTCGAAGTCGCTGTTGACCGAGAGGATGGTGGCCACCGTGGTGGCGCAATCTTCGGGATCTATCAGGGACTTGAGCGCCGGGTTGGCCTCGCAGCCGGCCGCGCAGCCGTCGGAGTCCACACCGTCTATGAACTCATCCAGCTCGGTGTCCTGCAGCCCTGGGCACTGGTCGGGCTCTTCCATCACACAGGTCCACAGCTGGCAGCAGGCCAGCTCGCAGGAGTCGGCTTCGTACATATCGGCGCAGGACTCGTCCCCGCCCGTGGGCGTGCCCGTGCCCGTGCCCGTGCCAGCGCCCGTGCCGGCGCCGGTGCCGGTGCCCGTGCCCGTGCCGGTCTCGTCGTCGTCGTCGCACCCGGCAAAACCGGCAAAGCATGCCAGGGTCAAGCCCGCAAGAATGATCGTGAAGCGTTGTTTCATCGCTGAACTCTCCTCGGAAAGAAACGGGTCATCCTCGACCCGGTCATCGACGTGGGACTACCCCACACCAAGCCGAGGCGCCACAATGCATATGACATGAGGCGCGCTAGGGGCAAGATAAACGTTCAGATATCACGGCGGTTTTTGCGGTCCTGGCTCTCCGGGCGGCTGGCGCGCAGTAGCCCGTGTCAGTCGTGGGTATCTCCGGCTTGGGAAGGCTTGTAATATATTGAAATAAAAGACATAATTCCCGTGTCGCGAGGTCGGATCCCGTGGGGCACGCAGCGGCGCTATGGCTGCCGCGGGGGCTCCCTGGGCGACTCGGCCCTGATTCAGAGAAAGCACGAGAGCGACGCGACCGGCCGCTACTCGATGACCACCCGGTCGCTCGGGCCGCGGCCGAAGGTCTCGGGATCGTACATCTCCTCCGCCTTGGCGGGCGGCACCACGAAGGTGCCTGGCGTGGTCGCCCGCGCCACGTAACTGTAGCTGTACACGCCTGACCAGAGCAGCGAGGCAAAGGCCTCCACGCGCTCGTCGCGCATGTTCTGGTGCTCGTACCACGGTCGGCGCCACCACCACGGAGCCTTGACCTGGCTCTCGGCATCGTCGGTAGGGGCGGGGGGGATGGACGCCGTCGTGGCCAGCTCCGGGTTGAGCGGCTCGAAGCCGGCCGGTAGCGGGTCGACCAGCGCCACGTGGTAGCGCCGCGCTCGGGCCACCATGGTCAGCGTGACCCGCACCATGGCGCCCGCCTTGATGCGCCAGGTGCCGTCCGAGCTGCGCTGCACATCGTCGGGGTCCTCCACGGCCTCGTAGAGCCGGCTCACCGCAAAGCCGTGGTCAGCGGGTGGCAGCACCAGGCTTTTCGGCGCGTACTGCATGCCCAGCCGGTAGTAGAGCCGTCCCTGGCCCTGCTTGGCGAGCACCAGTTTGGTGCGCCCGCCGGGCTCGGGCAAAAAACGCATGGGCACGTCGACGTGCTGCCGGTCGGTCGAGCGGCCCTTGAAGGTGTGCTCGCCCGCATAGGCCTCACCCAGCCAGGCGCGGGCCATGAAGTCGGGCGTGGCCGTCTCGTAGGTATGGAAGTACTTGTCGAGTGCCAGCAGCACGAAGGCGTTGTCCTGGGTGTTGGGCCAGCGCCCGCGCTTGCGGTGCGCGAGCAGGCCCTTGACCAGCTTCGGAACGAGGTCGCTCTCGGGCTGGTCGTCGATGAGCGCCTCGAGCACGATGGCGTCGGCCCGGCGGCTGGATTCGAGCAGCAGATGGCCTCCCTCGCGGTAGGAGGTGGCGAAGTGGGCCTTGCCCGCGGTCTCGGTCACGCGGTTCTGGAGGTGGCGGCGAATGGCGGCCACCTCGGCGCTTGAGGTCGCGTCCCCGGACAGGGTGGGCAGCAGCCAGCCCAGCGATTCGAGCGGCATGCGCTCGACCCCGCCGGCTTCGGCGATGAGCCCTCGGGCCCGCTTCGCGTCGGGATCGCCGCCCAGCTTGCGGACGTACAGCGCATAGGCACGGAGCGAGCGGCGCACCTCGGCGGGGTAGTGGTGCGGCAGATGATGGCGAATGTTGCCGAGGTAGTGAAGCGCGCTGGCGAGCATGGGCGCGGGCACCCTGAAGCGCTTGTGCTTGGCGCGCACCAAGGCGTGGGTCACGTGGATGCTCACGTAGGGCACGGGCCGGCGGTCGCGGCGCCACCAGTCCCAGCCCCCGGATGGGTGCTGCCGCGAGCGTAGCCGTTGGATGTCGGCTTGCACCGCGCGCTCTAGCTCGGGTGGCGAGGGCAGCCCCTCTGCCCGGAAGGCGGTCAAGACGTCGCGCAGCGCGGCCACGCCGAGCACCCGCGAGGCGATCTGCTCGTTGCACTCGAAGGGATATCGCACGAGGTAGAGCACGGCATCGGTGAGCCCCTGAAGCGCGGTGGACGAGGTGGTGAGCTCGAGGCCGCCGAGCTGGGGCGCGGCGTCTCGGGGCGTGCGGACGGGTTGGGCCACCGCGCCAGCGTCGAGCTGGCCGTAGGTGGCAAAGGCCTCGGTGGTGGCTGGCGTCCACACGCGGAGTTCGTGCTCGCTGGCGTCGGTGCCCGTGTTGGCGACGGCTCCGATCTGAAAGCGGGCGCTGCCTGGAGCGGCGGCAGCGGCGGGGAAGCGCACTTCCACGCGGTCGTTGGGCGGCACGGTCACCCGCTGCCCTTTGGCCGCGGGCAAAAGGGCGTTGGCGGCCCGAGCCACCACGTCCACCTCAAGCGGCTGGGCCGTCTGGTTTTGCAGCACTACGGGCAGCGAGAAGCGGTCACCGTAGTTGAGGAAGCGCGGCAGCGAGGGCCGTACCATGAGCGGCAGGCGCGCGGTGAGCGTGCTCTCGGCCGCGCCGAAGCGGCTCTGTCCCGAGGCGGCCACCGCCATGACGCGGTAGCGCGTCAAGCTGTCGGGCACCTCGATGCGCACCTCGGCCTGGCCCTTCGCGTCGGTTTGGACATCGGGCAAAAATGCCGCCAGAGCGCGGAAGTCGGCGCGCACGGCGATGGGCGCGGCAGCGGGGCCGTTTTCGCCGCCCTTTTTGGGCCCAAGCGCGCCACCGCCGTTGAAGGCGGCGGCATAGCGCGCCTCTGCTGCCGCGGGCGCAAGTATCGGCATGGCAGTCTGGGCGATGCCCACCGGACCCTTGTTGCCCAGGCCGCCCCAGGGCAGGCCGTCGCCATTGCGGCTTCGCATCTGCATGCGCGCAACCTCGGGTCGCATGAGCGCCACCCGGAAGCGGGTTTCCAGATCGCGCACCCCCTCGGGGCGCGGGGCGTAGAAGACCTCGAGCGGATCCGGCAGGTCGTAGCCCCCGAGCGCGAGCACCGCCTCGTCCACCACCACCAGTGCCACCCGGCCGTCGCGAACGGGCGCGCCGTCGGAGTCACTCACCTGGATGCGAATACTCGCCTTGCCGCCCGGCTTGACCGCCGGGCGCACTGGTCGGACCCGAACGTCGAGCGTGCGGTCGAGCGGCGGCACCTTGAGCTCGACTTGGCCCGTGGCAAAGGCGGGCCGTTTGGGCAGCGAGGGGTCGGGCGGTCCCTGCTCGTCGTCGCGCTGCCGGGCGCCCACCAGATCCACCCGGGCGGTGATGTTCGGCACGTAGGCCGACTGGACCGGAACGGTCAGCAGCGCGCTCAGCTGGTCCATCTTGAAGCGCCGGAGCTCCACCACGCCTTGCCGCCGCAAGGTGAGCACGCCCTCGGCTGGCGCAAAGGGAGCCATCACGAGCAGCTCGGCCGTCTCGCCCGGGGCGTATTGCTCCTTGTCGGCGACGACGTCGACTTGGTCCTGCCTAAGCTCGGGGTTCTGGGGCAGATCCGGACCCAGAACCCACACCGAAAGGCGCGTCTGGCTCTTGCGGCCGTGCTCGTCCGTCACCACGGCCGTCAAGCGGTGCGGGCCGGGGCGGTGCGTGGGGAAGCTGCAGCGAGAGGGCCCGCTTTCGGAGGTCTGCTCGCAGCGCTGGACGTCGACCTCCTTTTCCTCGGCCTCGCCTCCGCGGCGCTCCGTCTCGATGCGCGCGCTCGTCACCAAGACCTCGCGGCCTTCGACGGCCTTGCCGTCGAGGTCGGAGACCAGCACGTCGACTGCCAAGGGGGTGCCCGCGCGGACGAAGCTCGCGCTGCGGCGCAGCCCTATGGCTACGCTGGCCGGGTGTACGAGCAGGCTGGCTTTGGAGGTCCAGGCCTGGCGGTTGACATCGGTGACCGTGGCCTCCAGCTCCAGGTTGCGCGCATAGGCCTGCTCGAGCGCGTCGAAGTCGATGCGCAGCCGATGCCGTCCGCCCGGTCCGGTGCGGGCATCCCAGCTCTCCCAGTCTGGCTCCTCATCCTGCCCGTTCCACCACCACCACCTGGGCGGCTTGCCGAAGTGGTAGTCGCCGCGGCCTGGTGGCACGTAGTGGGCATCCCGGCCGCGTACCCGCCAGCCGACCTCGGCGTCGGGTAGGCCTCCTCCGGCGTAGTACGCCGCGGTGACGGTGGCCACGGCGTGCCCGCCCACGAGGTGCGGCCCTTCGGTGACTCCGGTCGTCACCTCGTACTCGGGGCGTCGAAACTCCTGCACCTGGAAGACGTGCCGATGGCTGCGGCGCTCCACCTTGCCGGTTGGACCGACGAGCTCCAGCCCCACCCAACCGCGGCCCAGGTTGGCGTTTCTGGGCAGGGCGAAGGACAGGTGAAAGCCGTCGCTCTCGTCCACCCGCACGGCGCCCTTGGCGATCTCGGAGCCGCGGCCGTCGTATGCCCGGTAGCGCAGCTGGTGTTCGCCGTCCGGCAGCCGGCCGATGTCGCCCCCTTTGGCCGTGCCCGAGACGCGCACCCAGCCCTTGACGTTCACGGTCTCGCCCGGCTGGTACAGGCCGCGATCGTCGAAGGCGAACCAGCGTAGCTCGTCAGGCGCTTGCTGTCGGACGAGCAGGTGGCCGAGCGAGCGACCGTAGCCGTCCGGGCTACCCGGCAACAGGACCACGTCGCCGTCCTTGCGCGCCACCAGCATTTGGCCCGCGTCGGTCAAGGAAAGCGCGGCCATGCCGTCAGCCCCGGTCGTGGCGGTGGGGCCGCCAGCTGGCAGTACCCCTACCTGGGCGCCCTCGACCGGCGAGCCGTCGGCCAGCGCGCTCGTCCAAGCGTGGAGCTCGGTGGCGTCGACGAAGGCCTGTAGCCCGAGGCGGGTGGCCTGCACCCAGCAGCGCACCCATTCGCGGCGCACGCCGCCCCACCTATCGCGCTTGGGCGGCGTGGTAGGCTCGACGATAGCGATCACCTGGCCCAGGCCGCCCTGTAGCGCGGGGGCGAGATCGATGGCCGTTTCGGCCAGCTCGTCGGGCCCGCCGCCAGGCCGCACTACCCGCGTGGCCACCAGCCGGCCCGGCGGACGGCCGAGCTTCTGATCCCAGTCCCAGGCGCGGCGGAACTGGAGGTAGGGCTCGTAGTGCTCGGGCGCGACGCGATACAAGCGCACCCGCAAGGCAGGGCGATTGACGCTGTAGACCCGGAGCTCCGGCTTGAAGGCCGGATCCAGCACCACCATGGGCCTTGTCTCGGCAAAGAGCGCGGGCTCGGCCCGTCCCACGTCCACCGTGGCCTCCGTGGGTCCGGTCAGCGTCTGGCCGAAGCGGTCCCGCAGCTCGGGCGAGACCGTGACCGTGTAGCGCGTGCGCCCCTTGGAGCGCCCGCGGATGGTGATGTGGCTGCCCCGCGCCTCCACCTCGAGCCACTTGAGAGCCGGCTCGACCCGCACCATCGACGGCTCGAAGGCGTCGAGGTCGATGGGGTTGGACAGCTCCAGCGTCCACGGAGCGAGCGGAGGGCAGTCGCGTCCCCAGTGGCAACGGAGCTCGCCCAAGCGCATGGGCCCGTAGGTGCGGAAGCTTCGGCCTTGCTCGCGGTCGGTGCGCCGAGGCCCCTCGGCCGATGGCGTGCCGGGCTTGAAGGCCGCGACGATGGTGCTGTCCTTGGGCAGGGGCTCGACTGCGCGCAAGGCGATCCACTGCCCCTTAGGCGCGCGCTGGACGAGCCTTCGCACGGTCGCATCGGCCTCGATCTCCTCGTCGGTGGCCAGGCGCACGGCCACAGGCTTGGCCCGTGCGCGCAGCTCCAGATGCGCGAGCAAGGCTTGCCGGTCGACGCGCTGGTTGAAGCGCGCGAACAGGATTGGCTCGAGGTCGGACGGGCCTCCGTGGCGAGGGGGGTGGAAGTCGACCACCTCGACCGGTGGCGTGGCAAAGGTCCAGCTCGCCTGCTCGGCGATGGCTCGTCCCGCGGCGGTGCGCGTCCCGGCCGGGACCTCGACCCGATAGTCGGTGGCCATGGGGAAGCGCTCGTCCGGCTCGAACAGCAGGGTACGCGTGCCGATCCAACGCCAGCGGCCCGCGGGCTCGGGCGAGAGCGCCACGGGTCGGCCTTGAGCGGCGAGCTCGGCGTGTGAGCTGAGCGACACCATGGGCACGGAGAAGGTCGCGCTCAGATGAGGCGCCAGCTCCACCGCGCCCTCGGGGGCATAGCGGACGACGC
>CAYTYV010000029.1:9451-26372 GCA_964441055.1 uncultured Polyangiaceae bacterium | reverse complement strand
AGCCACCCCACCGCGTCGGCGGTACCGTCGTGGGTGATCAGCGCCCGATCCAGCGCCCGCCCCCGCCAGACCTCGACCCGCCCCCCCTCGCCGCAGGCCACCGCCAGCGCGCCGCCGGCGCTGTAGGCCAGCCCGGCCACCCCCCCCCCGCGGGCGGTGGCGGCGGGGGGCAGCGCCGCGCTCGGCGGAGGGGGGTACGCGCGCCCGAGCAGGAGATACCCCCCCCCCGTGGCGGGGGCCGGCCCTCTCCCCCCCAAGGGGCTGGCGTACGCCGCTACGGCGCGTCGCCGCTCGACGCCTCGTCGCCGCGGTTCTCCTCGTCGACCTCGCGTGCGCGCAGCTCGCGGAGCTCGGACTCCACGGCGGCGCGCCGTTCGACCAAGTCGACCAGCCGAGCCAACCCCGGCATCTCGCCGCCCTGGGGCCCGGGAGCCGCGTAGGGCGCGATGCGCTCGAGCACGGCGCCGAGCAGCGTCACCAAGCTCTGGTCGCGCACTTGGTAGCGCGTTCGGGCCTCCAGCCCCGCCCGCGTGCGGTGGACGCTGACCGTCACGACGCCGAGCCTTCGGGCCCAGGCGAGCTGACGGGCGGCGGCCCGCACGAGCTGCCGCGCGGCGAGGCTCTGGATTTGCTGCTCTAGCTGCCGTAGCTCGGCCTCCTTCCGCGATAGCGGCGTCTTCGACGCTGCCGCCGACTCAGCTGGCGGGGGCTGCGCCGCGGCGGCTGCAGGCTGCAGCGCACCGACCACGAAGGCCGCCGGATCGAGCGGAGCCACTGCCTCGTGCACCAGCGCTAGGTCCAGGCGAAGCCGTAGGCTGGCGTCGCCGAGCTCCCACGGCTCGGCGTGCGCGTAGCGGCCACGAGCGAGCTTGCCGCGCCCGGGCTTCATCAGCTTGCCGAGCAGCGCGCGGCTCGACGCCACGACAAGCTGCTGCGGCTGAACGGCCCGAACGGCGAGGAATAGCTGCCGCTTCTCGCCAGGGGCCTGCACCAGGTAGCCATCGTGCTGCTCCGCGCGGCGCACCACGCCCACGAGCGGCTCCATGGCGGTCAGCCGCGCGAGCATCGCCTCGACCACCGCGGGTTTGCGCAGCCCGATGGCGGCCGCTATCTCGGGGGGATCGACGAAGGGATGCTCGCCGGACGGGTCGAGCTCTGCACCGCCGACCAGCGCCACGCCGATCTCTCCGCTGAGCGCTGGCGCGAGCTCGCGCCGGACGTCGATGCGTCCCACTCGCGAGATGGCATCGAGCGGCGCACCGAGCAGCTCGGCCACATCGACCGCGGCATCGGGCTCCAACGAGGCCCGCATTAGGAAGGTCGGCTCCTCACCCAGCGCTTGCTCCAAAAACGCCGCCTGCTGGCTCGGCGACGTCAACAGCCGAACGGGCAACGAGCCAGCAGGCGCGCCCAGCCGAGCCCTGGCCACAAGGCCCGTCGGTCGAAGCTCCAGCGCCACGACCGCGCCCTGCAAAGGGCCGAGCAGGGGCCGCAGAGACGAGGAGCCCGCTGCTTGGCGCAGGTGCTCGAGGGCGGCGGCGTGGCGGTCGTCGATGCCCACGATCGTCTCGGCGGGCTCGCCGCGCTGGCGCGCGCGGTCTAGCGCGGCGCGGCGCTCGAGCTCAAGCCCGCGGGCGGCCTCGACCAGCGTGCCGCCTTGCCACAACAGATCCAGCCCCAGGCCCAAGCCCTCGACCAGGGCGGCACGGGGGTTGACGTAGGCCACCAGATCGCCCGTCAGCTCGTCGCCCGAGGCAAGGCTCCGCAGCTCCGCGCTGGCGGCCAAGCTGCTGCCGGGCTCGAGCTGCAACAGCCATCCGAGCCCGGCTTCGGAGCCCGCCGCGCCGTCGTCGAAGCACACGAAGGCCATGTCGTCGTACAGCACGGCCGCCAAGCCCGCCTGGCCAGGCGTCGTCAGCACCAGCGCCTGCCCCACCACCTGCGGAGCCACGGGGTAGCCTTGCCGACGAGCTAGGCGGTACAGGCTGGTCTTGAACCGCTCGTGGCTCGAAAGCGAGACGAAGGCTGCGGCGGCTTGGCGGGCGGGCCCCCGCCAGACCAAGCCCGCTGGGCCGTGTGGATCCACGCCGATCTCCATCCAGCCGTAAGGGCTGAGCAGGTTGTGGTCGAGCTCGGCGACCACCTCGGCCACCCCCAGCTCGAGCCACTGGCGGTGACGCCCAGCCAGCTCTTGCCAGCCCAGCTCATCGAGCAGGCCCAGCGGGTCGGGCACCACCAGCACCGCGCCGACATCCCGCGGCAAGCGCTGCGCCACCGTCTGGAGCGCGCTGGGCTGGGCGATGGCTCGAGCCGGTTGGCGCGCGGGCTCGCGCAGGTGGCACTGCGCCTGGCCGAGCAGCACTGCCCCGAGCGCCATCGCCACACCCGCTCGCATCACGCGGTAGCCGCGGCGACCGCACCGCCCGCCTGTAGTCCTATGCTGCGTCACGAGACGACTCCTTGTGCGGGCTCTGGACCCCATGCAGGCGCTGGCTCTAGTGCTCGCGCAAGCCTCTCGGGTCTCTGTCCCCGGCCGAGCATAACAGCAACTTCGCCAGCATCGGCCAGCCCAAACGACCGTCGGCCCGGCCGCGGACGGCCGAACGGCTTTGTTGGCCCCATCGGCCGAAATCCGATGAGCTTCGCAAGTCGCTCGATGATCACCGATCCCAACCCCCCGCGGCTGGGATCGTGGAGCTATCCCATGAAGCTCGGCGTTTCCTAGAGTCTCACGCCACTCCGCCCCAGCCCGACGAGCCGCGGCTCTGCGAGGGCATGGTCGGCGAGCCACCCGAGGGCCGACGCGCGCGGAGCGTCAGATCCTTTTCGCCTCTGAAACGACAAACAAGCGCAGTCCCCCAACTCGTCATCGGAGGCTGCCGTGCTTCGTCGCTCTCGCCCGATATGGGCTGGTGTCATCGTCGCTGTCCTGCTGCTGGGCTGCAAGCTCGCTTGCGTGAAGGCGGGCCGCGGCCCCGAGCCCTCCCCGGGCGGACCGCCAGCCGGACGAGCCGGCCCCCTCAGCTCCGCGTCGACCGTCGCGGCCGACGCGCAGAGCATCGTGCTTCCTCGAGGCGGCAAGGACGTGCTCGCGCAGGCTCGGGCCATGAACTCGGACGAGTTTGCCCAGCCGCCGAAGGAGTTCCGCCAGGGCCACGTTTCGCCGCGCTCGCTCGACCCTGCGGCCATCCGCAAGACGGCGCACGGCTTCGAGATCCAGCTTCCCAGCCGCGCGCCCATCACCACGCCCGCGGTCTACCAGGGGCGGGTGCTGACGAGCGGCGGGTTCCGCTCCAAGCAGTTCTACGCCTTCGAGGCGGGCACGGGCCAGCTCGCCTGGGCGCTGGACCTCGACGACGACGGTCCGTCCACCCCGGCTTGCGAAGACCGGATCTGCGTGTTCAACACCGAGTCCTGCACCATCTTCGCGGTGGAGGCCGAGACCGGCAAGCTACTGTGGTCGTGGTGGCTGGGCGATCCGCTGATGAGCGCACCCACCATCGCGGGCGGCATGGTGTTCACCTCCTATCCGGTCGGCGGCGGCGCGCTCCAGGTCCCGCAGGCGCAGCAGAACTCGGTCCCCGCCGAGGCGGCAGTATCGGGCGGCTCGCTTCCCGGCCAGCCGCCGCTTCCCCAGCCCGCGCGCCCGGCCTCGCCCAAGCCACGCCCGCCCGGGGCCTCGCACGCCCTGGCGGCCTTTGATCTGCGCACGGGAGAGATCCGCTGGCAGCGGTGGATCGACGGCGACGTCATGTCGGCGCCCGTGGCAGTGGGCGGCGGGCTATACGCCACGACCTTCTCGGGCACGCTCTACGCGTTCGAGCAGCAAAGCGGCACCATCTTGGCGGCGCGCGCCGTGCGCGCCACCTCGGCCCCGGTCGTCTCTCGCGGCAGGGTCTACTACACGCAGCGGCGCGACCAAGACGGCCAGGCCGCCGAGGCCATCGCGTACTGCAAGCATGGTCCTGACGGCCCGGGCTCGACCTACAGCAAGCCCGCTCCCTACTTGAGCCAGGACGTGCAGGGAGCCAGCAAGTACGCCGCCGAGTCGGCCCAGCTCGACGCGGCCAACGGCTTTGCCAACGGTGCTCCGCCCGCAGCCAACGCTGCCCTCGCCCGCAAGCTGGTGGGCCAATCCAACGTCTCCAGCCTGCAGGCCTTCCAGGGCTCGCGCGTTCTGAGCCTGGGCGGGCTCAACGTGAACAGCATGGGCGACGAGATCGTGTGCACAGACGCCGACGGTAAAAAGCGCTGGTCCTACCAGCTCGACGGCGACGTCAGAGCTGCGGGCGGGTTCCTAGCGGCTCCGCCGATCGCCGCGGGCGATCGCATCCTGGTGGGCACCCTCAAGGGCGAGGTGCAGATGGTGGATCCCCAGTCCGGCAAGCGCTTGAAGTCCTACCGCGTCGGCGGCCCCATCCGCTCGCAGCCGGTTGCGCACGACGGCTGGATCTACGTGGGCACCAACGACGGCAAGCTGGTGGGGATCAACACGGGCGACCGCCGCGTGACCGGCTGGCCGACCTGGGGCCAAAACGCCGCTCGGACGGGCGCGCTGTAGGCTCCCGCACGGCGCGGCTCATCGACTGGCTCCCACCGAGCCCTTGGGCACGCGCTCGCGCAGGCGCCGCTCCAAGTCGGCGGGCAGCGGCTCGGCCGCTCGGGGCGGCGAGCAACTGGCGAGCCAGCGTTGCGCGGCCTCGGGGCCCACGTGACGCTCGAGCAGCTCGCCCATCAGCAGCCGGCCGACATGCGAGGCCGGAAAGGCGTCTGCCGGAAGCTCGCGCATGAGCTCGGCAGCACGCTCGGCCTCGCCCAGCAGGTCGGCCGCCAGCGCCATGGCGATGTGGGCGTCGGCGTCGGCAGGATCGGCCGCGAGCAGGAGCTCGGCCTGCTCACGGGCGAGTTCGGCCTGTCCCACGGCGATCGCGCGGGCCGCGAGCAGCCGCGGATCGAGGTGCGCGCTACGGGCGATCTGCCGCGCCGCCTTCAGGTCCCCGGTCGCCAGCGCACGATCCACCCGCCGTCGGGCCTGCTCGGCGGGCGGCCGTGCCCCGTCGGGCTCGAGCGCCACCAAGCGCCGCGACTCGCTCAGCCCGCGAAGCTCGCGAGCGGCGTAGCTCTGCCAGGCCGCATCGCCAGCGCGCGCCGCAAAGGCCTCGAGCGCGCGCCAGGCCTGCACCGAGTGCGGACGCCGCACCACCAAGCCGCGATGCCAGCGCGCCGCCTCGATCTCCCGACCGCCTTGCTCGAGGAGCCGGGCGTAGAACAGGGTAGTCTCGTCCCGCTCGGGATCGAGCGCCGCCGCCCTGGCCGCCCAGCCCAGCGCTGCGGCATCGCGGCCTTGCGCTTCGGCGCATTGCGCTCGCGCTCGCCACAAGGGCTCGAAGTCCGGGTCGAGGTCCTCGGCGTTGGAAAAGGCCTTGCGCGCCTGGTCGCGCTGGCCGAGCTGGCAGCGCACCGCGCCGAGCCGCGTCCACAGCTCGACGCTGTCGGGATCGTGGCGGACGGCTCGGGCGAAGGCCTCGAGCGCCTCGGCAAGCCGGCCCCGCGCCTCGGCTTCTGCGCCCTCGGCATAGGCCGCGTAGGCGCGGGGCGAGACGAACCGTCCCTCGATCTCCAGTCCATCGACGACGCGCGTGACGCGCGCTGAAGGGCAGCCCGCCAGAGCTGCCGTCAAGGCCGCGAGCACCGCCGCGCCGAGCGCGGGTCGGCGACGCATCGACCCGACCGAGGAGCTTGGCTTTCGATCCATGGCGCTATTGTCCTTGAACAAGGGCTTCGTTGAAAAGTGAGTCAAGTTTGTCCTCCAGAGACTCACGCGGGGGTTTGGGGGCAGAGGAAGGAGCAAAGCGACGACCGGAGCCCCCAACGTCGAACCCATCACCAAGGCTACGCATAGCTCGCCCCTTGGGGCTCATCGGCTGGCCCTCACCTGTCTCGGGGCCAGCCGATGAGCCCCAAGGAGCTGGCGAACGCCGCTATGGGATGGGCTCCAGCCCGGCTGCACCGAGCTCGAGCCCCAACAGCCATAGTCCGGCTTGGCGGGCGCGGGCGCGAAAAGCCGACGACGAGCGCTCGGTGCCGACGAACAGGGCGACGTCTCCCCCGCCCGCGCCCGACGGACCGAAGCAGGCCTGCTGTCCGCGGGCCAGCTCGCCGAGGGCGGCCGTCTGCTCGGTAACGATGGGGATCGCAGCCTCGCGGCCCAGCTCGCCCAGCGTCTGCCACTGCTCGTCCAGCGCGGCGATGATGCCCGCGAGCTCGCGGCTAGCCGCGGCCGTCGAGGCGAGCTCGCCAGCCCGCTCCACGAGCGCGCGATAGCGGCGCGGACGGGCTTTTCTGAAGCGCCCGAGCGTCGCCAACATCTGCGGCGTCGAGGCAGCTTCCGGGCTGGCCCACACCTCGAAGACCAAACCCACGGGCAGCGCTTGTGGCTCGACCGCGAGACCGACCTGCGCGGCGCCGAGCTCGCAGCGCAGCACCCCGCCGAAGCAGCTCGCCGCCACGTCGATGCCGCTGCCGCCCCCTTGGGCAGCCCGATGGGCGGCGAGCGCCACGGGGAAGACCTCGTCGGCCAGGCCAGAGGCCCCTACGCCGCGAGCCAACAAGACCGCCCCAAGCGAGGCCACCAGGATGGCGGCGCTCGAGCCCAGCCCCAGCTTGCGGTCGGCACGGCCCCGGTCGGGCCCGACCGCGCGCAGAGCCGACGCGTCGAACCAAGGCGCGTAGGCGAGCTTTGCGCTGCGGATGGCCTCAGCCACCTCATCGGTGACGAGCCCGGCCCGCTTGTCGCCATCGGCCCAAGCGTAGGCGTCTACTGCGGCGACCAGCGCGGGTGCCCCATCGAGCACCGAGTAGGCCCCGGAGATGACCACCTTGCCTGGCGCCCTGGCCCTCACGGCCCACGTCCGTCCGCACCCGAATCCGATAGCAGCCGCGCGCCGCCGCCCGGGCTCGCCGCGATGGTGCGACAGACCACCGCCAGCTCGGAGAGCCTTTGCTCGACCTCGCCCGCCTGGTCGGCGGTGGTGATCACCTTGACGTGGGGGCCTGCATCGATGGTGAAGTAGGCGGCGATCCCCTGCTGACGCATCTGGCGCACGGCTTTTTGCACCTCCACCGTGCCGCCGTTCCAGAAGATCAGACCGGGTTGGGCTGCCATGGCCACGGCGTGCATGCTGAGCGCGCTGTGCTCGGCCGCCTCGCCCAGGGCCTCGATGTCTCGGCCCAGAACCGCCTCGCGAACCCGGCGGCAGATGGCGGGGGCTGCGTCCAGCCAGGCTGCGTACAGCGGGCTCGAGCGGGCCGTGCGCACCATGCCCTCGGTGGAGCTCACGGCCTTGGGCTGCTCACTGGTCACCGCCACGATCAGGCGCAGATCCCAATGCCCGGGCTCGCAAAGCGGCTCCGCGCTGAGCTCGGCATCCTCTGCTCGCCCCGCTGGTAGCTCGACGAAGCCGCCGAACAGCGAGCGCGCCGCCGACGCGCTCACCCGCCTAGCCAGCGCGCTGAGCTCGGCGCGGGAGCGAGCGGTGCCCGCCGCAGCGTCCGCGGCCACGACCAGCGCCGCAAAGGCCGAGGCGCTCGAGGCCAGCCCCGCGGCGGTCGGAAAGTCGTTGGCGCTCGCCACCTGTGCCCGCGGACGCCTGTCCCCCGACCAGACCAGGTCGAGCAGCCGGCTGACCCGCGCGGTCTGCTGCTCGCTCGCCCGAGCTCCGTCCAACACGAGCACGTCCCGCTCCAGCGTCGGATCGAGCAAGAGCCGGGTGCGCGTCTTCATGCCCGCCAGCGTCACCGACAGGCTGGGAACGGCGGGCACGTTCAGCTCTTCGCTCGCCTTGCCCCAGTACTTGGCCAGCGCGATGTTGGGGTGGGCTTGCGCGGCCCATTCGCCGCCGCGGCGCGCCGACGAGTCGGGGGCTTGAGGCGCGCTCCCGCGGCTCATGGCCCCGCACCCTGGGCGCGTCTGTCCGTCGGCCCCACGCTCACCGAAAATCCTTCGCAGCCCTGCTCCTTCCAGGCGCCGAGCACCTGCTCCGCTAACGGCTGGGCCTCGGCTCGTGCGCCGCGCACCGCGGCTGAGTCCACCACCGCCACGACGGCGCCGCCGCCGCCCGCCCCGGTCAGCTTGGCTCCCAAGGCCCCAGCCCGACGCGCCAGCGCGCACATCCGGTCCAGCGCCTCGGTCGATAGCTCCAAGCTCGCCAATAGCTCGTGGTTGCGATCCATCGCCGTCCCCAAGGCCCGCAGGTCGCCGTCGCGCAAGGCCACCTCGGCCTGTGCGACCAACGCCGCGATGCGCGCGACCGCCTCATCGACGCCGCGCCGATCGCGTCGTCGCCGCTCGGCCAGGCGCGCCACCATCTCGCGAGTCGACGAGCGGGTGCCGCTCCGCCCCACGCAGAGCTCAAAGCCGCCGCCTAGCTCGAGCCACCCGGGCGCCTGGCCCCGCCGAAAGCGCAGCAGCCCTCCGTGCATGGCTGCCGCCACGTCCACGCCTGAAGGATTGCCGTGGAAGACCCGTTCCCACGCGGTGGCGCGCTGCCGCACGGCCTCCTCGTCCTGCTCTGCCGCAGTCGCATCCGCAGCCGCGAGGGCCCGACGCAGGCCTTCGACCGCACGGGCCAGGGCCACGCCCGCTGCCGCTGAAAACCCCAGGCCCACGCCAGCTGGCAGGGCCTCGTCCAGGTGAACCGCCACCTCGGGCGGCGGTCTCGGCCCCTCGGCCAGCAGCGCCGCCAGCGCCTTCGACAAAAGATGCGGCCCCTCCGAGTCGGCTGGCCAGCTCTGGCCGAACAGCTCGAGTCGGCTCGAGCCGCCCTCGCCGAGCTCCCATGCCTCGGCGTGCAGGCCGGGCGCGATGCCCACCACCAACGCGGGGGCGCCGTAGACCACCGCGTGCTCGCCCAGCAAGATGGCCTTGCCGTAGGCACGTCCCTGTCCGATCCGCTCCGCGTGCCTCGGCACGATCATCACCTCGACCGGGCCCGGCCCAGGGTCGTTCGTAGCGGCGGAAGCGGCTGCTCGACCAGGCGGACGGCGTCGCCGAGCCACGCCCGCGCGCGCGGATGTAGCGCAAGCCTCTGGGCGCGACCTCGGGCGCGGCTGCAGAGCTCGGCCAAGCGAAGCTCCACGCTCCGACGCGCGCCGCACCGCTCGAGCTGCTCGGCTGCCCGAACCAGCTGCGCTTGGCTGACTCGCCGTTTTCCGTACACCTGGCGGTAGGCCTCCCGCCCCCGTCGATCCAGATGACTTTCAGCTGCCACGGTCACGGCCGTGCGCTTGGCCGCCCGCAGATCGGCCCCGAGGGGCTTTCCCGAAAACCGCGGTCCAGCGAACACCCCCAGGAGATCGTCGCGGAGCTGGTAGGCCACCCCCAGCGGTTGGGCAAAGCGGCGCAGAGCGCGCAGCGTGGGCTCGGGCGCCCCCGCCAGGCTCGCGCCGATGAGCAGCGGCGCGCGCACCGTGTAGCTGGCGGTCTTGAGCTCGTGCACGCGCTCGATCTCCACCGTTCGGCCATCCGGCGATACGTGCCCCAGCATGTCGAGCTGCTGGCCCATCAGCACGTCCCGATGTGCCTCCCACCAAAGCCCGAGCGCCCGCAGCACGTTGCGGCTAGGCGCGCGAACCTCGGCCAGCGCCTGAATCGCCAGCCCCCAGCCGAAGTCGCTGCTCAAAATGGCCGAGCACTCGCCCAGCGCCCGCGAGCCGAGCTGCTGGCCGAGCGCGGCGTGCACGCTGGGCCCGCCTCGTCGAGTGCGGTCGCCGTCCATCCAGTCGTCCTGCACCAGCAGGTAGCCGTGGAGCAGCTCCAGGGCCACCCCGGCATCGATGGCGGGATCGCGACGGGCCCGCGGTTTGACGCCCACGTAGGCCGCCACCACCATGCCGGCCCGAAAGCGCTTTCCTCCGCGGCGCACCAGATCCCAGAACGCATCGACCGTGACGGCCACGCCCTCGGGGCGGACGGCGCGCGAAAGCGCCTCCAGCCGCTCGTCCAAGCGTCGATTCACCTCGGGCCGTACTCGCTCGACCAGCTCGACGAAGGCGTTCGGGGATGGAGCGGTCACCGGGATGGTCACGCGTTGTGCAGGGCTTGTTCAGCCTGGTCCAGCGCTTGCGGAACGGCGTCCGGCCCCAAGCCGAAACGGCGCGCGAGCTGCTCCAACACGTCTCGCTCGGCGCCGGCCACACCCTCCGAGACATGCGCCATCAAGGCGGCGATGCGCAGGACTTCGAGCCTGTGGGCGGGCCGAACCACGGCGGCCGCCACCGCCTGTACGCGCCAGTCCATGCCCTCCTGGGCGAGCCGATCACATAGATCGCTGACCAGGCTGTGCAAGGCCTCCGGCTGCACCGTGTTGGTGCACCCCTCGGTCACGACCGTCTCGAAGGCGCGACGCTCGGCCTCGTCGAACACCCCGTCGGCGTTGGCCACCAGAAACGCCGCCTCCACCACTGCCTCGAACAGCACCGCCGCCTTGGGATCGAAGCCGGTCGGCACGGTCGAGCCCGTGCCGCTGGGCCGCTTGGCAAAACAGCTCGCCGCTTGCGACAAAATCGACTTGCGCCCCGCTCCGGTGGTGTACCCGGTGCGGGCGATAACGGCCGACACGCGCTTGAGCAAGCTGTCGTTCCCGGTCGACATGCCGGTAGTGTAGCAGGCGGATGAAAACGCCGACAAGTCGTCGCTGCCCGCCCGCGCCGTCCGCGCTCGGCACTCATCGGCGCGCCCGGACGAAGGCCTCGCCAGCCCGGTAGCTCGAGCGCACCAGCGGCCCGCTGGCCACGTAGGCGAAGCCCATCTCCAAGCCAGCCCGGCGATAGCCATCGAAGACTGGCGGTGGCACGTAGCGTCGCACCTCGGCGTGCCGCGGCGACGGTCGCAGGTACTGACCGATGGTCACGATGTCCACGCCCGCGCTGCGTAGCTCGCCCATGGCCTCCAGCACCTGCTCGTCGCGCTCGCCGACCCCGACCAGGAGCGAGCTCTTGGTGAGCAGCGCGCCCCCCCCCCCGTGCTTGGCGCGACGCAGCACCGCCAGCGACCGGTCGAAGTCGCAGCGCGGATCGCGGATCCGGCTCGTCTGGGCGCGCACCACCTCGACGTTGTGGCCGAACACGTCGGGCCCGGCGGCCACCACGGCGTCGACCGCCTCGAGCTGGCCGCCGAAGTCGCTGACCAGGGTCTCGATGCACAGCCCCCGCTGGCGCGCCCGCAGCTCGGTCACGGTGGCGGCCACGTGCCCGGCTCCGCCGTCGGCCAGGTCGTCGCGCGTCACCATGGTGAGCACCGCGTAGTCGAGCCCCATGCGGACCACCGCCTCGGCCACCCGTTCGGGCTCGCCCCGGTCGACCGCGCCGTTCGGCTTGCCGCTACCCACGGCGCAGAACCGACAGCCCCGCGTGCAGCGGTCGCCCAAGAGCATCACCGTGGCCGTGCCCGCAGACCAGCACTCGCCCATGTTGGGACAGCGGGCCTGCTCGCACACGGTATGGAGCGCGAGGCCGCGCACGGTCTGCCCGAGCCGGTGGTGGGTCTCGCCGCTGGGAAGGCGCACCCGCAGCCACGGGGGCTTGGCAAGAGGACGGCCCATCGCCTTCACCATAAGTCTGCGGACGAGCCGAGGCCAGGGAGCGAGGTGGGTGCGCCCTGCCCGACCTGGACCTGGACCGGAACCTGGACCATCATGGCGCGCGAGGTGGCCCCATGAAGCTCAGATACGGCACCAACCCCCATCAGCGCTACGCCGTCGCGGAGCCCATCGATCCAAACCGAGTGCCCTGCCGCGTAGTCAACGGCGCGCCATCCATGATCAACCTGCTCGACGCGCTAAACGGCTGGCAGCTCGTCCGCGAGCTTCGCGTTGCGCTCGGCACGCCCGCGGCCACCAGCTTCAAGCACGTCTCGCCTGCTGGCGCCGCCGTGGGCGAGCCGCTGGGCGAGGACCTACGGCGAGCCTACGAGGTGGGCAGCGCCGAGCTCAGCCCGTTGGCGACCGCTTACGTGCGGGCGCGAGGCGCCGATCCCAAGAGCTCCTTCGGCGACTTCGTGGCCCTTTCGGATCCGCTGGATCTCGCTACCGCCAAGGTGCTCAAGCCAGTCGTTTCGGACGGCCTGATGGCCCCCGGCTTCGAACCTGGCGCGCTCGAGGTCGTCGCCGCGAAAAAAGGCGGCAAGTACCTGGTGCTGGAGGTCGACCCCGACTTCGCCGCGCCCGAACGCGAAACGCGGGAGCTTTTCGGCATGCGGCTAGTGCAGGACCGAAACGCGCGCCCCGTCTCCGCCGACGACCTCGCCACGCCGCTATGCGGCGAGCTTTCCGAGGCTGCCAAGCGCGATCTGATCCTGGGCCTCATCACGCTCAAGTACACTCAGTCGAACTCCGTGGCCTACGCCCTTGGCGGCCAGATGATCGGCATCGGCGCGGGCCAGCAGTCGCGGGTGGACTGCACCAAGCTGGCAGGCGCCAAAGCGGACACCTGGCACCTGCGCCGCCACCCCAAGATCCTCGAGCTGCCCTTTGCCAAGGGCGTCAAGAAGCAGGAGCGAACCAACTGGCGCGTGCGGCTCATCGAGGGCGATCTGACCCGTTCCGAGAAGGAGGCCATCGCCGCGGCCATGGCCGGTCCCGTCGAGCCGCTCGGCACTGAGGAGCGGGCCGAGTGGATGAGCGGACTCGACGGCGTCGCCATGGTCTCGGATGGCTTCATTCCGTTCCGCGACAACATCGACCACGCCTCCATGCACGGCGTCCGCTTCATCGCGCAGCCCGGTGGCTCGGTCCGAGACGCGGACATCGAGGCCGCCTGTCGCGACTACGGCATCACCTTGGTCCACACGGGCGTGCGGCTGTTCCATCACTGAATCAGCGAGCGCGATTCTCTGAGCCCCCTGGCATCGCCCCGGGTCAGGTGAGGGCGCCGCCAGTTGGCGGCCGCTTGCGCTGGCCGCCGACAACGGCTTCCCAGCTGGGCCCGACCGAGGCAGCATACGGCCATGCCCCCACGCCGCATCCTGCTGTTGCTCGCCGCGCTGCTCACCTCGCCCCTGCCGTCCTGCGGCGAGGGAACGCCTATGGACCCAGCGCCCGTCCACCTCGACTTGGGCGGCGGCTACCGCGGCAGCGTGCTCCGCGGCGAGCGGCTGGTGGTGCGCGGCGCCGAGGATCGCGTGCTGCTCGACGGCTTGTTGCCGTCTGCCGAGGCCGACGCGCCATCGCTGAGCGGCTTTGCCGTGCGGCATCAGGACACCGACTACGAGATGCAGTTCGGCGCCTTCAAGCCCGTCGAGACGGCGCACGGCCCGTGGCGGGTGGTTCGTGGCGTGCGGGTGAACCAGGGAACGCTGCTCGACGGCGACGAGGCCCTCGATGAGGGCGCGGCAGCCGCAGGCGAGACCTTGACCCGCATCGATCTGCTCGCAACCGACGGCGCAGTGCTGGCCCGCTTGCACCTGACCGCGCCCGATCCCGGCCACCTGCATGTGGCGATCGAGCCCGGCGACGGTCCCGAGCGGCGCCTATCCTGGGGCTTTGCCTGCAGCGCCGACGATCACTTCACCGGCTTCGGCGCCCAGACCTGGGACGTCGACCACCGCGGCCAGACCGTGCCCTGCATGGTGGAGGAGCAGGGCATCGGCAAAGAGCCGCACGACCGCTACGACGGCCCGTGGTTCGTGATGGGACGGCGGCACTCGAGCCATCTGCCCATCCCGCAGTACCTCTCGAGGCGGGGCTACATCCTCACCGCCGAGACGGATGGCCGCCCGGTCTTTGCGCTCTGCTCCGAGCAGGACCACGCCGCCCGCGTCGAGCTGACCATTCCCGCCACCGTGCACCTGTTCGACGGACCCGACCCTGCCCAGGCCATCGAGCGCGCCACCGCCACCTTCGGCCGTCCGCGCCTGCCCCCTCGGGTGGCCTTCGCCCCCTGGCTGGACGCCATCTTCGGCAGCGACAACGTCCGTCGAGTAGCCACGAAGCTCCGCGAGGAGAACATCCCGGTCTCCGTGATCTGGACCGAGGACTGGCGCGGGGGCCACTGGGCCGACGAGGAGGCGTACCGGCTCGACGAGGAGTGGGAGGTGGACCGCTCGCTCTACCCCGACTTCGAGGCGCTCGCCGACGACTTGCACGAACAGGGCTTTCACCTACACGTCTACTTCAACCCCTTCGTGTACGAGGGCTCCATGGCTTGGGAGCAGACCGCGCCCCACGGCTGGCTGGTCCAGGGCCAGGACGGCCAGCCCTACACCTTCACCGGTGCCAAGTTCAGCGCCACCGGCCTCATCGATCTCGATCACCCCGATGCCGTGGCCTGGGCGGTGGGCAAGATGCAGGACGCCATTGCGCTCGGCGCCGACGGTTGGATGAACGACTTTGCCGAGTGGCTGCCCACCGATGCGCACACCCACGCGGGCCCCTCCTCGATCGAGCGGCACAACGTCTACCCCGTGAAGTGGCAAGAGGTGGCGCGCGCCGCCATCGACGGGGTGGACGACGGTGTCGAGCGGCTGTTCTTCGGCCGCTCGGGCTGGTTCGGCACGCCCGAGCTGGCCGACGTCATCTGGGCGGCGGACCAGCGCACCTCCATGCACGTCGACGACGGGCTACCCACCATCATCCCCATGGGCGTGGGCCTCGGGCTGGTGGGTATCTCGACCTACGGCCACGACATCGCTGGCTACCAGTCGGCGACCAACCCGGGCTCGACCAAGGAGGTGTTCTTCCGCTGGACCGAGCTCGGCGCCTGGTCACCGGTCATGCGCACCCACCATGGCGCACAGCCGCCCGGCAACTGGTCGTGGGAGCACGACGAGGCCACCATCGATCACTTTCGGCGCTACGCCGCCTTGCACATGTCGCTGGTGCCATACTTCGAGGGCCTGGCCGCGCAGGCCTCAGATAATGGCATGCCGATCTGGCGCGCGCTGGCCATCGACTATCCCGAGGACGCCGCAGTCTGGCCCATCACCGACGAGGTGCTGGTCGGGCCCTTCGTGCTCGTCGCCCCCGTCGTAACGGAAGGGGCGACCGAACGCAGCGTCTACCTGCCCGCGGGCCGTTGGTATCCCTGGGACGTGGGCGCGCCCATCGACGGTGGTCAGCGCGTCGAGGTCGACGCGCCGCTCGAGCACATCCCGGCCTTCGCCCGCGCAGGAGCGATCGTCCCCACCTATCCGCCGGGCGTCATGACGCTAGTCAATGCCTCGGCCGAGGTACCGGGTCCAGAGGGCGTGGGCGACGATCGCGTCATCTACGCTTTCCTCGGGGCCGACGGCAGCTTCTCCGAAGCCTCGGGGCTTCGCTACGCGATCGTGCACCGAGCGGATGCGAGCGGCGATGCCTTGACCCTGACCTGGGGAGGCGCGCCGCTCGAAAGCTGCGCCGCTTCGCCGGAGGCGCCTTGTGCGCAGCCCTCGCCCGACGGCGCGACGGCGCACGTGCGCGGCACGGGAAGGCTCGAGCTACGCGAGGCTGAGCGCACGCTCGCCCGCCTCGAGATCGAGGGCGGTCACTCGCAACGCCGGCTCACCATCGTCGTGCGCAAGTAGCCTTGACGATGGGGGCTCCGGTCGTCGCTCCGCTCCTTCCTCTGCCCCCAAACCCCCGCAAGGATCGCTGGAGGCAAGCTCGACTTATTTTTTCGACGAAACCCTTTTCTAAGTGCCTAGCGCAACCGCGAAGGCTCGAACGCGCCTCGCTCGGTGAAGATGGCCGCGATGAGCTCGGCTGGGGTGACGTCGAAGGCGGGATGGTAGACGCCGACGCCTTCGGGAACCATCTGCTGACCGCCGACGTGGGTCATCTCGGTGGGGCTGCGCTCTTCGATGGGGATGTCCGCGCCCGTCGGGGTGTCCAGATCGATGGTGCTCCACGGCGCCGCCACGTAGAAGGGAATATCGTGGGCGCGGGCCAGCTGGGCCACGCCGTAGGTGCCGATCTTGTTGGCTACGTCGCCGTTTGCCGCGATGCGATCGGCGCCCACGACCACCGCGTCCACCATGCCGCGGCTCATGCAGTGACCGGCCATGCCGTCGGTGATCACCCTCACGTCGATGCCGTCCTGCCCGAGCTCCCAGGCGGTCAGCCGCGCGCCCTGCAGGTAGGGCCGCGTCTCGTCGGCCAGCACCCGAACGCGCTTTCCCGCCTCAACCGCCGCGCGGATCACGCCCAGGGCGGTGCCGTAGCCGCCCGTGGCCAGCGCGCCAGCGTTGCAATGGGTGAGCACGGTGGCCCCATCCGGCAGCCGCTCCGCGCCCACCTTGCCCATTGCCCGACACGAGGCCACGTCGTCTCGGTGGATGCCGCGAGCGAGGTCGGCCTGCGCGTGCCACCGCTCTGCGCCCGGTGCCGCCGCATGCTCGCGCGCCAGCTCGAGGCTGCGGCGCGCCGCCCACGCGAGGTTGACCGCCGTAGGCCGGGTGGCGTGCAAGGCGTCCGCGGCGCGGTGCATGGCCGCCAGGTACTGCTCCGCGCCCACGTCCCGGGCGCCGCACGCCGCCAGCACCATGCCGTAGGCCGCGCTGATGCCAATAGCTGGCGCCCCCCGAACCGCCATGTCGCGGATGCCGTCGGCCACGCCCGCCACGCCGTCGAGCTCCAGGTAGGTCTGCTCCTGCGGCAGTAGCCGCTGATCCAGCATGAACACCCGGTCATCGCTCGAGCTGAGCTCCATCGCCGAGTAGTCGGCGCCCGAGAGCGCCCTTCCCTGCCACGGCACCGTCGTCATCGCTTCACCTCGCCTTCCGCCGCTGGCGATAGCTCGATTCGGCCGAGGTGGCGAGCGCTTCGATGCGCTCGAGCCTACGGCGGCCTCGGGGTGACCGACGCGCGGCGATTTTGGACCACAAAAAAGCTCGAGGGCGATCTCGGTTACCCGAGTCGCCCTCGACGGAACTCCACTTGCGCCAGGG
>CAYTYV010000029.1:0-9441 GCA_964441055.1 uncultured Polyangiaceae bacterium | reverse complement strand
GTGCGGGGGTTTTTTTTCCCACAAAAAACTGGGGGGGGGGTGTTCTGTTTCCCCCGCGCCCCCCCCCACGGAACTCCACTTGCGCCAGGGCAGTTCCGGGGGACTACCCTCATCGGCTTTTTCAGCCGATGTGCGCCTCCACGCTGCGCCGTAGACGCAGTCGTGGCACCACCGTGCTCCGTCGGCTTCCCGCGTCGGGACAGCGCTTCGCGTCGCGAGGTCCTGCGCGTGGATAACGCGGCTTTTGGGCCGCGGTAGCTTTCCCCGCGTTCGAACGGCGCGGCCTCGAGCTCTCGCTCCTGCCGCCGACCCTCTGCGCTTGCGCTGAGAGAGCCTGACCGATCGCCGCCAGGTCTGACATCCTCTGTCGTTCGCTGGTGCAGCGCCGAGCCTTCCACTCTCGACACCGCTCGCCTCGCCGACCCCGAAGGACCACCGAGCCGAGGGCCACCGAACCAGAAGCGTCCACTCCACTCGCCGGTTTAGGGCGCGAGGAGCCTTCGCTCCAGGATGCCTTCCGTTAGCTCGACCTCCCCTTCCGGGGAGGTAGGTTGCCGCGGCTCGACCTGTTCAGTCGAGCGGTCCGCAACCCGAGCACCCGCTTCGCCGCCTTCCGATGACCCGCCTCGTCGGGGTGATGGGCCACTTCCAACAGCTATTCCCGCCTTGCCAAAAACGGATTGGCTCTCGGCGCCGCCGGAAAAGATGCCTCTTGCTAACCTCTGCAGCCGACTTGTGTTGTCACGAACACCCGTCAGATCCCCAACTCTCGAGCTTGTGGCTTGCGCCGTGCCGCCCGCCGCGACCTGCCTCGTGCCTGCGCCGACGCTTGCGCGCGAGCGACGACCCGAAACCGTCTACGACGACGCCGGATAGCCATTGCTGGCATCTCCGACCCCGAGTGGCGACGCAGTTGACGCTGCGTCCGCCAGCAGCAGCCGCGTTCACCGTTCCCCGAAGGGCACCCGCTTGCGCGGGCGTTGGCTCGCCTCCGCGTTATCGGCGGATCGCGAACCCCGTGAGGCGACCACTGACGCCCCCTGTCGCGCCCTCGTAGCCGCCCGGTTGCCCGGCCGACCCCAAGAGAGCCAGAACCCGCTTCGCCCATGCCCCGCCAAGGGCACGAGCTCCCCGAATCCAGGACGCCTTCCACCGACAGGTCCCGCCGAGCTCCGCCCCTCGCTTGCGCTCGGAGCGTGGCCCCTCGGGCCGCCACCGCCACCCCGGCTTGGCCGCCGAGATGGGGCTTCCGACATGCGTTCACGCACATCTTTGTGCGCTAGACCCAAGCGCCGTGCCGGCTATTCGCCGGAGCCCTCAGGCCACATGCCGCCTGCCGACTTCTGCAGATGGGAGACCCACGAGCACGCCACCGAGCTGCCCAGACCTCCTCGCTTGGATGCGGTGGCGAGCCACCGCACGAGAAGTAGCGACCGCCCTTGCGGGCCACCGCTAGCCGAGTTGTCACAGGCCAGGGGGCGCGTTGCGCATATCGCGTTGGCAACCCCCCGTCGCGACGACCGCTCGTCCCGACGGATTTACCCCAACCTGATCTACCCGGACACCCCCTGTCGCGGAGCTGGTGCCGTCCGCCATCCGGAAGAGAACAGCGTTCGACGACCGTGCGGCAACGGTCTCTTGCGAACCAACCCGCCCGGCTCCCCGCGCTCTCACGCGGCTCGCCTTCTAGGGCCGCCTCCCCCACCCTCTCGCGAAAGAGGACGGGCTCGACCGCACCCGGGGTGCCTTCCACCGGAGGTCTTGCCGGTCTCCCAGCAAGCGGCTGCTTCTCCCCCGCCGGAACCCCAGCAGGGTCGCAGCAGCCCAGGACCTTTGGTACCAACGGAAACAACAACCTTGACGGGGTTGCTGCCCGACTGGCTCGATCGCCCTGATGCCGCGCGGCATTGCGTACTGCCCCGCAGTATCGAGAACGACCGCAGTCCCCCTCGTGGCTTCTGCGTCTGGAACTGTTCGTTGGCTGATGTGCCGCGGAACTTCCAACGGTGAATCTCGCAGAAGCCGATTCTATTTGCAAACAAAAAGATCGCTTGGGGATCACTTTTTTTCGTCACACAGTTATCCACAGATTAGCCACAAACCCCAATGATTCTGCTATTGACGAATCTCCACCCCGACCCGCGGAGCAATATGAGTACATCTCCTATTCGAATAAACGTTATCAAGACAAAAGAGGCCGATTGACCTCGCACCAAAAGACCGTCATGGGACGGACCACCGTGCGGGCTGGGCTGTGATGAGCGCTGTAGCCATAAGGTCGTTGAGGTCGTTCAACTCCGTCTCCGCGCTTTTCGGGCACGCGGCGGCGATGGGCTTTCGCCGATGCGTCGCGGCGTTCTCGCCCGCAAGCACCGACGGCACGCGAGACGATGACTCGTGGCCTCGCATCCCGGCGGCACGCGAGGCTGGCCCAATAGCCAGCGGGGAGGCCACGTGGCGCTGACGCGCAAGCAGCTCCTGGCCCGCCTAGCGCAGGAGCTTCGGCCCGACAGGCGAATCCACCTTTGCGCCGGTCTACCCCTCGAGCTCAAGCCCCTGCTCGCCCGCGGCGTGCGCGCCACGTCATCGGGCGACCCCGCCCCGACCGATGACGTGGACGTGGCGGTAATCGAGGCCGTTCGGGTCTCGGAGCGGGGCCTTGTGGACATCGCTGAGGACGCAAAGCAGCGCGAGCAGGAGGCGATTGCAATGCGGGCTCGGCGGGTGTTGGTGCTGATGCGCCACCTCGACGAGCGCGGCAGACCAGCCGTCGTGGCGCAGAGCAGCGGACCGCTACGCGCCGATTGGGTGTTCACCGAGCTGTGCGCGCTCGAGGTGCTCGCCGAAGGCCTGTGCATCCGCGAGCTGGCCCCTGGTGTGTCGGCCCGATCCGTTCAAGACAAGAGCGAGCCGACCTTGAAGCTCGGACCGGACGTGGCGGAGATATCCGTGGCGGTGGGAAACGGCGCCGCCAAGGAGGGACGATGAGCTGGCCTGAGAAAACCGCTCCATCCACGTCCGCCGATGCCAAGCGCACGCTGGGCAAAGGGGTCTTCCGACGATGCGAGGGCTGCGGCGAGACCCTGACCGCCGAGGAGTTGGCCGCCCACTTCGAGGTCTGTCCGCGCTGCGGCCATCACCATCGGCTATCGGCCGCTCGCTGGCAGCAGCTCATGTGCGACGGCGGCATGCTCGAGCTGTGGGAAGAGGGCCTCAAGCCGACCGACCCCTTACACTTCTGCGACGGCAAATCCTACAGCGAGCGACTGGAGCTGTCGCAGAGCAAGTCTGGCTACCACGAGGCCATCGAGATCGGCCGGGCGCGCCTGGAGGGGCGGCCCATCGCCTATGGCTGCTTCATCTTCTCGTTCATGGGCGGGAGCATGGGCTCGGTGGTGGGCGAAAAGGTCACGCGGCTGTTCGAGCGCGCCTGCGTCGAGCGACTGCCCGTGGTCATGCTGCACGCCTCGGGCGGGGCCCGGATGCAGGAGGGCATCCTCTCCTTGATGCAGATGGCCAAGAGCGTGGCGGCGCTCGAACGATTCCGCTCCGTGGGCATGCCGTACATCTCCTGCCTGCTACACCCGACCACGGGAGGTGTGGCAGCCAGCTTCGCCACCCTGGGCGACGTGCTGTTGGCAGAGCACCAGGCCCTCATCGGCTTCGCCGGGCCGCGCGTCATCGAAACCACCATCGGCGAGAAGCTGCCCGCGCGCTTTCAACGGGCCGAGTTCCTGCTTGAGCATGGCATGGTCGATCGGGTCTGCTCGCGGCTCGAGCTGAAGGCTACCGTGGCCATGCTGCTGCGCCACCTCTGCCCGCAGCCTTCGAGCGGGGAACGCGGGACGGGCCACAGCCGCGGCCGCGACGCCGAGGACCCTGCGCCACGGTGAGCCATCGACGCCTGCCCGCCGCGCTGCGCAGCTTGCTCGGCCGGGTCGGCAGCGGCCCGAAGCTCGGCCTTGCCGCAATGCGCCAGGCGCTGGCCGTGCTCGACGACCCCCACCGCGGCCTCGCGGCCGTGCACGTCGGCGGGACCAACGGCAAGGGCAGCGCGTGCGCCATGGTCGAGCGGGTGGCCCGCGCGGCTGGGCTGCGCACGGGCCTGTACACCTCGCCCCACCTGTGTCGCTTCAACGAGCGGATCCGCATCGACGGCCAGCCCATCGACGACGAGCCGTTCGCGGCGGCGCTCGAGGCGGCGCTCGACCCCGGGCTGCCGCCGCTGTCCTTCTTCGAAGCGATGACGGCGGCCGCGTTCTGGGCCATGCGCGAGGCCGAGGTCGAGCTCGCCGTCGTCGAGGTGGGCCTCGGCGGTCGGCTCGACGCCACCAACGCGCTGGAGGCCCCCCTGGTCACGGCCATCACCAGCATCGACGTGGACCACCGCGCTTACCTGGGGGACGATGCGACCACCATCGCCTACGAGAAGGCCGGTATCATCAAGCCCGGCCGTCCCCTGGTGCTGGGGCCTATGGCGGCAGGACCCGCGCGCGCCATCCAACGGGTGGCCAAGCGCGTGGGGGCGGGGCCTATACGGCGGGTCGAGCCTAGCGCTAGTGCTGTTGGGCAGTCGGCGGGCGCCATTGCCGCTGCGATGGCCGCCGATGGCAGGGTGGAGATCCGCGGCCTGAGCGCGGGGCCCGTGCGGGCTAGGCTGAATCTGGCGGGCCGCCACCAAGCCGAAAACGCCGCCGTGGCCGCGGGCATCGTCGAGCAGCTCGACGCCGTGGCCTGGCATCCACAGCGGAAGGCGGGGCCGCTAGTGGCCCACCTCGGTCGCGGGCTCGAGCACACCTGCTGGCCAGGGCGACTGGAGCCCATTCGACACCGCGGCGTGTGGGTCGTGCTCGACGGCGCGCACAATCGGGCCGCGGCCGCGGCTCTGCAGGCCTGGCTGACCGACCACGCCCGGCCCGAGCGGACCACCTTGGTGTTCGGCGCGCTCGCCGACAAGCCCTGGTCCGAGATGCTCGCCCTGCTCGGCCCGCGGGCTGCGACGCGTTACTACACCGAGCCTCCGCTGGCGCTCGCCAGCCGACGCGCGGTCGCCCCGAGCCAGCTCTCCGCGCGCTACCCCGGTCGGATCGTGGGCGCCGCGGAGCAGACCATCGAGCACGCCGTTTCCCACGCGGGCGCGGACCACACGGTGGTGGTCACCGGATCGATCTTCCTCGTCGGTGCTGTGCGCGCGGCGCTGTTGGGGCTAGAACGCGACGTGCTGCTGCCCTTGTGATCCCGGCCGCCAGCCGCGAAGAAGGTCGATGATGGCAACGAAGAACGCCCCCCGAGGTCGGCCGCGAAAAGGCCCCACCCCCTCTCCGTCGGCGCCCGAGCGCAGGCTGTTCGGCACGGACGGGATCCGCGGCGTGGCCAACCGCCCGCCCATGACCCCCCAGCTCGCCATGCGGCTCGGCCATGCCCTCACGCACATCTCCAAGCGCAAGTCCAGGCGCCAGCCCTGGATTTTGATCGGCAAGGACACGCGGCTTTCGGGCTACATGCTCGAGACAGCGCTGGCCTCGGGGATCTGCGCTGCGGGCGGCCGGGTGATGCTTTGTGGCCCTTTGCCCACCCCCGCCGTGGCCCAGCTCACGGTCAGCATGCGGGCCGACGCCGGGGTGGTCATCAGCGCCAGCCACAACCCCTATGCCGACAACGGCATCAAGATCTTCGGCCGCGACGGCTTCAAGCTCGACGACGCGCTCGAGCGGGAGCTCGAGGGGCGGATCACCGTCCACATGGCGCAGGACAAGAGCGCCACCGGACCGGCCGTGGGCAACGCCGTCCGCGTGGACGACGCCCAGGGACGCTACATCGTCTTCTGCAAGAGCACCTTTCCCGCACCCATGACCTTGGACGGTATCCGCATCGTGGTCGACGCCGCCCACGGCGCCGCCTACCGCGTGGCCCCGGCGGTGTTCGAGGAGCTGGGCGCGACGGTCTACCCCCTGGGGGTCAAGCCCAACGGGCGCAACATCAACCATCGTTGTGGGGCGCTCCACCCCGAGCACGTGGCAGCCGAGGTGCTCAAGCGCAAGGCGCACCTGGGCATCGCGCTGGACGGCGACGCCGATCGGGTCATCATGGTGCACGAGGGCGGTCAGATCGTCGACGGCGACTTCGTCATGGCGCTGTGCGCCTTGCGCATGCTGCGGCGGCGCGCCCTGCCCCGAAAGACGCTGGTGACGACGGTCATGAGCAACCTGGGGCTGGAGCGGGCCATCACCGCTGCGGGCGGCCGCCTGCTGCGCACGCCCGTCGGCGATCGCCACGTGGTCGAGGCCATGCGCAAGGGCGGCTACCGCTTTGGAGGCGAGCAGTCCGGCCACCTGATCTTCCTCGACCACGCCACCACCGGTGACGCCATCGTGGCCGCGCTGCAGGTGCTGGCCCTGCTGGTCGACGAGCAGCGCCCGCTGTCCGAGCTGGCCGCAGCGGCCATGCAACGCCTGCCGCAGGTGCTGCGCAACGAGGCATTTGCCACCCGGCGACCGCTCGCCGAGATGCCCCGGTGTCAGCGCGCCATCGCGGCGTGGGACAAAAAGCTCGGCCAAAACGGCCGCATCGTGGTGCGCTGGAGCGGGACCGAGCCCAAGCTTCGGGCGATGGTCGAAGGCGAGGACGAGCGCACCATCGGACGCTGCGCCGATGCCATCCTCGAAGCCGCCCGTACCGATCTAGGGAGCTAGCCGAAGAAAATGGTGCGTATGCCGTCCGCGACAGTGTTACAACCGTAGTCTGAAAAGCGCCCCACCGGGGCCGATCCCTGGATGAGCACAAGACCATGCGAACCCCGTTGAATGCCAAGCCGGCACAAGCCGTTCGATTGCTCGCCCGAGCAGCCCTGCCGATCGTCGCGCTCACCGCGGGCACCCTGGTGGCCGGGACGGCGTACCCGCAAACCCCATCGCCCTACCCCACGGCCCCGCCGGAGTCCGCGCCCCCACCCGGGCCGACACCAGGACCCGCAGCCGGGCCGTACGGGGCCCCGCCCACGACCTACGGCGCCCCTCCGCCATCTGGCCAGGCGCCTGGTGCGGCCGAGCCGGCGCCCGAGGCCGCGCCAACCGATGCGCCCGCCAGTTTCGACTTCCATGGCGGGGCTAGCTTCGGTGCACCGCTGCCGCCGCCTGGCGGCGCGCGGGCCGACAAGAAGGCCGACGATGAATGGGCGTACCGCGAGCGCTCGCTCAGCGAGCAGATCAACACCTTGGGCTCCACCGGCTTGCTGCATACCTCCTACGCAGGCTCGGGCGCCGAGGGGACCTTCCGGGTGGGCTTCCTGTTCGACTGGTTCACCGCGGGCGGCTTCCTGTGCAACGCTGACACACCCTGTGCGCTGCTCACGCCCGATCAGGCGACGGAGGACGAGGCGAGCCATGTCGGTGCGCTATTCGCCTTGAACGTCACGCCGATCGACTTCCTCGAGGGATACGCGGCGGTCCGAACCTACGCCGCCTCCAACACCCACTCATCTCCCGGGCTGCTGCAGGTGCTGGGAGACACCACCTTCGGCGTCAAGGGCTTCACGCCCATGCGCGTCGGCGACATCTTCACGTTCGGCGGCGAGATCCGATTGCTGCTGCTCAACGGCGCGGGCGAGGTGGGCATCGGCGGCGTCAACGCTGACTTCATGGCCCTGGCCTCGGCCGACTTTCGCGAGCCGTCGAGCATCGACATCCCCCTGCGAATCCACTTCAACACCGGCTACCGACTGGATAGCTCGGGCGGGCTGGTCCAGGACGTCGAGGAGCTGCGCGCCCAGCGCGACCCGGCCACCTCGGGCGGCCTCGACCGGATCCCCATCAGCCGCATCGAGCGCTTCGGCCTGGGCATCGATCGGGTGGATTTCTACACCCTTGCCCTCGGGGTCGACGTGCCGACGCGCTACGTCCAGCCCTACCTGGAGTACTCGGTCGACATCCCGGTCAACCGCCAGGGCTACGAGTGCCATACCCGCACGATCTCGCCGGGGGACGTCTGCTTGGCGCTGTCCGACCTCGACGACGAGTTTTCTGGCGCCCCAGGCTACGCGGCCACCCCATCGCGGCTGTCGCTGGGTGCTCGCACCACGCCCTTCGACGAGTCCTTTCGCGGCCTGAGCGCCCACGTGGGCTTCGACATCGGGCTGTCGGCCACCAGCACCTTCATCGAGGAGGTCTCCCCCGAGCCTCCCTGGATGCTCTACTTGGGCATGGGCTACGCCTTTGACACCAAGGAGAAAAAGGAGAAGGCCGAGGCCCCCCCGCCGCTGCCCCCGCCGCTGCCCCCGCCGCCGCCACCCGAGTACTTCGTACGCGGCGTCGTCACCGAGCAAGGCGCGCAAACGCCTGTTGCCGACGCGATCATCGCGATCCAAGGCCAGACCGATCCTCCCATCGCCACCGCCGCCGACGGAAAGTTCCTGACGCGTGCCTTGCAGCCTGGCAGCTACACGCTCGAGCTTCGAGCCCCCGACTACAAGCCGGGCACCTGCGCGGCCGTCGTGCAACCGGCACCCACCGCGGGTGCGTGGCCGCAGCCCCAGCCGACGGAACCCGGCATGAGGCCGGGCGGCGCATTCGGCCCGCCGCCCTATCCCGGTCCTGGAGCATCGGCTCCGCCCGCCCCGGGCTCCCCCACCCCCTACCCCGGCGTCGGGCCGGCTGCCCCCGCGGGCCCCGGCGTCGGGCCGGCCGCCCCTACTGGCCCCATCTTCGTGGACGTGCAATGCGAGCTGGAGGCCCTGCCGCGCAAGGGCGGCATTCAGGGCCAGGCCCAGGACACCGACGGCAAGAGCGTCGGCAATGTCCGCGTTCAGGTCACCGACGCCGAGGGACGCGAGCACGCCGTCACCAGCGACGGTGCGGGGCGCTTCCAGCTCGCAGAGCTTCCGCTGGGCAAGGCCACCATCCGCGCGGAGGCCCCCGACTACATGCTGTACGTCACCGAGACCACCATCGAGCCGCGTAAGGATGCCAGCGTGGTGCTGAGCCTGAGCAAGCGCCCCGCGCGACCCAGCGTGCGCGTACAGGGCAATCGGATCTTGGTCTTGAAGCGGATCCACTTCGAGCTCGACTCCGCCAAGCTCCAACCCGACTCGCAGCAGCTCTTGACCGAGATCGCCGACGTCATCCACCGCAACCCCAACCTCAAGTCCATCGAGATCCAGGGGCATACCGACAACAGCGGTACGAGGGAGCACAACCAGAAGCTCAGCCAGGATCGGTCCGACGCGGTGCGGAGCTGGCTGGTCACGCATGGCATCGGCGCCGCCAGGCTGACGGCCAAGGGCTACGGCCAGACTCGGCCGCTGGCCCCCAACATCACTCCCGCCAATCGGGCCCGTAACCGCCGCGTTCAGTTCGTCATCCTGCAAAAGGACTAGCGGCGTTCGCCAGCCCCTTGGGGCCCATCGACTGGCCCCAAGACAGGTGAGGGCCAGCCGATGGGCCCCAA
>CAYTYV010000028.1:0-26533 GCA_964441055.1 uncultured Polyangiaceae bacterium | reverse complement strand
CCCATATCGAAGATCTGCTCTCGCATCCGGAAAAGCTGCTGACCGATGAAGAGCGCGACGAGGCCCGAGTCGTCGCCGAGAGCCCGGCCACCTGATCAGGGACGGTCGACATCCCAGGAGAACCGATAATGACGTCGAGCTACGAGCAGTTCTGGACCTACGATAAATACGCATTTGTGGCGCTCTCTTCAGAAAAGCCCTTCCCCGAGCTCTCCTACAACGCCGTGAAAGCGATGGCGGGAAAGACCGTCTACGCCGTCGACCCCAGCGCCGATGAGATCGGAGGCGACAAGGCCTACGACGAGCTAACCGAGCTACCCGAGCCGGTCGACGCGGTGGTGCTCGAGGTGCCCCAGGAAAAGACCGCCGAATGGGTCGCAAAGGTGGCCGACGCGGGTATTGGGCACCTCTGGATCCACATGGGACGCGAGAGTCCCGAGGCATTGAAGCTCGCCGAGGAAAAGGGCATCGAGGTGCGGCACGGTACCTGCGCCGTGCAGTACGTACGCGGCGGCTTTCCCCACAACCTGCACAAGCTCTTCCGGAAAATGCTGGGGCGCTGGTAGCCGCGCGGGCTCGGCGCTAGTGAGGAACCGATGAAGGTCGTGGCCATCATGGGAAGCTACCGACGGGGCGGCACCGTCGACGCGATCACCGAGCGGCTGCTCGCTGGAGCTCGCGCCGAGGGAGCGGAGACCGAGAAAGTCGTCCTCGTCGATCGGGACATCCAGTACTGCCGCAACTGCTTTGCCTGTTACCAGGACGCCGAGGCCCCCATAGGCAAGTGCGTCAGGGACGACGACGTGCGGGAGATCCTGGAGAAGCTGTACGATGCCGATGGGGTCATCCTGGCCTCTCCCGTGAACCTGGGCTCGGTCACCGCGGTCATGAAGACCTTCTTGGAGCGGGCCTGCTTTACCCTGGCCCGACCGACGGGGAGCTTTCTGTGGTTCGACAACGTGCCGCAAAGCCGAGTGGAAAAGCGCAAACGGGCCGCCGTGGTGACCAGCGCTGGGGTGATTCCGTGGTACCTCAAGTTTCTCTGGGACATGGCGGAGCGCCAGCTAGCCGGCTTTGCCACGGACGGGCTCAACGCCGATCTCGTGGGCACGATGTTCATCGGCGCGTTGATCGAGCGCAAGCCCGCCGCCCAGAAAGCCCCCGTGCTCCAGTCGAGCGAGCTCGAGCGGGCCTTTGAGCTCGGCCGGCTTCTGGCGATGGAGCGGCTCCCACCGCTCGCCAAAACGACCATGCGGCTGCGCACCTCCCTCGAGCCGCTCGCCCTCACCGTCTCTTCGATGCTGCAAAAGCACCTCGGCTAGGTAGGGGGCCGTGCCTAGCTCGGCCTTGCATCCGGATTCGACGCTGCTCATCGCCAACCCGGGCGCGGCAGGCGGCAAGGTCGGGCAGCGCTGGTCGGACATCGAAGCGCGGCTTCGGCAGAGCCTCGGCGATGTCCCCGTGGTCCACACCGAGCGCGTCGGACACGCCACCGGGCTCGCCCTCGAAGCGGTGCGGCAAGGGCGGCGGACGCTGCTGAGCCTGGGCGGCGATGGCACGCACGGCGACGTGGTGGGCGGCATCATCGGCGCTCGCGCCGCGCCTGGAACGGTGACCCTGGGCGTGCTGCCCGCAGGCACGGGGAGTGATTTCGTGCGCCTGCTCGAGGGAAGCGGGGAGCTCGAAGACCAGATCCGCCGCCTGCCCTCGGCCCTGGCCCACCGCATCGACGTCGGCCGGGTCCGCTACGGAGACGGAAGCGAGGTGGCGGAGCGCTACTTCCTCAACGAGTGCTCCTGCGGCATGAGCGCGCTCGTGTGCCGCTTCGTCAACCGATCCAAGAAGCGCTTGGGCGGTCGCGGCTCCTTTCTCCTCGCCACGGCGCGCGCCGCGGCCGCCTACCAGCCACCGCGGATCGCGCTGACGCTGGACGGTCGCGAGCTCGGCACCACCCTCCTGACCACGGCGGTGGTATCGAACGGCCGCTTTTCCGGGGGCGGGATGCAGTTTGCGCCCGCAGCGCGGCTGAGCGACGGCCTGCTCGACCTCACCGTCATGAGCGCGGAGCCCATCTGGCGCATGGCAACCGAGCTGCGACGGCTCTACGGCGGCCGCATCGCCAGCTCGAGCTCGGCCCGGCTGCTGCGCGGCAAGCGCGTCCGAGCCCGCGTCGTCGAGGGCAATGCCACGCGCCTCGAGGCCGACGGCGAGCCGCTCGGCCTGCTCCCAGCCGAGTGGGAAGTGGTGCCTGGCGCCCTGAGGCTCCTCGGCGCGCGACCCGAGGTATTGTAGGCGCGCACCGCTGGGGACCACCGTTCCGCGACCCGTCTCGCCCTCGGCGAAAAAGTCAAGCTAGCCGGCTCGCGCGATCATGCGTATGGTTCCCCGCTCTAGCTTTGGCGCGGCCAGCGGGACGGAGACAAAACGACGTTGCGCGGACTGGGTATGACGACGCCGTGGGGGCGCATCGTCGACTGGACGACGGCTGCAGTGTTGAGTGCCCTGCTGTGGGCCTCGCCCGCTTCGGCCGAGCCCCGCCCGTCGAAGGCGTGCACCGACGAGGTCCAAGCGGCTTCGCGCCGTCCGCCAGCGCCAAGGCCGACGGGCTCGTGCGCTCAAGACGGCACGCCCGCCTCCGTCCAGGCCTTGGCGTCGACCCGCCACCCCTGTCCAGCGAGACGTCCCGCCAAGCTCGAGTGGAACCCAGACTGGCCGCGGTTTCGCGTCTCCGAGTACGTCGCGAGCGGCATGTTCGTCGCGGGGGCCCTTGCCACGCTGGCCATTCCACCCGACGAGAAGCGCTGGATCGCGGTCAACGACTTCGACCGCGAGATGCGTAGCCGCCTTCGGCTGGGCAACGACCAGGCTCGTCAGACCGCCCGCGACGCCAGCGACGTGCTGCTGACGCTGGGGATCAACCACCTGCTCTTCGACACCCTGGTGGTCGCCTGGTGGGGCCACCAGAGCCCGGACGTGGCCTGGGAGATGGGCTGGATCAGCATCGAGGCGCTCGGGCTCAACGCCATGCTCAACGGTCTGGTCGCCGGGCTGACCAGCCGCGAGCGACCCTATCGCGAGCGCTGTGCGGATCCGTACTTGGCGCGTACCGCCGACTGTCGGCAGAACAAGCGGTACCGAAGCTTCTTCAGCGGTCACACCTCGACCTCGTTCACCCTGGCCGGCCTGATCTGCTCCCACCACGCCCAGCTGCCGCTCTACGGCGGAGGGGCGCCCGACGCGATCGCTTGCAGCAGCTCGGTGCTGCTGGCCGGGACGGTCGCCACGATGCGCGTCGTCTCCGACCAACACTACGTCACCGACGTGCTCACGGGCGCGGCCGTGGGTCTGGCGACGGGGCTCGGCTTGCCTTGGCTGCTGCACTATCGGGGAGGCGCGCTCGGGGCGGGCGAGCCGAGCGGCGAGCGGGCAAGGGCAAAGCCAGCCGGTCCGATCGTGGGCGTCGTGCCCACACCGCTAGGCGGTACCATCTGGGGGGTGTTCTGAGATGGGCGGACGGCGCAACGCGCGCGCACGGCTCGCCGCGCTAGCGGCCGCGGGGCTCGCCCTGGGGCTGCCCGCGCCCGCCCACGGCATCGATCCCGCGGACTCACCCGGCCGCGCGGGCGACCACGAGGCCTTGGTGGCGGGCGCCGAAGGCCAGCACCATCACTGGCAACGCGGCGAGGTGCGCTCATTTGTCGCGGCCACCTTCGACCTGGGCTTTGCATACCTGCGGCCCACGCTGGCGCTGGGCTATGGCCAGCCGCACTACCAATGGATCGGCGTCGAGGGCTACTCGGGCGTCTCCAGCGGCGGCCTGGCCGAGTACATCGGCCTGCAGGGAGCATTGCCCTTCCTGAGCGCGCGGCTCGGCCTGCGCTACCAGGTCCCCTTCAGCCAGTACTACCTGACGCCGCGGCCCTCCTACACCCAGGAGGACGTCGACGTGGATCAGCACGGCCGCGGCCGCTACCTCGCGCTCGAGGCGGAGATCTCGGGCTCGGTCGCCATTCCGACCGGCAAGCTCGTCGGCGTGGCCACGGGCTACCAGGTGCTCGGCGCACCCAGCGATCTGTACCTGTTTGAGGAGTCCCTCAAGGCCGTCATCGCCCCCCCGACGCTGTGGCGAGCCCGCTTGGGCTACCTCGCCTCCCTCGGCTTCTGGGACCACGACCCGGACGCGCTCGCGCTGGGCGCCGCAGCGGAGCTGCTGCACAACCCCGGCAGGACTGCCGTCACCGTTCGCGTCGGCCCGCTGCTGTACGTCCCGCTGACCTGCCACCTCGAGGCGGTCGGCGCGGTCATGCTCGTCGTCCACAGCCCCGACCAGCTCGGTCTGGACGGCGCCAACATCGGCAAGCTGGGGCTGCGCTACTCCTGGGCGAGCGGCGAGCCCGCACCCGGGTTTCCGTAGCCGCACAGCGATCGCGTCGCGCGCATATGGTGCCCGGCTGCGCATGTGGTCGTCAGGGCACACCTCGGCCGCGGCTGTTGCCATCGAGCAACAGCGCTCGGCCTGAGCAGGCCGAAACCAGGGGGCGCGGACGTTTCTGCGGCTGGCACGCAGCTTGCGACGCTTGGGCGGTCATCGGAAAGCAGCTCGACCGTGAAGCGACAAAGCACCTTGGAGTTCGACGGCCTCGCGCTCGATCTGTTCTTTTGCTCGGAGATCCTGAAGCTGCCCTCTCTGCACTACGGACTATGGGCCGATCCGAGCACTGAAGCGCTGACCCTGGACAACCTGAAGGCCGCTCAAAACCGCTACACGAAGGCGCTCTGCCAACGGATCCCCGCAGGTACGCAGACCGTGCTCGACGTGGGCTGCGGCCTGGGCGATGTGGCCAGAGAGCTAGCCTCGCGCGGATATCGCGTGACCGCCCTGTCCCCGGATGAAAACCACGGCCGCTATTTGAAGCGACGCGCACGGGACATTCGCTTCGTAAAGGCGCGCTACCAGAGCTTCGCCTCTGACGAGCGCTACGACCTCGTTCTGATGAGCGAGTCGCAGAACTACTTTCCGCCCGATATCGCCTTCGCTCAGACGGCGCGCCACGTACATCCATCAGGGCACCTGCTCGTCTCTGGGATGTTCCGCAAAAAGGACCGCCCGCCATTTCCGGACTTCGTCAACGCGATCAACGACTTTATCGATCACGGCTCCAGAGCCCGCTTCGAGCTCGTCGATGAGACCGACATCACCCCGCAGGTGCTGCCGACCCTGAAGCTGGTCCACGGCGCCATTAGCACCTACGTCGATCCGTCGGTGGATCTGACGCATCGCTTCATGCGCAGCTCGGCGCCGTGGAAGACGAGGGCCATAACCTGGCTGTTCCGAAAGCAGATCCGACAGCTCAGCGCAATTCATCGCTACTTGCTGATGAAGACCAACCCCGCGAGCTTCGAGAAGAACGCCTGTTACCGCATCCTGCTATTCCGCCGAATCGGTGCGCGCTCGGGCCCGTGATGGACGAGCGTCGCGTCCCCGCCGCGCTCGGCTGGCTCGCTGACCAGCAGAGCCGTCACCCCTGGCAGGTCCTCACCATGGGGCTGCTGACCCTGCTCCCGGCCTTGTGGGGGATCTTCGGCCACGGCGGGCTCGGGTTCAGGCCCGCGTTCGCCGAGCTTTTACCCGATAACAAGCCCAGCGTCCTCGAGCTTAGGCAGGTCGCGGAACGCCTTCCCGGCTTGGGCACGCTGACCGTGGTGGCCGAGATCGACGACGGCCAAAACCGAGCGGCGCTGCAGCGCTTCGTCGACGAGCTCGTCCCCGAGCTCGAGGCCCTCGGTCCAAACAAGGTCGGAGCGGTCGACTACGGCGACAAGGACGCCCGCGCATTTTTCGACGAGCACAAGCTCTTGTTCGCCCGCTTGGAGGATCTGAAGAGGGCCCACGAACAGGTGCTGGCGCGCTACGACTACGAGGTGGGCCGCGCGGCCGGCTTCTTGCTGGATGAAGACGAGCCTCCGCCGCCCATCACGAAGGAGGGGCTAGAGCGACGGCTCCGCCCGGACGAGCCCAAGAGCGCCGATGCACACGAGGGCGCCACCGCGCAGCCCAGCGGCTACTACCTGAGCGAGGACGGCACGATGATCGCCGTCCTCATCCGCACCCCGGTAAGCGGCAAGGCCCAGAAGCTCGCGCTCCTTAGCGAGGTCGAAGAGCGGGTCGCGTCGCTCGAGCCCGCCTCCTTCGATGCCACGATGCGCGTCGCGTACACGGGCAATGTCATTACGGGCGAGGAGGAGTACGACGCCATCGTCGCCGATCTGATGCACGTCGGCGGCTGGGGCCTGCTGGGCGTCCTGCTCAGCGTGCTGCTGTTTTTCATGCGAATTCGCACGCTCCTTGCCCTGGGCGTGACGATCGGCGTATCGCTCTTGTGGACCTTCGGCCTGACGCGCCTGACCATCGGGTACCTGAACAGCTCGACCGGCTTTCTGGTCAGCATCATTGCTGGCAATGGCATCAACTATGGCATCATGTACATGGCGCGCTACATCGAGGCCCGTCGCGACGAGCAGAGGGACGTGGCGACGTCCATTCGGCTCGCCCACCGCGACTCGTGGGTGCCCACGCTGGCCGGCTCCACGACGGCCATGCTGGCCTACGGCTCGCTGCTGCTCACCGACTTCCGCGGCTTCAAGCACTTCGGCATCATCAGTGGCTATGGCATGATCCTGTGCTGGCTCGCCACCTACGCGCTGCTGCCAGCCATGCTCGTCGCGACCGAGCGCATCCTCCCGTCCTTTCGCGGTCGCGCCCAGGGGCCCACCCGAATGCGTGGCTACTACGGGGTCGGCTTTGCCCGACTCGCGCGCTTTGCCCCCCGCTCCGTGGTGGCGCTGGGCGCGCTTGCAGGGCTCGTCAGCTTGTATGCCGCGGCGCGATACCTCGTCGACGATCCCATGGAGTATAACCTGAAGAACGTGCGTAACGAGCGGCCGGAGTCCTCGGCCGCCGCGCTCAACTCCAGAGTGGACGCGATCGTGGGTCGGCTGGGGCAGGACGGCATGGCCATCATGACCGAGCGGCTCGACCAGGTCCCCCTGCTCGAGGCCGAGCTCCGCAAGCGCTGGGATGCCGCCCGGGCGGACCAAAAGCCCTTCGACCGGGTCGTCACGATCTTCTCGCTGCTGCCCGCCGAGCAGGCGGACAAGATCCCGCTGATCGAGGAAATGCGCGACCGCATCGAGCGAGCGCGCAAGCTCGGCTTCATCGACGACGATACGTGGCAGAGCATCCAGCCGCACCTGCCCCAGGGCGTCATCGCCCCGCTCCGCATCGACGACTTGCCCGAGCAGGTCGCCCGACCCTTCACCGAACGCGATGGAACCCGCGGACGAATCGTCTACATCGCGCCGAGCACGGGCTGGAGCGTGTGGAACGCGCGCTATCTCATGCGCTGGGCCGACAGCTATCGCCTCACCCGGCTGCCGACCGGCGAGCTCATCCGCGGCTCGGGCTCGGCGGTCATCTACGCCGACATGATCGAGACCATCGCCGAGGATACCCCCAAGGCGATCGCGTTCTCGGCGCTCGGATCGATCCTCGTGATCCTCGTTGCCTTTCGCTTCCGTCGCCTGGCCTGGGGGGTGTTCATCCCCTGGCTGGCAGGCATCGGCGGGCTGTTCGCCTACCTCTACTTCTCGGGGACCCAGCTCAACTTCCTCAACTTCGTGGCCATCCCGATCACCATTGGCATTGGCGCCGAATACGCCCACAACATGATGCAGCGCTACCGCATCGAGGGGCCGCGGCGCGTCTACCACGTGACGGTGGAAACCGGTGGCGCGGTGATCCTGTGCTCGCTCACCACGACCATCGGCTACCTGGCCCTGACGCTGTCCATCAATCAGGGTATCTGCAGCTTCGGCAGGGCGGCCGCCGTCGGCGAGATCGCTTGCGTGCTGGCCGCGGTGCTCATGCTTCCCGCGGCGCTGTCGTGGTGGACGAGGCGCAGTAGCGATGCTCAGGCGGGAGCGAGGCGGCAGACGTAGCCGATGGCGTCGCCCAGCTCGACGCGACGCAGCACCTCGAAGCCGTGGTGTCGGAGCAGCAGCAGCGTCTCCTGGGGAAAGAGCATCCGCAGGCGCAGAGTGAGCACCTCGGGCTCGGCCTCGCGCTCCATGGGGCGAACGGTGCTGGTGATCGTCATCAGTTGCGCGTGCGCATCGTACGCGGCGGTCTCGTCCGAGCGCGCCGCCTCGCCCGTGCGCGGATCGCGAAACCACGGGATGGAGCAGCTTTCGCCGCGCAGCAGGCCCGGATCGGGCACGAGGACGTCGAAGGCAAAGCGCCCGCCGTCGCCGAGGTGCTCGCGGACGCGCGCGAGAAAGGCGCCGAGCTCGTCCAGGCTGTGATGGTGCGCGATGCCGTTGAACGGGCAGAGCACCAGCGGAAAGCGCCTGCCCAACCGAGCGGTGCGCGCATCGGCGCATTGCCACTCGAGGCGCTCTCGAACCTCGGCGGGCTGGGCCCGGACCTGCTCGGCCAGGCTGCTAAGCATGCTCTCCGAGCGGTCGATGCCAACCATCGCGTACCCCGCGCGCGCGAGCGGGATGGCCACCCGGCCCGTGCCGATGCCGTACTCGAGCACGGGCCCGCCCCGCTCGTCCGCCAGCTCGGCGTAGAAGGACAGATCGTGCCGCCGCCCGTCGAACAGCATCCGATAGTACGCCGGCTCGTCGTAAAGCGTATCGGCAAGTGCGCCTTTTCCGGTTGCGCTGTCTCGCTGCTCGGCCATGTCCGCGGCGAGTCTCGGGCGTTGTCTCGCACCCGTCAAGTTGGGTCGATGGCGCGCTGGAGCTGGGAGCAGCCCACATGCAGTGGTAGTCTTCGTTGCCGCAGCGGCGATGGGCAACGCTGCGGGCACCGAGACCACGGAGGGAGCCACGATGCGATCCACGACTGGCGCGGCTGTTCTAGCGGTAGCGTTGGCCCTGCTGTCCACCTGCCTGCCCCCGCCTCTCGATCCCACCGACCCGAACGAGGCGGCGATCTGCCGTCGCGATCCTGGCGTACCGACCGCGGTGTTCAACCAGTTCTGCAGCCCGACGGGCTCAACGACCTGGTTGCTTTCCTCGGCGCCGTCGCCGAACGCCTTGCAGTTCGCCGTCACGGCCCGCCACGCCGTCTGGCAGGAAATCGCGCCCGCGCCCACGAACCGAGCGCTCTTCTGGGTCAGGCGGGCGAGCGACTGCAACACCCGGCCATCCGCCGCCAAAACCCTGGCGGGCACGGCCAACGCCACGAGCTTCGAGGCCATCAGCGTCGGGGGCCATGAAGACCAGACCTACGTGTACTTCGACGGTCCAGGGAACGTCCTGCAAGGCGCCGTGCTGCCAGACGAGACCACCTTTGCCCCGCTGTCCAGCGCCACCGCCGACCAGCAGTCTCCTGGAGGCAGCGATCCCGCCAACGCCTTCGCCTGGCAGGAAGGCGGCGATATCTGGCGGTGCCCGTCGCTGGACTGCCAGAGCGCGAACGCCGTCCAAATCACGCAAACCGCCGACCGAGACGAGCGCCCACGCGCCCACCAAGAGCACGTGGTCTGGGAGAACGCCACGACCGGTCAGGTGATGTACGCCAAAGGCCCTGCGTTCACGCCGATGGCGATCGATCGAGGTCAGCAACCGGACGTGCGGGGGAAATGGATCGTCTATGCCAAATCCGAGCCGAGCCCCGACAGCACATGCCAATGGAGCAGCCACACGCAGATCTGGGCCTACGGCCCCCTTGATAGTAGCCCGCAGCGTACGCGCATCTCGTCTATCGCCTATTGGGGGGCGGCCAACTTCAAGGCGCCGCGACTGACCGACGACTACGTGGTCTTTCTGGTGGACTACCTGTACGCCCGAAAGATGGTCGTGGGCATCTATCCCATCGCTGGCTTTGGAACGTCGAACGCCGCGATGCTCGAAGTGGACGATGGCGGTGGTGCCATCGGCAACGTGGACGCGTGGCAGGACTCCCCCTCCTTGCTCCACGTGCTGTACCGCGACCCCAACGGCGCAGGCGCCAAGCTGCGCTGCTGCCTTACGCCATAGTGCCCGCTCGAGCAGGCCGAGGCGCCGCCCTGACCTACCCTGGGGCAATGCCAGGGGGCCAAGAATTGCGCCTCGCTGACTTAGCCGGACAGCCCAAAGGGCGTGCCCGGCCCGCGCGTTTGCAACGGATCGCTCGGTCCGCGGCGGCGCCAGCGGCGGCGTCGGTGGGGGCGGCGGGCGCTGTCACCGACCTCGCCGAGCTCGCCCACCACGGCGTCGACCAGGGCATCGACGCGCTTTCGGGCCTTGGCCTCCGAGCGGCGGCTGGCGACTCGCGCCCAGGCGCAGGCGACCACGCTGGCCAGCAGTGGCAGCAGGCTGAGCGCTATCTCCCAGCCCGCGCCGAGCAGCCAGCCGGCCAGCATGACAGCGCCGCCGCCTGCCACCGCGATGGCCACCGACGCTCCAGGCCAACCCGCGCCGCGGCCCAGCTCGTGCTCCAGCGCTCCGAGCGTCTCGTTGACGCTGACCAGGCGGTCGCGGTCGTCGCGGGACTGCTCCAGCGCCTCGCCGAGCTCGCGCTCCCAGCTTTGCTCGGGCGCCGCCTCGGAGAGCAGGCGAGCCCGCTCGGCTGGCGCGCGGCCCCGCGCGCGTTCGGCCAAAGCCTCCACGTCGACCGACAGCAGCGCTTGGATGCGCCACAGCCGCGACCATGCCCCCATGACGCAAAGCCCCGCAAGAACCGCCACCGCGACTGCAACGCCGAGGTTCAACGGCGTCAGCAACGCCTCCCACCACGTCGTGCCGAGCTCTGCCAAGGGATCCTCGCAATCTGGGGCGGCCTCAAGCTCGCCGCGAGCCCGAGATACCATCAGCGGCCTTGGGGCAGAAGCTCTCCCCTGGCGCGCCGCCGCACTCGAGCCCGCCGCTGAGCGAGCGCGGTTGGCCATGAATTGCGGCTGGGAAGCTCCAACACTACGACAGGCCTCATGAGCGACGCCGAGCTCCTCGCCACCAAGTCGCGGACGCGGCGGGCCCTGGCGCTGGCAGCCCTGATCGCGCTGGTCGGCGCAGTGGCGGCCATCGCCATCGGGGTGCCGTATTGCGTCCCCCCCGTCGTGCCGACCGAGCAGGCAAGGGCTGCCGAGCCTCCCGCGACCGAGGCCTCCGACGGGCGGGCCAGCATCCTCTTCGTCGGCGACACCTATTTCGGCGAGAGCTACTCCTTGGGACCGCGGCGCTACGGCTTGCTCCAAAAGCGCGGCTACGGCTACCCGTTCGCGCGGCTTCGCGCGCTGCTCCAGAGCGCGGATCAGGTGGTGGCCAACCTCGAGGCCCCGCTGTCGGCCAGCCGGGCCTCCCCGCTCGAGCCGCACAAGCAGTACGTCCATTGCGGCGCGCCAGACCCGTCGGCCGCGGCGCTGGCCGCCGCGGGCATCGACGTCGTCAGCCTGGCCAACAACCACGCCATGGATCTATTGGAGCGCGGCCTTGAGGACACCACCGCCGCGCTTTCGGCCCATGGCATTGCCTTCTTTGGCGCAGGCCGCTCGCTCGCCGAGGCCGCGCGCCCCTATCGTCACGAGCTCCGCGTGGGAACGCACCGCTTTCGGCTGGCCGTTATCAGCGCTTTCGAGCGCGACTGGCCCCACTGGCACATGGGCTTCTACGCCCATCATCGCCGCGCTGGCGCCTATGGGCTGTGGGCTCGGACCATCGCGCGCCAGATCCGCGCGCTCAAGGCGGCCGAGCCCGAGCTATTCGTGGTGGTCTTCCCCCACTGGGGCCCGAACTACGCCTGGCGCACGGCCGAGCAGGCGCGCCTCGGACGCGCCATGATCGACGCGGGCGCCGATCTGGTGGTGGGCCACGGCGCGCACGTCTTCCAAGAGGTGGAGCGCTACGGTGGTCGCTGGATCCTGTACGGCATCGGCAACTTCGCCTTTCTCTCGCCCGGACGCTACGGCAAGCGCGACATCCATCCCTACGGCATGCCCGTGCGGCTCGAGCTCAGCGACCGAGGCGACGAGCTCGCCATGACGCTGGCGCTCTACTTCGTGGCCAGCGACAACCGCAAGACGCGCTTCAGACCGCACCTGCTCGACGGCGAGGACTTCGAGCGCGCCGCGCGCACGCTGCTCGACGGCGGCGAGCTCGAGCCCGCTGCCCGCGCAGCCCTGCGGGAGGCGGCCCGTCGAAAGCGAGACGCCGTGGGGCCCTACCTCGCGCTGGACCTCGGGCAGCCAGCAACGCCACCGCGATAGCACCGACTCAGTGGACCGGTGCCTCGCCGAACAGCTCGGGAACCGACGAGTAGCCGAGATCCGGCTTGGCAGCCGTAGGGGCGAAGTGCAGGAAGATGCGCACGGGACCCGAGCCCGAGTAGAGCGCCATGCAGGCGGTCACGGCGTAGATCCCGTTGGCCATGCGCACCACCCGGTCGTCGGGGCAGCCCCGTCGCCAGCAGAACAGATCGTCGGCGCCGCGCACGCACAGCTCACCGCCCGAGACCTCGACGCTTAGCAGCACGTGGTCGCTCGCGCGCGCGATCACCTCGCGATCCGCGGTACAGCTGAAGCGCAGCCAGTGAGCCGCCTCGGGCCAGCGCAGGGCGATCGCGCCGAGACGCCCCTGGTTGACGTAGTCCACGAGGTCGCGACCGTCGGGAAAGCGCGCGCGGTAGTCGCCGCCTTCCTCGAGCTCGCCAAGGGCCGCGGGCGAGTGAAACAGCACGATCAAGCCAGGGCGGGCGAGCTCGACGACCTGTCCGTCCGTCGACGGCTCCGCCTCAGCGCACGAGCGCCTGGGGCCGCTCCGAGCCGTGGCGCCTCTAGCGCGCGCGGCCACCTGCGCTCCCCACCGCGGTGCTGCTCCGACTCCTCATCTGCCCCATCTGCCCCTAGCCCGAGATCCCCCGCGTCCGCGCCATCGGCTCGCGGCCGGGCTCAGTCGACCTCCAAAGCGATCTTGCCGAATGCCTGACGTTGCTCCAGCGCCTCGTGCGCCCCGCGCGCCTCCCACAGCGACATGACGCGATCGACCACGGGTCGCAGCCGCCCCGTGGCGATAAGGGGCAGGGCCTGGACGAGGTCGCCGCGCCTGCCCATGGTCGAGCCACGGATCTCGACCTGGCGGAAGAAGATGCTGCGCAGATCGATAGCCGGCTTGAAGCCCGCCGTGGCGCCGCAGGTGACCAGCCTGCCGCCCCAGCGCGTGGCGGCCAGGCTCTGTTCGAATAGCTTTCCGCCGACGTGGTCGAAGACGACGTCCGCCCCCGCGCGGTCGGTCAGTCGCTTGACCTCCTTGGGCAGATTCTCCCCCTCGCTCACGATGACCTCGTCGGCGCCGAGCTCCTCGGCCGCCGCCACCTTGTCCGGGTTGCTGGTGGTGGCGATGACCCGTGCCCCCACTAGCTTGCACAGCTGGATGATGATGGTCGAGACGCCGCTTCCGGCCGCGTTGACCAGCACCGCGTCGGTCGGCTTGACCTCTCCCTTGCGGAAGACCATCTGCCAGGCCGTAAGCGTGCAAAGCGGCATGGACGCCGCCTCGGCAAAGCCCAGCTCGTCGCCGATGGGCAAGGCGCTCACATCGGGCACCACCAGGTGCTGGCCGTAGCCGCCCTGCGTGTTTTCGCCGAGGATGCGGTAGGAGCGGCAGAGGTTGTCGTGGCCCGCCAGGCAGGCCGGGCAGTGGCCGCAGGAGATCGCCGGGTGGAGCATCACCCGCTGGCCCACCTCGACGCCCCGCGCCCCCGGTCCCAGCGCCTCGACCTCGCCCGCCACGTCCGAGCCTAGCCGATGGGGGTAGTCCAGCTTGAAGGCCGGCCCGCCGCGTCGCACCCATAGATCGAGGTGGTTCAGGGCAACGGCGCGCACGCGCACGCGGATCTGACAGGGACCTGGCTCGGCAACCTCGATGGTGCGGCGCTGGAGCACCTCGGGGCCACCGTGCTCATCCAGCACCATGGCGTCGGATCGCATGGGCCCTAGCCTAAACCGGTGGGCGCCGTTCCGCTATACTCGCCATCGTCTCTGCGGGCATCATGGGCCGCGGGGTGACTGAACACCGCTTCGACTGAGCTCCGGGCCCGAGCTGGTCCGCGCGGGCCACGCGAGGCTCCTATGCTGAGCAGGTTTCCGTTACTCTGGCGTCGGGAGGACGTTGGATGCGCACGCTCTCGGTCTGGTCGATGTACACCGCCCTGGCCGCGCTGCTCGGCGCGGCAGGCTGCGGCGATGGCGATGACAGCAGGAGCCGGTCGGGCGGAGCGGGCGAGGCAGGCGGAACGGGCGGAGCAGGTGGCTCCAGCGCAGCGACGGGCGCATGCGACGGCAGCGGCGGCGAGATCCCCGACCCCCGGGATGGTCCGCCTGCGGGCAACCCCCACCCCGAGGCCAGCTGCGAGGTACCTGCGGCGGCCGGGCTGGAGGACGTCTCCAGCCCCACCACCGTCATCGGCTCGGGAACGCCGCAGAGCTGCACCAGCGCTGCGTTCGTCGATGCGGTGGCCCGTGGCGGGATCATCACCTTCGACTGCGGTCCCGACCCGGTCACCATCAGCCTCGACCAGACCGCCAAGGTGTTCAACGACACCGGTCCCGAGATCGTCATCGACGGCGGCGGCCTCGTGACGCTGAGCGGCGCCTGCAGCCGCCGCATCCTCTACATGAACACCTGCGATCCCGATCAGGTCTGGACCACGGAGCACTGCCAGAACCAGGATCACCCGCGGCTGACCGTGCAGAACCTCACCTTCGTCCGCGCCGACTCCCGCAGCGAGACCACCTACGACGGCGGCGGGGCCATCTGGGCGCGCGGGGGACGGCTCAAGATCGTCAACTGTCGCTTCTTCAACAACGTGTGCGCCGAGACCGGCCCCGATGTCGGCGGCGCTGCGGTGCGCGCCTTCAGCCAATACGAAGGCGAGCCCGTCTACGTCGTCCACAGCACCTTCGGAGGCGCGGACGGCTACGGCGGCACCTGCTCGAACGGTGGCGGCCTGAGCAGCATCGGCGTGTCGTGGGCCATCATCAACAGCCTCTTGTCCCATAACCATGCCATCGGCAATGGCGGCAACCCAGCCCAGCCGAATACGCCGGGCGGCGGCAGCGGCGGGGCCATCTACAACGACGGCAATACGATGACGCTCTCACTGTGCGGCACGCGCATCGAGCACAACGACGTCATCCAACACGGCAGCGCCATCTTCTTCGTGAGCAATGACCACAGCGGCGAGATCTACATCGACCGCAGCGTCATCACCAACAACACAGGCGGCTCGTGGTACCCGATCTACCCGCAGATCTCGTGCCACAGCGACACGCCCATCCACGTGACCGACTCGATCATCGAGTGAGGGCGTTGGGGCAACGACGACGCGGGGCGGGTCCCGTCACCCGACAACCGATCGCTGCTCGGGTCCAGTCATCCAGCAACCGCGCGGCGGGCGCGCTCGAGAGCCGCGTCGAAGGCGGGAAGCAGGTCGCTTTGGCCGAGCGCCCGCTCCAAAAGGATCAGCAGCTCGCGGATGTGCGATAGGTCGAGCTTGGATAGCTGAGCGGCAAGCACCGCGACCGCGTCCTCGAGATCCTTGGGACGCCCGGCCAGGACCTTCATCACCACGACGTCCTCTGGCGCCGCCACCGGAATCGACACGCCCTCCACCTCGACCGTCACCGCCCGCTCAAAGAACAGCTCCTCGATGCCAGGACCGGACAGAACGACATCAACTGGCATCATGGTGGCCAGATGGACCATCGGCAACACCCGCGTCTGCGCTACGAAGTGCTCCACGCCACTCGTCACGCGCAGCTCCAAGCCCTCGTGCTCGAGCGCCGCCACCAGCGTGGCCGTCGCCACCTGCGTTCCCTCGACCGTGACGTCGATGTCCTCGGTGAACCGCACGGCGCCGTGCATGATGGCGGCCTGCGCGCCGAACACGTACCAGCGAGCCCCGACTGCGCCAAAGGCCCGCCCGAGTGAGGCGTAGGGCTCAGCGATCCCCAACGACACCGCTCACCTGTTCGAGCTTGCGCCTGAGCTCGAGGTGGTGGGCTAAGTCCACCTGCCGTTGGGCATCCGAGCTGCGGCCGCCCAGACGGCGCCAGCGCTCGCGCAGGGCGACAGAGACCGCCAAGGTCGCAGCGGGTCCTCCCTGGCGAAAGCGCTCCGCTCGCCACCGATCCTTCTGCTGCTCGACGAGGTCCCAGCGGCGGGCCGCGTAGGCGCGTAGATCATCGACCTGCACAGAGTCATGGTAGCACTTGGGCCAAGGGGATGTGGGTCGAACCCGAACCCGGGTCGAGTCGAACCCGGGTCTAGACCGGGCCGAGCCCAAAATCAGACCGAATCAGACCGAACCCGGGTCAATCAGACCGAACCCGGGTCGGCCCGGTTCGGGTCGCGGGTCGGCTCGGGTCCGGGTCCGGGTCCGGGTCCGGGTCAACCCGGGTCGGAAATCGACTTGTTCGTGAGAAATCTGTAGCCAATCACACGAAAACGTGTAATATTTTAACATACAATTGCAACAAGTTGTTTTTACTGCGTTTATATTGCGCAACAAACTCGTGTAGCTGGTTACTCGTACCATTCCACACATGTCGGGCACAGCATCTACCCCCGTGGCCGTGGCCGATGAGGCGAACGGCGAGACTTGGCGGATCAGCGCGGTCATGCAGGAGACCGGGCTGTCCAAGGAGCTCATCCACCACTACCTGCGGCAGGGGCTGGTGCCGCGCTCGGACTCGCGGGCGCGCTACAGCGAGCAGCAGCTTCAGCTTCTCAAGCAGATCCGGGTGCTGCGCGAGGACCACAACCTGCCGCTGGAGCTCATTCGGCGGATCTTCACCATCTTCGGCTTTGCGCCCGAGCGGATCGAGCCGCTGGTGCTGTCCGAGTCGCTGTGCAAGCGCCTTTCGCGCCTGGCCGACGGCGACCTGAGCTCGCAGCGTACGCTCGACGACGCCGAGCTAGGCCGCGAGGTGGGCATCTCGTCCGAGCGGCTGGGCGAGTACCTGCGCGTGGGCATCATCAACCCGCTCTCGGACAACGGCGGACCGCGCTTTTCGAGCTACGACGCGCACGCCGTGGCGCTGTGCGAGCGCGGCATCGAGCTGGGGATCCCCTTCGAGTCCTTTCGCACGGTGGCCTCGCACATCCGCTTGGCCTTCGAGCTGGAGCACGCCGCGTTTTTCACCATCGGGCCGACCGCGCTCGACGCCGAGCAGGTGCTCGCCAGCTTGTTCCTGCGCGGCGAGCTGGTCGTCAACTTCGTGCTGAACATGTTGGGCGCGCTGATGGAGCTGCAGCTTCGCAAGGGCTTGGGCCAGCCCGCCCGCGAGCGGCTGACGCTGGACCGGCTCGTCTATCAGCCCAGCGAGGCCTTCGTCAGGCGGCATGGGCTAGACGAGCGCATCGATCGCGCCCGCAAGCGATGCGCCACGGGCGGCGACGCCGGGCTGTGGCTGAAAACGGCGGGCCTGCTCATGCACGCGGGCCGCACCACCGAAGCCGTCTTCTTTCTCGAGCAGAGCCTCAAGCGCTGGCCCGAGAGCAGCGAGGTCCAGATGGCCTACGGCCGAGCCCTCGTGCTCGCTGGCGACGGCGAGCGCGGCGCCAGACTGCTGGCACGCTTTGCGGACGGCACGCGGGCCGATCCGCGCGCGGCCCTCTACTTGGCGCTCGCCCAGTTCGAGCGCGCTCGGGCGAGCGAGCAGCCCGAAGCGCTGATCCACGAGGGCGTCGCCATCGTCCGCCAGCTGGAGCACGCGCTGGCGGGCGCGGCCGAGGCCGAGGCGGCCGCGCGCATCGAGGCCACCGTGTTGGCGGGCGGGCTGCTGTCGGCCATGCCGCCCTTGCTCGGCTGCAACGAGCGGGGCCGCGAGCTTCTCGGGCAGTCCATCCGCGAGCTCGAAAGCCACCCCGAGCTATTGGCCGACGAGATGCCGGGCTTGCGCGACCGCGTCCGCATCCACGCCGCCTTCTTGCTGCTGCAATGCTTGACGCGCGCCGAGCCCGAAGCGGCCGACGAGCGCGCTCGGGCGGCCGCGCCCACCGACGAGCCCACGCTCGGCGAGCTCCGTCAGATCATCTGCTGCCTCGATCCGGGCAGCAGCTTTGCGCAAGCCGCGTTTTTGGCCGGGCGCGAGGGCCCGCCAACACAGAAGGAGATGCCATGACGGACCCGGCCCTACCCAAAGCGTTCGTGCGCACCAGCTTCGGCAACATCGCCTACCTCGAGACGGGCGGCCCGCCCCGACCGCCCGTGCTGTTCGTGCACGGCATTCCCACCTCGGGCTTTCTATGGCGCCACGTCATTCGCTTCTTGCAGAACGACTTCCACTGCCTGGCCCCCGATCTGATGGGGCTGGGCGATACCGAGGTGGATCTCAGCTCGGCGCGCTTCGACATGGAAGCACAGTCCGAGATGCTCATCGAGTTCATGGCGGAGCTCGGCCACGACGAGTTCGCCCTGGTCTGTCACGACCAAGGCGGAGCAGCCGCTCAGCTCATCGTGGCGCGGCAGCCCGCGCGGGTCACCTGCTTCGGCATCACCGACTGCGTTTGCTATGACAACTGGCCCGTGCCCGCGATAGCCCGCCTGCAGCGCCTGGCCCGAGTGCCGCTGCTCATGGACTACCTGGGCCGACGCGGCGTCATCGAGCACCTGCAGGCTCACAGCCGGCTTTCCGACTTTCTGCGGGGCGTCTACGACCGCGCAAAGCTCACCCCCGAGGCCATCGGCGAGTACCTGCGGCCGCTCCGCGGCACGGCTGCCGAGCGCGAGCGGTTCCAGCGCTTTTTGCTGGCGGGCAACGCGCGCTACACCCTGCAGGCGGTCTCCGGTCTGCAGCGATATCACGGACCCACCTGCGTCGTGTGGGCAGCGGACGATGCCTATCTCTCGCCCTCGTGGGGCCGCAAGCTCTACGAGGACATCCCCGGGGCGCGGCGCTTCGAGCTGGTGCCCTTCTGCGGCCACTTCTGGCCCGAGGAGCGCCCCTCGGAGTTCGCCTCCGTCCTGGGCGAGTTCTTGGCCGAGCACCTGCTCGCGGACGGCGAGGCCGCGCCTTCGTCGAACCCCGAGCCGCCCGAGGTCTCGCTACCGCGCGCCTCAGGCGACGATGATCGGCAGCTCGCCCCGGCTCCGAGCGCCGCGGAAAGGAGCTAGCCATGCACACGCCGACGGATCTCCGCAACTGGATCCTGCTCACCACCCCCTGCTACCCCTACCCCACCCTGCCCGCCAACGACTCGCTCACCGACGCCACCGGGCAGCGCTTCACCCACGGCGACACGATCTTCTCCATCCTGTCGCATACCCATTGCTTTGCCAATCACATCCTGGCGCAGAACGTGGACGTGCCCGCCGTGCTGCTCGAGTACCCGCGCTGGGAGGACTTCGTTCGCGAGGTGGACAAGGGCTACCCCGTCATCGGCATCAGCGCCTACCCGCCCCACCTGGACCGGGTCATGGAGATGTGCGCCTACGTGCGCAACCGCTCGCCCGCCACCAAGATCCTGCTCGGCTCCTACGGTGGCCAAGCCTTCCGCGCGCAGTACGACAGCGAGACCCAGAAGCGCTACGTGGACCACGTCGTGCATGGCGAGGGCGTGGGCTTTTTACGCCGCTACCTGGGCGAACGCACCGATCGACCCATTCGCCAGGCGCTGATGCCCAAGGCGGGCGGCGCCCCGCCCTACATCAGTCGCTTTCCCAAGGGCAGCATCGGCTTCCTGGTCTCGGGGCTGGGTTGCCCTGGCGGCTGCGATTTCTGCGCCACGACGGCGCTCTTCGATCGACGGCGGATCGAGCTGCTCTCGCCCGAGGAGCTGGTCGAGCACATCGCGCTCTACCAGCAGAACTTCCCGTCGGTCACGCAGATCTTCGTCATCGAGGAGGACCACTTCCGTCATCCGAGCTACGTCGATGCCATTCGGCAGTTCTGGCTGAGCAAGCCCGAGGTGTGCGAATCGCTGGATTGGTTCGGCTTCGGCTCGATCGACTACATCGGCCAGTTCGCCAATCGCTACGGCTGGGACGCCATTGCCGAGACGGGCATCGGCGCCATCTTCATCGGCGTGGAATCGAAGTTCGCGGGCGAGCACGGCTATGAAAAGCGCGACGAGTACGACGCGCGCGAGGTGTTCCGTCGGCTGCACTCCATGGGCATCCGCACCATCGGCGCCTGGATGTGCGGCTGGGACTTCCACCATCACGGCAACATACACGAGGACCTGAACTACTTCGTGTCGCTCTATCCGACCTATCAGCAGCTCACGCGGGTCTCGCCCTTCCCGGGCACGCCGCTATGGGAGCGGCTGCGCGAGGAGGGACGCGTCGACCAGGTGCCGTGGGAGGATGTCCACTTCTGGAGCGGCGCGCAGAAGAACGTCGCGCTCGAGCCCCACGAGACCCTGAACCTGGTCGAGCACGGCTACGATCTCATGTACAACACCTGGGGCCCGTCGATCCTGCGGAGGCTCGACGTACAGCTCGACGGGTATGCCTGGTGCCTGAAATCGGCCAACGCGGTCCTCCGCCGCCATCGCGCCCGCTTCTTCAAGCGGCAATGCGCCATGCTCTGGACCAGCTTGTACGGCATCGATCGCTATGCCCCCAACGGCGTGGTACGCCGCAGGGTGCGCAAGATGGACGAGAAGTATCGACAGCTCATCGGCGAGCCCACGCCCACCATGAAAGCCCTGGGGCGCGGCACCGAGGCCATGATGACCGCGCTCAAGGCTAAGGAGGCATTCGATCCGCTCAACCGACACCCCAAGGAGGAGCCCTTCAAACGCTACGTCTACCACAAGAACGGCCGGACCAACGGCTCGGTGCCCTATGTGACCTATGCGGATGAGCCGACCTGGGCCACGCGCTTGGCCATGCGGCAGGAGGAGATAGCGCGCGGGGTACTGGCGCGCTCCGTCAAGGCCATTCGCTACGCCAGGGCCCAAAAGGCCGATCCCGAGATCGACGACTTCGTGCTCGGCCACCTGGGCGAAGGGTGGCTGAGCTTCGGCTTCTGAGCGCTCTGCGGCGGAGCTACGCACGAGCATGGACGACTTCGCGCCTGAAAGGCTGTTGCCCTTTGCGGCCCTGGTGGGTCAGGCCGAGCTCAAGCTCGCCCTGTTGATGCAGGCGGCCAACCCGCTCCTCGGCGGCCTGCTCATCCGCGGAGAGCGGGGCACGGCCAAGAGCACGGCCGCCCGCGCGCTGGCAAGCCTGATGCCCGCGGTCCGGGTGGTGGACGGCTGCCCCTTTGGCTGTCCCAGCGGCCAGCCCGAGCTGTGGTGCAGCGAGTGCCAAACGCGTGAGCAGGTGACGGCCCTCGAGCGACCCGCGCCGTTTTGCACCCTGCCATTGGGCGTCACCGAGGACCAGCTGCTCGGCACCATCGATCTGCAGCACGCGCTGCAAAAGGGCGAGCGGCGCTTTCAGCCGGGCATCCTGGCACGGGTCAACCAGGGGCTGCTCTACGTGGACGAGGTCAACCTGCTCGACGATCACATCGTCGACCTGCTGCTCGACGCCGCGGCCATGGGGGTCAACGTGGTGGCCCGCGAGGGCATCCGCGTGAGCCATCCGGCTCGCTTCGCGCTCATCGGCACCATGAACCCCGAGGAAGGCGAGCTCAGGCCGCAGCTGCTCGACCGCTTTGGGCTGTGCGTCGAGATCCGCAGCCTGGACGACGCGGCCGAGCGCGCTGAGGTCGTGGAGCGCTCGCTGGCCTTTGAGGCCGATCCCGAACGCTTCCGCCAACGCTGGGCGGCCGAGGAGCAAGAGCTCGCCCAGAGCCTGGTGCGCGCCCGCGAGCTGTTGGCGGGCATGCGACCGGATCGCGCGTGGGCGCTCGGCGCCGCACGGGTCTCGCTTGCCCTTGGCATCGAGGGCCATCGCGCAGACTTGCTCATGGTCAAGGCGGCTGCCACGGCCGCGGCGCTGGCAGGCCGCTCGGAGATCGAGGCGGCCGATCTCGAGCGCGCGGCTCCCCTGGCGGTGCGTCATCGACTGCGGCGACGACCCTTTGAGGAGCAGGCGCTCGGCGAGGGCGATCTCCGCGAAAAGGTGCGCAGTGCGTTGGTCGAGCCAGCTGCAAAAAAAAAACCGTAGCCCCAGAAGCCTCTGACCGGGCGCCACCGTCAACGGCCATCGGTCGCGCGCGCTCCGCGCAAGCAGGACTCCTGACCGCCAAGGCCGACCAACAGCAGCGCGGGGCCTCGGTGCGACTTCGCGATCCCGCTCCCGCAAAGCGCGACGGGCGGGCCCGCTCGGCTGCCCGGCGTTCGGGCGGAACGACCGCGAGCGCAACGGCGCGAATCGAGCGCGCTGTCGACGACTCGCCCGAAGCCTCGGTTGCGGGTGGTCTGTGGGGCACACGGTCTAGCGCTGACGGCCCCGCGCGCTCGGCCGCCTTCGTCGAGCAGCACGACCTCGGCCACGGCGAGCTGCCGCGCTCGCCACGGGCAAGCCGCGCAGGTCGGCGACGCCAGCTGCGCAGCGTGCCTTCTGCGAAGCCCTTTGTGGGGCGCTACGCAGGCGCGCTGCCCGCCGAGCCGGGCGACCGCGATCTAGCCTGGGACGCCATGCTGCGCGCGGGCGCCCATCGGCTGCGACGACGCGGCCCCGGTCCCAAGCTCGTCCCGGAAACGCTGCTGCGAAGGCGGCGTTGGCGCCGACCAGGACGCTTGCTGCTGCTCGCCGTAGACGCGTCGGGCTCGATGGGCGGCGACTTGATGGCGCTCGCCCAGCGGGTGGCCGTGGGCGTGCTGGAGCACGCCTACATAAAGCGCGACCGGGTGGCGATGGTGGCCTTCCGCGCCCGCCAGGCCGCGCTGCTGTTCGGGCCGACCAACCAGGTGGAGCGCGCGCACCGCGCCCTTTTCTCGCTGCCGCTGGGCGGCACCACCCCGCTAGGCGCTGGGCTAGGCCTCGCCTACCAAAGCCTCGTCCGCGCGGCCGCCCAGGATCGGGCCGAAACGCAGACCTTGGTGCTCATCTCGGACGGCCGAGCCAACGTGGCCGCCCGGCCGGGCTATGGCGCCGTGCTGTCCGAGGTGGCGGCGGCGGCTGCGGCGCTCCGCCGACTCGACGGGCTGCGAATCGTGTTTCTCGACACCACCGAGCCTGGCAAGCACGACGGCCCCGCACAAGAGCTTTCCTGGCAGCTGGGCGGCGAGCGGATCCGCCTCGCCGATGCGCGCGCCCACGGGCGCGATCCCGCGATGGGCCTGCTCGCCGCGCTCCGCCGCTAGCGATCGCTACCGATACTCGGCCAGGGCTACGAAATGTAGCTCGAAGGGGCAAGGATCCTCGCCCAGCGTGCCCGCGCAGTTGTGATGGCCCTCGAAATGCGTGCGGCCCTGGCGCAGCTGCCGCATGATGGATCGCGTGATATCGTGGCCGCCGTGGCGGCAGCGCCGATGATAGCAGGGGAAGTCGAACACCGCCCGGGCGCGGTCGACCACCACATGACGAATGTAGCGCACCTGGGGCTCGCTCGCTCCGGCCGAGCTCTCCTGCACCTCGATGGAGAGCCGCTCGAGCTCGGGCACCTCGTCGCGGATCGGCGAGGCAGCCTCCTCCCGTCGGCGACGGGCGGCGATGCGTTCGGCTGCCTCTGGATCGCGGCGCATGGATCGGGGTTGAATGGGCATGGCTGCGCTAAGCCAAGTCAGGCGCTCGTGGCGAGCGACCGGACGCTGCAATCGTCGCCCTCAGCATCGACCCAACGAACCGAGGGTTACCCTTTAAGCATAGCGCTTTATCGCGGTTTTGCACGACCGAGCAAGAGTCCGACGAAAGCCCAAGCGCCCAAACTCCGCGACTTTTTCGCCTCGTCACCGCTCGTGGATGGGGGCGGAGCGGGCTGCGTCGGCGCTGGGCCTTGCCCTGCATCGCAGCTCTTCCCGGATCGCCGCCCTCCCCAAAAGGACTCGCGATGGCTATAATCCGGAACGGACTCTTCTCCGTTTGCCCGGTTCACGATGATGCGCCTACACGTCCCCCCGACCTCCCACCGTAGCCTGCGGCCCGCGGTCGCGCTCACCACCGCACTGCTGGCCTCGTCCTTGACGGCTGCAGCGGATGCCGCTCCGCAGTACGTGCGGCTGTCGTTCGTGAACGAGACCCACAGCTCGACGACGATCTCGTGGAACACCACGTCCGACGTGGGCACCGAGGTGCAGTACGGCACTCAGCCGGGCAATCTCTCCGAGTCGGTGACGGGCAGCAGCGAGGCCGGGCCGGGCACGCTGGGCTGGGTCCACCAGGTCGAGCTCAGCGGCCTCGACCCGCAAACCACCTACTACTACCGAGCTGGCGACGCGGCCGACGGCTACTCGGACGAGTACTTCTTCACGACCGGCCCGACGCCGCATCCCGATTGCGCCTCCTTCCGCTTCGCCTTCATCGGCGACAACCGGCCGGACCCGATCTTCGGAGGAGGACAGAACTACGAGAACGTGCTGCAAGAGGCGTTCACCCATCAGCCCGCCTTCGTGCTCAATGGCGGCGATCTGGTCAACGACGGCGACGACTGGGAAGACTGGCACGACTTCTTGGACTACACGGGCACCTCGTCGCCCCACGTGCCGTACATGCCCGCCTTGGGCAATCACGATACCCACGGCCAGGGCGACGACGCCCCCTTCAATAAGCTGTTCGCCCTGCCGCGCTCCGAGGGCGATTACGGCTCCAACACCGAAGACTACTACCATTTCGTCTATGGCAACGCGGTGTTCGTGGTCCTGTCCACGGAGACCTACAGCGACGGCAGCCCGCCGTTCGCCACGCAGGCCTCGTACCTCGACGAGGTGCTGACCGCGCACCCGCAGAAGTGGAAGATCGTCTTCTTCCACAAGCCGGTCTACGCCTACTTCTACGAGATCATCGGCATCGGCATCAACCACGAGCCCAATGAGGAGGGCCAGAACGAAGCCTTTGTCCAGGTCATCGACGAGCACCACGTCGACGTGGTGCTGCAGAGCCACAACCACTGGTACGAGCGCTACGGGCCCTCGGCCTGCGCCAATCCCCCCTTCAACAACCCCGGATCGGAGGAGCCCTGCCCCGTCAATGACCCCGCCTTGGGCACGATCTATTACATCTCTGGCGGCGCGGGCGCCTTCACCATTCCCAATTACTTCTGCGAACCGTTCTTCCCCTGGGATCCGCCTGTGCCTCCTGGCCGCGAGGCCTGCTCGGGCCAGCACCACTTCCTGATGCTGGACGTAGAAGACGAGAAGCTCACCATCGACACCTGGTCGTACGACGTCTTCGGCGGCAACAGCGAGATCATCGACACCTTCGAGATCGTCAAGCAGGCCACCGACTGCGACGAGCCGTCCGACGCGGGACCCGACGGCTCGGTGGGTGGAAGCGGCGGCTCGGCTGGCTCGGGCGGCGCCGCGGCTGGCTCGGCTCCATGGGGAGGCAGCTCGCCAGCTGGCGGCAACGGCGCAGGCGCGTCGGCTGCCGCGCCCAGCGAGACTGCTGGGGGCTGCGGGTGCCGACTCGACGGTCGCCGCGTCGCCCAGCTCGACGGTCCGCTGTGGCTGCTGCTGGGACTGGGGCTGGGGCTGGGACGCTGGCGGCTCGGGCGGCGTCGAAAAGAGTGTTAACTTAGCGAAATCGTACACCTTTGGCGCAATTCGCGGAAGAAGCCGGCCGCGAACTTGCTTAACCGGTTGAAATGACACGGTATTTTCCTGCGACAGCGCTCGATCGGGCGCCCAAATGCCGCACTGCGCCATAGGGGGTTTGCTTCCGCCCGCCGCCCGACTAGACCCAAGGCACACCCGTGGCCGACCACCCTGGCGGTGGGCCACGCGGTCAAACCGCAACGCATACCGAGCCGCGCTTGGGCTCCGCAGGAGCGAGAAGCGCGCTCATGAGCCGGAGGACCCATGGGTCGCACGATCAAAAAGGTAGCCGTGCTCGGCGCTGGCGTGATGGGGCAAGGCATCGCCGCACATCTGGCCAACGCCGGAGTGCCCTCAGTGCTGTACGACGTCGTGCCTGCTGGAGCGAAGGACAACGAGCGCTCCAAGCTCGCCGTGGACGGCATCGAGAACGCCAAGAAGCTCAGGCCTGCCGCCTTCTACACCAAAGACGACGCGTCGCTGATCACCCCGGCCAACTACGAGGATGACGCCGCACTGCTCAAGGAGTGCGACCTCATCATCGAGGTGGTGGTCGAGCTATTGAACATCAAGAAGAAAGTATTCGAGTGGGTGGCCGAGCACCGCGCCCCGGGATCCATCGTGACCTCGAACACCTCGGGCATCTCATTGGCCGAGATGGGCACGGCCATGTCCGACGAGATGCGCAAGCACTTCCTCGTCACCCACTTCTTCAACCCGGTGCGCTACATGCGCCTGCTCGAGCTGGTGGCCGGTAAGGACACCCTGCCCGAGGTGTGCGACTCCATCGCCGAGTTCGGCGAGAAGGTGCTCGGCAAGGGCATCGTCTGGGGCAAGGACACGCCCAACTTCGTGGCCAACCGCATCGGCTGCTTTGGCATCGCCTCGGTGTTCAAGC